>JBPCOF010000202.1:0-9141 GCA_051000515.1 Geodermatophilaceae bacterium
ATGCCGTCGATGCTCTCAGCATCACTGGGCATCTGGGTCGGAGTCGGCTCCGCTGACGAGACACCGCCGCTGGCCGGTGCCTCGCACTACCTGGAACACCTGTTGTTCAAGGGCACCCGTCGCCGCAGTGCCCTGCAGATCGCCTCGGAACTGGACGCCGTGGGTGGTGAGTTGAACGCGTTCACCGCCAAGGAGCACACCTGTTACTACGCGACAGTGCTGGCCAGTGATCTGCCGCTGGCCGTCGACGTGGTCGGAGACCTGGTCACCAACACCATAATTCGCGGCGCCGACGTGGACAACGAACGTGGCGTGATCCACGAAGAGATCGCCATGCGCGACGACGAGCCGGGGGATGCGGTCTACGACCTGTTCAGCGAGGCACTCTTCGGAAGTACCCCGCTCGGACGCCCGGTCCTCGGTACGACGCAGTCGATCACCGATATGAGCCGGACGCAGATCGCCGGCTACTACCGGCGCCGGTATCGACCACAGTCGATGGTCGTTGCGGCAGCCGGTGCCGTCGACCACGCGGAGGTTCTGCGACTTGTCCGCAGGGCCTTCGCCGATCAACTTTCTGACGACGTGGACCCCGACCCGATTCGTCACGGCGACATGGGGCCGACGACTCCGGCTCAGGTGGTCGCCCTGATCGACCGGCCGACCGAGCAGGCGCACATCCTGCTCGGCGGCTTCGCCCCCGGCCGCCACGACGAGCGCAGGTACGCCCTGGCCGTGCTCAACGCAGGACTCGGTGGTGGCATGAGTTCCCGGCTGTTCCAGGAGATCCGGGAGAAACGCGGGTTGGCCTACAGCGTCGGGTCCTCGGTCTCGCACTACGCCGGCATGGGCTCCTACAACGTCTATGCCGGGTGCGCTCCGCGCAACGTCGACGAGGTGCTGAATCTCATCCGCGAGGAACTCGATCGTGTCGCGGTCAAGGGTTTGTCGGCTGAAGAGGTCGGTCGAGCCAAGGGTCAGATACGCGGTGGCATGGTCCTGGGCATGGAGGACACCGGATCACGGATGAGCCGGATCGCCAAGGGCGAGCTCAGTTTCGGGGAGTACCGAAGTGTGCCCGAGGTGCTCGATGACGTCGCCGCCGTCAGCGTCCAGGACGTCGCCGACATCGCCGCCGACATGCTCGCCGGTCCATTGTGCCTATCGGTGGTCGGGCCCTTCGCCGATCACGACTTCAGCACGTTCGTCGACGCCTAGATGTCCGCGATCATGGAGCTGTGACCGCGACTCGCCGAGGTCGACTTGTCCCAGCTCCATGATCGCGACGTCATGTCAAGCCGTCACCTATCCACCGGCCGACGTCCTGCAACAGGATTCGAGCATCGCGGAACGGATCACCGCCGGCGCCCGCGAGGTCAGTGAGCGAGTACCAGGCCGACATTGCGCTGAGATCCACATTCGAAGCGAAACTGCCGGCAACCGCAATCACCGGTTTCCCGGCCCGGTGTGCGGCTTCGAGCACCGCATGTGGGGCCTTGCCTGCGCTGGTCTGGCCGTCCCATCTGCCCTCGCCGGTGACCACGACATCGGCACCGTCGATGGCCTGCCGGGTCCCGGTCAGATCGAGGACCAACTGCGCCCCGGAGACGACCCGGGCGCGACCGGTGGCCAGGAACGGTACGGCTGCGCCGCCGGCCGCACCCCCGGCGGGGAGTGAACGGACGTCGACGCCGGTGGCGTGCTGCAGGACTGCTGCCCACTGCTCCAGTCCGGCCGCCAGCACGCAAACCTGCTCAGGGTTGGCGCCCTTCTGCGGCCCGAACACCGCAGCGGCGCCCTGTTCACCAGTCAAGGGTGAGCGGACATCGCTGGCGACGACGATCGTGACCTCGGCCAGGCGGTCGAGCATGGGATCGAGGTCGACGCGGGCCACCTTCCTCAGGGCTGCCCCGCACGGTCGTACGAGCGAGTCTTCGTGATCGAGGATCCGCGTGCCGAGCGCGGCGGCGGCGCCCATTCCGCCGTCGGTGGACGCGCTGCCACCGATGCCGATGACCAGATCTCGATACCCGAGGTCGATCGCCGCTTTCATCGCCAGGCCCAGTCCGTAGGTGGAGGCCTGCATGGGCTCGGGTTTTCCGCCAGGAAGCCGGGCCAGACCGCAGATCTCGGCCAGCTCGATCAACGCCGTTTTTCCGCGGACCCCGATCCTGGCTGTAGTCGGCTCCCCGAGCGGCCCGGCAGCCGCTACGTCGCGTGGCTCGAACCCCGCCGCCAGTGCTGCGTCGAGCGTGCCGTCGCCGCCATCAGCAACCGGACGCAGCACGACCTCGACCGGCAGTGCTGCGCGCAGCAGGCCCGTTCGCAGCTCCGCGCACACGTCGGCCGCACTCAGACAGCCTTTGAACTTGTCCGCTGCGAGCAGCACGGAAGGTGACGGGGACATCCGACTATGGTGCAGCCCATGAGCCAGATCGGGGCGCAAACAACGGGTGAGCCGCTGGGCGAATTGATCAGGGTCGGCGTACTCGGCGGTCGCGGACGGATGGGCGCGCAGGTCTGTCAGGCGGTGAACGAGGCGCCGGACCTCGAACTGGTGGCCAACGTGGATGCAGGAGACTGGTTGTTCAACGTCTCCGATGCAGCTGCCGATGTCGTGGTGGACTTCACCGGGCCAGACGTGGTGATGGACAACATTCGGTTCTGCATCGACCAGAACATCCACTGCGTCGTGGGCACCTCAGGGTTCGACGACGAGAAGATCGAGACCGTTCGCCAGTGGTTGGAGCCCAAGCCCGAACTCGCCGTGCTGATCGCCCCTAACTTCGCGATCGGGGCGGTGCTGTCCATGCGCTTCGCCGCTCTGGCCGCGCGGTATTTCGATTCCGCCGAGGTCATCGAGATGCACCACCCGCAGAAGATCGATGCGCCGAGTGGCACGGCCTTCCGGACCGCCCAACTCATTGCCGAGGCCCGCGGCACCGCCGGTTTGGCCGACATGCCAGATGCCACCCGCCAGGAGGACATCGATGCCCGCGGTGTGGACGTCGACGGAGTGCGGATCCATTCGGTGCGAATGTCGGGACTGCTCGCCCATCAGCAGATCCTGTTCGGCACGGACGGCGAGACGATGACGATCCGGCACGACACCTTGAACCGGAACTCCTTCATGCCTGGCGTGCTGCTCGCGGTCCGCAACGTGGCCGCGCATCCCGGACTCACCGTAGGTCTCGACCCGCTGCTGGATGCCTGACCGGACGGTTGCCGCAGGTCAGCGAATCGGGGCGGCGGCTGAGCCGAGATGGGTCGCGATCCAGTCATTGAGCGGTGCCAACCGGCGCCAGCCCCGGCGTACCCGGGACAGGGCGTCACGGGTGGCCAGCCACGGCTGGTCCCCATAGTCATGAGAAGCACTCAATGCCCGGAAACGCAGGAGGTCCAGGCGTGGATGGTCGTTGTCGTACCCGTGCGGACGGGTCTTGATCGGGTTTCCGCCGATGTCCCAACCAGCCTTGCGTAGCCGGGCGAGCTCGTCCTGCAGCGCAGGCCCGAGGTGGTCGTCGGCAATGGCCTGACGCATCCGCTGCACCTGGGCCGAGTCCGGGTGATAGGCGCCGCCACCGAGCAACAGCCCGGCCGCCGAGAACTGCAGGTACAGGGCCCCACCACCGGGCCGGTGGACCACCGCCGCAGCGTGTGTCTTGTACGGCGTCTTGTCCTTTGCGTAGCGAACGTCGCGGTACGGGCGGAAGAACTTGGCCCCACCGAACTCAGGCACGAGGTCGGCCAGCAACTGCTCCATCGGCACTTTGACGCAGTCGTCGTACACGGCGCGGTGATCGGTCCAGTAGGTCTTGGAGTTGTCCACTTCCAAGCCCTCGTAGAAGATCAGTGCGCGTTCGGGGAAGCCGGTGAAGCTCATTCCGGGCCATCCGGGGACATGCCCGCGGGCCTGGTTGCTTCCTCGTCGATAGAGGTGTGCAGGCAGACCTCGCGCAGCGGCGTTCCGTCGGCGTCCAGCGTGCGGATGCAGCCGGCCTCCGCCCAGCCCGCGGAGGCGAAGAAGGTTCGCGCTGTGACGTCATTTTCAGGTACCCAGGTGATCAGCTGGACCACCCCGTCGGTTCGAGCCATGTCGACGGTGGCCGCTAGCAATCGGCTTCCGTGCCCGCGTCTGCCCCAACGCGGCTCGACCAGCAGGGTGGCTATCTCACCCCTCGGACCGATGTCGGACTGCCCGGTGGCGATCTCCTTTGGGCCATTCTCGACCGGGGTGTCGGCCTCCTCCGCCGGCCCGAAGGCGACCATGCCGACGATCGTGTCCCGCTCTCGGGCGACCAGCACATGATGTCCTGGCGTTGGGGGCGCCTGGATGGTGTCCGCCCATCGGGACACGACCTCATCGGAGACCAGCCGGTCCAGGACCGAGGCCGGAACCACCGCAGTTCCCGCCCGTCCCCAGCTCGCGCGTTGGATCCGGGCGACCTCGCCGGCCTCGGCAGGCCGCGCCGGGCGCACATTCACATCGGCCATCCATGCAGCCTGACAGACCGCGGAATCCGGCACCGTCCCAGGCGCACCCACGGGGCGGCGCCGCACAGCGGGAACAAGGACGTCAGGGGCTCGTCGTAGTCTGCGCCGTCATGGAACGAGTCACCGCTGGGGGAGCGCGGCGGATCGCGCTGGCCGCACAGGGCTTCGCCGATCGCCGGCCCACAGGTCGAGTCGACATTCGGACCCTCCGACGGGTCATCGAACGGATTGCGGTTCTGCAGATCGACTCGGTGAACGTGCTGTCCCGCTCACACTATCTACCGATCTTCAGTCGACTGGGGCCCTACGACCGGACCGTCCTCGACTCGATGTTCGCCGAGCGGCGCGAGCTCTTCGAGTACTGGGCACATGAAGCGTCCTATGTGGACATACGACTCTTCCCGGCGCTTGGCTGGCGGATGGAGGACGCCCCCAATCAGGCGTGGGGCAGCATGGTTGCCCTACAGCGGGATCGTCCCGGCTTTGTGGACACAGTGTTACGACAGGTCCGGGACGAGGGACCGATGACCGCGGCCGTGCTCCGACCGGATGCACTGCGGCGACCGGGCACGATGTGGAACTGGCACGAGGGCAAAAGTGGCGCTCGAATGGCTGTTCTACACCGGAGTCATCAGCGCAGTGCGGCGTACGCAGGCATTCGAACGCGTCTACGACCTGACTGATCGGGTGATCCCGCCCGTGATCCGGAACGCGCCCGCGCTGTCCAAGGACGAGGCAACGCGGATGTTGATCCGTGCCGCCGCTCACGCCCATGGCATCGCCACCGAGCGGGACCTGCGTGACTACTTCCGGCTGGCGCCGCTGGACAGCAAGCTGGCCGTCACCGAACTCCTGGAGTCCGCGGAGCTGCTCGCGGTGGCAGTCGAGGGGTGGAACGAGCCCGGCTATCTCGACCCGCGAGCCGCGCTGCCCAGGCGAATGTCGGCCCGGGCGCTGCTGTCGCCTTTCGACTCCTTGATCTGGACCCGTCCGCGCACCGAGCGGATCTTCGGTTTCAGGTACCGCCTCGAGATCTACACGCCAGCGGCTGCGCGCAAGCATGGGTATTACGTTCTGCCGTTCCTGCTCGGTGATCGGCTGGTGGCCAGGGTGGACCTCAAAGCCGACCGCCAGGCCGGTGTACTGCGGGTTCACTCGGCACACGGCGAGCCGCGAATCGACGTCGGATCGGTGAGCTGGCAACTGGCCACCGAGCTGTCACGCATGGCTGCCTGGATGGGCCTGGGCCGGGTAGCGGTCGGGGACCGCGGCGATCTCGCCACGGCACTACGAGCCGCACTGCGAGCGGCGCTCTAGCGGCCGCGGCGGAGCAGCACGTCACCACTCATCGTGGAGGCGGAGATCCTGAGGTCGGGGCCATCGTCGCCTCGTTCGCCCGGGCCGGCGACAGTGTCCTCGGCTCCGAGTTCGGAGGCGACGTCCCCGGACAGACTCGATACCTCCAGCCACAGCAGCAACCCGGGAGCCACCCCTACGATCACGTCGCCCGACATCGTCTTGGCGTGCACCGACCCCGCCGAAGCGGAGCCGACAATCACGTCGCCCGAGGCTGACCGCGCGGTCAAGTCGCCGGACAGTTCGCCGATGATGACGTCTCCCGAGGCGGTCTGCACCGAGGCCTCGGTGCGGCTGACGTCCAACCTGACGTCGCCGGAGGCCGAACGTATCTGAACCGGTCCTTCGCCGCGCCCGACGTGGATGTCACCGCTGGCTGTCGCGACCTCCAGGCGACCTCTCACGTGCGAGAGGGAGACGTCCGCGCTGGCCGTGGCGACGGTTGCACCGTCCAGGACGCCGCGGGTCTGAACATCCGCGGTCGCAGTCTGGACGTCGACGCTCGAACCGCTGGGCATGGTCACGATGATTTCCAGTGCCGTTTGACGAAGCATCTTTCGATCAGGAACGTCGACGCGTAGCCGTCCGCCGTCCTCGCTGAGCTGGACCCGGGTGCGCTCGGCGAGCTCTGCTCCCTTGGCATCGTTGGGAATTATCTCGACGGTTGTCTCGGCCACGTCGGCTGCGGTCATCTCCACGGTCCCGGCCTGGTTACGGACCGAGACGTCGAGTGGGTTCGGCGTGGCGAAGGTGTGGGTGAGCGCATTGACGTGGCCGGCAGAGCTTGGCATCGAGGTCATCAGGAACTCCAGGTGTGGTGCGGCAGCGGATCAGGAACGGTGATAGCCGGACAGCCGGCGTCCCGGCGGTGGCGGCGGCCCCGGCGGAGCAGGGGGTGGGGGTACTCGGGAAAGCGCGCCGGTGATGGTGCGGGTGAGCCAGGCGTTGAGCGACAGCGCTGATTCGTTCGCCCGAGTCTCCGCGGCCGACTTGACCGCCTCGGGCATTCGCAGGCTCACCCGGGCAGCGCCGGCGTCGCCATCGGCCTCGATGTTCACGAAGGACTCGTCGGCCGGGGTGGCGGTGACGGTCTCCGTGGTCACGACGACCTCGGGTTCACCGCCGCGCATCCGGACCTCCACGCTGCCGGCGCCCCAAGCGGCCGTCACTTCGGCGGCGAAGGCGCTCAGAGCGTTGGTCAGGGCCAACCGGGCACCGGGTTCCAGCGCATCAGCGAGCCGGCGAGCCGTGTCGCGTGCCTGCTCGTCACCCATGGCAGCGGCGGTGAGCAGGTGCGAGCGCATCGTCTCGACGTACGGAGTGAGATCCATGCTGGTCACTATGACGCCACGCTGGTGTCAGTGCCACCGTGGGTCGGCGGCGGGGGCGGAGATCCGGCGGGTGTACGTGCGGTGCCGACGCCAGGGGGCGAGCAGTCGGTCGGTCTGGCGGTGGCCTGCCCGGCTGTGGGCCGGCTTGGCCTCGTAGTGGTGGCGGAGGTATTCGGTGTACGGCGATGTCGTCATGACGCCACTATGGCGTCATGAGTGGCACCTGTCAAGCGTCAGCCGTATGGCGCTCCGGTCCGTGGCTGCGGAAGAAGGACGGCTGCGCGTGCCGCCAGTGCCGAATGGGTCGTCCCGGATACGCTCGTCCGGTGCCGAACCTCGTCCCGTTGCGCGTCCAAGTCATCGCGCAGACCCAGTTCACCGCCCCAGCTGATGTCCCCTGGAGCACCGATGTCGACGGGGGACAGGCACTGGCCGAGTTCGCGGGCCGAGCCTGTTATCAGTCGTGGACGAAGCCCAACCCCCGGACGGCGACCAATGCGGGCTATCTCACCCACATCCTGGAGGTCGGCCACCTCTCGGTCCTCGAGCACGGGTCGGTGACGGTCTATCTCACCGGGATATCGCGTTCGCTGACCCACGAGCTGATCCGGCATCGCCACTTCTCCTACAGCCAGCTCTCCCAGCGGTACGTGCCCGAGCGCGACGCCGCCTTTGTCGAGCCCGAGGTCATCGGGTCCGACCCTGAGCTGCACGAGAAGTTCATGGCCGCCAGTGACGCTGCACTGAATGCATATACCGAACTCCTGGAAGGACTGGAGAAAAAGTTCGCTGACGTGGAGAACGCCACCTTGCGGCGCAAGCAGGCTCGGCAGGCAGCCCGCGCCGTACTGCCGAATGCGACCGAGACGCGCATCGTGGTCACCGGGAACTACCGAGCTTGGCGGCACTTCATCGCGATGCGGGCCAGCGAGCACGCCGATGTCGAGATCCGGGAACTGGCCATCGCCTGCCTACGGGAACTGCGGGGGGTGGCCGGCAACGTGTTCGCCGACTTCCGGATCAGCGAACTTCCCGACGGCACCGAGGTGGCGGCCAGCCCGTACGTGTCAGAGGGCTGACCGGGCCGGGGCCGGCGGTACCGTGGGGGTCATGACCGCTGATCTGGCTCGGCCCTTCGGCCGAGTTCTCACTGCGATGGTGACCCCTTTCGCGCAAGACGCCAGCCTGGACCTCGATGGTGCGGTACGGCTTGCCACCCACCTCGTCGACAAGGACCGCCACGACGGGCTTGTGCTCAGCGGCACGACCGGGGAATCAGCGACGACCTCCGACGCGGAGAAGGAGTCGCTGCTGCGCGCCGTCATCGACGCGGTCGGGGACCGGGCGGTGATCGTGGCCGGCGTCGGTACGAACGACACCGCGCACACCATCCACCTTGCCGAGCAGGCGGCCAAGGCCGGTGCACACGGCCTGTTGGTGGTCACGCCGTACTACAACAAGCCGCCGCAGCCGGCTCTGCTGGCACATTTCACTGCCGTGGCCGGTTCGACCGACCTGCCAGTGATCCTGTACGACATTCCAGGCCGTACCGGCACCGCGATCGACACCGAGACGCTGGTCGCCGCCGGCAAGCACCAGCAGATCGTGGCGGTCAAGGATGCCAAGGGAGACCTTTTCGCCGCATCGGAGGTGATGTCGCGCAGCGGTCTTGTTTATTACTCGGGCGACGACCCGCTCAACCTGGCCTGGCTCGCCCATGGAGCCAGTGGCGTGATCAGCGTGGTCGGGCACGGGTTCGGAACGTCCTACGCCCAGATGGTCGACGCCGTCGACGAAGGAGACCTGGTCCGCGCCAGGGAGATTCACGCTCAGCTGATTCCGGCCGTGCAGACCATCATGTCGCGGGAGAGCCAAGGTGCGATTAGGGCGAAGGCCGTCGCACAACTTCTGGGCTTGATCGACTCACGCCGGGTCCGCGGGCCGCTGTTGGACGCCTCCG
>JBPCOF010000211.1:0-21852 GCA_051000515.1 Geodermatophilaceae bacterium
GTGACCCACGACCGATGGTTCGCCCGTAGCTTCGATCGGTTCCTGGTCTACGGCGCCGACGGATCGGTCTATGAGTCGCCGGAGCCGGTCTGGGACGAGGGCCGCGTCGTGCGAGCCCGTTGATGCAGGTGGCCGCCACGCGTGGGGGCGGCCGCTTCTTCAGCGCAGAAAGATCAGCAATAGCACCCCGGTCACGGCCAGCGAAAGCAGCAACGATCCGAAGCAGCCAAGCCGGTTGCTGAAGAACAGGAACATGCGACCCCCTCCCGTAACCACACCGCATACCCGTTGGCCTACAACGTAAACATCTGGACCGCGTCCGTCCGATCGAACGCGCTAGGTCAGTACGACGCCCAGCTGAGCCAGACTGGCCACATGTTCGAGGGATTCACCGAAGCCCGGATCGATGTCGGCGACGGCGTCAAGCTGCGGGTGCGTCATGGCGGTGCGGGCGCGCCGGTGATCCTGTTGCACGGCCATCCGCGCACCCACACGACCTGGCATCGAGTGGCGCCCTTGCTGGTCTCCGCTGGGCACGCCGTGATCTGCCCGGACCTGCGCGGCTACGGGCAGTCGTCCAAGCCGGACACGACGCATGATCACGTCCCGTACTCGAAGCGCGTCATGGCCAGCGACATCCTCGGGCTGATGCGCAAGCTGGGTCACGATCAGTTCGCCGTCGTCGGACACGACCGCGGCAGCTATGTCGCGATGCGCCTGGCCCTGGACGCGCCGCACGCGGTGACCCGCCTCGCGGTCCTCGACAGCGTGCCGATCGCCGAAGCCCTCGACCGAACCGATGCCCGCTTCGCCGCCGCCTGGTGGCACTGGTTCTTCTTCGCCCAACCGGACAAGCCGGAGCGGGCGATACTCGCAGATCCGGACGCCTGGTACGGCGGGGACCCGGCGCGGATGGGCGAAGAGAACTACGCCGACTACCGCCGCGCGATCCACGATCCCGCCACCGTGCACGCCATGCTCGAGGACTACCGCGCCGGACTCGGGCCCGATCGCGCGGCTGATGAGGCCGACCGCGCAGCCGGCCGCCGGATCAGCTGCCCGACGCTGGTGCTGTGGGCGAGCCGCGACGACCTGGCCGACCTCCACGGAGACGTACTCGCGATCTGGGAGTCCTGGACCATCGATCTGAGCGGCGGACCGATCGACAGTGGGCATCACGTCGCCGAAGACGCAGCTGACGAGTTGGCCAGGCGTCTCCAGGACTTCCTCCAGCGAGGCTGATGAGGCACTCCTGACGAGTGATGTCAGGCTTGGGGACGTGACCAAGCTGACCGCTCGTACCCTTGTGCTGCTGCGCCATGCCAAGGCCGAAGAATCGGCCGCGACTGACCACGACCGTGAGCTCTCCGCCCGGGGACACACCGACGCGGCGGCAGTGGGCCGGTGGTTGGACGGGAGCGGGTACAGGTTCGGCGCCGTCCTGTGCTCCACGTCGATTCGGACCCGTCAGACCTGGAATGGCATCGAAGCCGTCGGCGTCGCAGCCGACGATGTGCGCTTCGACCGCCGCGTTTACAGCGGGGAAGCTGATGTGCTGCTGGCTGTCCTGGCCGAAGTTCCCGATGACGTCGGCAGCGTTCTGGTCATCGGGCACGCGCCGACAATCCCCGGACTGGCTGACCTGCTCGCCGATCCCGAGGCCAGCGAAGCGGCGGCACTCGACGCGCTCCGGTCGTCGTTTCCTTCGGGATGTCTGGCCGTGCTCAGCGTGGACGCGAAGTGGGCGGCACTGGCTGCCGACAGCGCGACCCTGTCGGCGGTGACTACACCTCGCGGCTGACCCGACCGGCGAGGTCATCGGCCACGGTCCGGGCCGCGGATCTCAGGGCACCGAGGTCGGGACCGTGTCGCAGGATCTCGCGGGAACTGCTGGGCAGTACGAGCCCGGCGTATCCGCCGAACAACTGCCGCAGGTGAACCGGATCCCCGCCCTGCGCGCCGAGGCCGGGACTGAGCACCGGCCCGCCCAAGCTGGAGATGTCGACATCGAGGCGCTGCAGCGTGGCGCCGATGACGACGCCGACCGAGCCGTCCGGGCTCGAGTCGGCGTTGAGCGCACCTACCGCGTCGATGACCTGCTGGGCAACCGAAGCACCGGTCGACGAACCGGCCAGTTGAACCTGGCCGCCCTCGGGGTTCGAGGTACGGGCCAGGACGAACAACCCGCCGCCGTACGTCTGGGCCGCCGAGACCGCAGGTGCCAGCGAAGCGAAGCCTAGGTACGGGCTGACAGTCATCGCATCGACCGCCAGTGGGTGCCCTGGATCGAGGTACTCCGCGTAGGCGGCCATCGTCGAGCCGATGTCTCCGCGCTTGGCGTCGAGCAGCACGAGGGTCTCCGCGGCCCGCGCCACCTCGATGACACGCTCGAGGACCGCGATTCCTGCGCTGCCGTGCCGCTCGAAGAAGGCGCTCTGCGGTTTGAGTACGGCGACCTGCCCGGCCAGGGCCCCGACCACCGTGGAGGCAAAGGCGTCAAGCCCGCACGCGTCATCGGACAGACCCCATGCTTTCAGCAGGGATGGATGCGGGTCGATCCCGACGCACAGCGGACCACGCTGGGACACCTTCTCGCGCAATCGAATACCGAAGGGCACCGGCGTCGGCCGGCCGGCCGCGTTCGACGTCGGTGTCACCTTCCAGACCCGTGCATGTCGGTCAGCTCGGCTGATCGATGTGCGAAGCCGATTGCGTCACTGAACCGGTCAAACCCCTTGCCCGCCAGGAGACCAGCCAGTTCGTGTCTGACCCGTTCCGGTGCACTCGGGTTCCCGAAGACCGCCGTGCCAACCGACACCGCGCTTGCCCCGGCCAAGACGAACTGGAACGCCTCAGCGCCGTTCGTGATTCCGCCCATGCCGAGGATGGGTGTCTCAGGCAGCGCCCGATGGATCTGCCAGACGCAGCGCAACGCCACCGGCCGGATAGCCGGTCCGGACAGCCCACCGGTCCCGGCAGACAACACCGGACGCAGCGTCTCGGTGTCGATGACCAGGCCGAGCAGTGTGTTGATCGCCGAGATCCCATCGGCGCCACCATCGACGCAGGCTCTCGCGACCGACGCGATATCGGTGACATCGGGAGAGAGCTTCGCATAGACCGGTACGCCGGGATCGGCGGCGCGTACGGCGGCGAGCACAGCGCGGGCCGCATCAGGGTCGCAGGCAAAAACCTCGCCGCGGGACTCGACGTTGGGGCAGGAGATGTTCACCTCGAGGGCGATCATTCCCCGAGCACCGCGCAGCCGAGTGGCGAGCTCGGCGTACTCCTCGACGGCGCCCCCGGCGATGCTCACCATCGCCCGGGCGCCCGTCGAAGCTAGCCAGGGGAGATCATCGGAGAGGAAAGCATCGATGCCTGGTCCTTGCAGTCCAATCGAGTTGAGCATTCCGCTCGGCGTCTCGGCCATCCGAGGCGTCGGGCGGCCAGACCTGGCGCGCAGCTGGACCGACTTGGTCACCACGGCCCCGAGCGCGGTGAGGTCTATGAAGGGATCGAGCTCCCGTCCGGCCGCTGCGCACCCCGACGCGGTCAGTACCGGGCTGGGGATCACTGTCTGGCCCAACCTGGTCCGCATGTCCAGCGACACATCGCCAGGACCGTCGCCCCTGAGGGCCGCCACCGAGGGCATCATCGGGTCGCTCGCATCGCGGACGCACCATGGAGATCGTCGGGCAATCTACCGATGTCATCGAAGCGGACGCTGGCGGCATCGAACACCGGACCGTCCACACAGGACCGCAGCAAGCGGGACGTTCCATCGACGCCCACGACCGGCAGCACGCAGGTCATGCAGACCCCGATTCCGCAGGCCATCGCTTCCTCGACCGACACATGGCAGGTCAGCCCGTGGGAGGCGGCCTGGGCAGCCACCGCGCGCAGCATCGGCATCGGACCGCACGCATAGACCACAGCGGCGCCCGGCAACAGCTCGGGCAGGACATCGGTGACCCGCCCGGTACGACCGGCCGAGCCGTCCTCGGTGGTCACGACGAGAACCTGGGTCAGCGGTGCCAACTCCTGGACGGCATAGAGACGTTCGGCGGTGGCCGCGCCTAACACTGCGGCCACCGGATGCCCGGCCGCGGTCAGCCGTTGGGCCAGACCGACGAATGCTGCGGCGCCGTACCCGCCCGCGACAAGCAACGCCGCCGCCCCAGGTGGTGGCGCCGGAAAGGGCCGGCCCAACGGGCCGACCAGGTCCAGGACATCGCCAGGTGTTCGCTCGAAGACCCACCGGGTGCCTGCTCCATGCGCGGCGACGACCACGCTGACGGCATCTCCGTCGACGCCACTCAAGGCGAAAGCCCGCCGCAACAACAGCGCCGAGGACTCCCCGCCCACTCCCAGAGTGACGAACTGACCGGGTTGAGCACCCGGCACGACGCCGGGTGCGTGAAGGGTGAACTCGCGGTAGGCGCCGGCCGTCCGTACCTGCTTGATGGTCGCGCGAACCTGCACCGGCGCGGCCCGCGCTCCGGTGGGCACCGGGGGCAACGGGATCGCCATCATGGCGGTCATCTGATCGTGGGCTTCGGCGAGGTCGATGGCTTGGGTGATTCCCCATGTGCGGCTCACGCGAGGTCTCCGGGAAGCTGATCGGCGTCGACCCGCTGAGCCCGCTCGTCTCGGAGTGTGGCGTGCAACTCCTGCAAGGACCGCACCCCGAGCGTCCCGTTGCGTACGGCCTCGATTCCCTGTACGGCAGCGGCTGCTCCCTGAATCGTTGTGACACAGGGGATTCCGGCGACGACTGCTGCGGTGCGGATCTCGTAGCCGTCGATCCGGGTGCCGCCGCTGCCCTGCGGGGTGTTCACGACGAGGTCGATGTCGCCGGCCAGGATCCGCTCCACGCAGTTGCCCGGGCCCGCACTGAACTTGCCTAGCACCTCGCAGGAGACCCCGTTGCGCCGCAGCACCGCTGCGGTCCCCGACGTGGCGAGCACCTCGAACCCGAGGTCGGCCAGTCGCTTGACCGGGAAGATCGCCGAACGCTTGTCCCGGTTGGCGAGGCTGACGAACACTCGCCCGCCGGTGGGCAGAGAACCGTAGGCCGCGGCCTGGGATTTCGCGAACGCCCTGCCGAAGTCTGTGTCGATCCCCATCACCTCGCCGGTGGACTTCATCTCCGGGCCAAGGACCGTGTCGACCCCCAGACCGTCCACGGTGCTGAACCGATGGAAGGGCAACACCGCTTCCTTGACCGAGATCGGCGCGCTGATCGGTAGATCAGAACCATCCGTACGCGGGAGCAGTCCTTCGGTGCGAAGCGCGGCGATGGTCTCCCCCACCGCGATCCGTGCCGCAGCCTTGGCCAGTGGAACAGCAGTCGCTTTGGACACGAAGGGCACTGTCCGGGAGGCGCGGGGGTTGGCCTCCAACACGAAGAGCAGGTCGTCCTTGAGGGCGTACTGCACGTTCAACAACCCGCGTACCCCGACGCCGGCCGCGATCGCTTCGGTAGAGGTGCGGATCCGGGCGAGTTCGGAGGAACCCAGGGTGATCGGGGGCAGCGCGCACGACGAATCACCGGAGTGGATTCCGGCTTCCTCGATGTGTTCCATGACGCCGCCGAGGAACAACTCGATCCCGTCGTAGAGCGCATCGACATCGATCTCGACCGCGTCCTCCAGGAAGCGGTCGACCAGGACCGGATGGGCTGCGCTGACCTGGGTGCTCTTGGCGATGTAGGCCTCCAGCGCGGCGTCGTCGTAGACGATCTCCATCCCCCGGCCGCCCAGGACATAGGACGGCCGGACGAGCACCGGGTAGCCCACGAACTCGGCGATCGCTCGTGCCTCGTCGTAGGAGGTGGCCATTCCGTGCTTGGGCGCGAGTAGTCCGGCCGCGGCCAGGACCCGCGCGAAGGCACCTCGCTCCTCGGCCAGATGGATCGCCTCGGGAGCCGTTCCGAGAATCGGGATTCCGGCGTCTTTCAGCGGCTGGGCCAGGCCCAACGGAGTCTGCCCGCCGAGCGTGCAGATCACCCCGACCACCGGTCCAGCCGCCCGCTCGGCCGCGATGACCTCCATGACGTCCTCGAAGGTCAGCGGTTCGACGTAGAGCCGGTCTGCGGTGTCGTAGTCGGTCGAGACGGTCTCCGGATTGCAGTTGAGCATCACCGTCTCGAAGCCGGCCTGCCGCAGGGCCATCGCGGCGTGCACGCAGGAGTAGTCGAACTCGATTCCCTGCCCGATCCGGTTCGGGCCCGACCCGAGGATCAGCACTGCCGGCTTGTCGCGCGACGCGACCTCGGTCTCCTCGTCGTAGCTGGAATAGTGGTACGGCGTACTCGCCGCGAACTCCGCGCCGCAGGTGTCCACGGTCTTGAACACCGGCCGGATTCCCAGCCGGTGTCGCAGCACCCGCACCCCGGTCTCTCCGGCCAGTTCCGGGCGCAGGGCGGCTATCTGCCGGTCGGAACAGCCGGCTCGCTTGGCCCGGCGCAGTAGCGGCCCGGTCAGCGCCGGAGCGGCTTCGACGTCGAGACGCAGGTCCACCAGCGCGCTGATCTGGTCGAGGAACCACGGGTCGATTCCGGTTGCCGTCCAGACCTTCTCGACTGACGCGCCGGCTCGCAGAGCACGTTCGACGTCATAGATCCGCCCATCGGTGGGCGTCTGGATCTTCTCGAGCAGCCCCTCCAGGGTCACCTCCTCGGGGTCGGGCACGGTCCAAAAGCCGGCTTCGGTGGTCTCCATCGAACGCAGCGCCTTCTGCAGAGCCTCGGTGAAGTTGCGGCCCACCGACATTGCCTCACCAACCGACTTCATGGTGGTTGTCAGTCGCGGGTCTGCGCCCGGAAACTTCTCGAAGGCGAAGCGAGGCACCTTGACCACGACGTAGTCCAATGTCGGCTCGAAGGAAGCGGGGGTCTGGCCGGTGATGTCGTTGGGAATCTCGTCCAGGGTGTAACCGATGGCGAGCTTCGCCGCGATCTTGGCGATCGGGAACCCGGTCGCCTTGCTGGCCAAGGCGCTCGACCGGGAGACCCGAGGGTTCATCTCGATGACGACCAGCCGGCCGGTCCCTGGCTGGATGGCGAACTGGATGTTGCAGCCGCCGGTGTCTACTCCGACTGCACGCAGGACCTTGATGCCCACATCGCGCAGGCCCTGGTACTCACGATCGGTCAGCGTCATCGCCGGCGCCACCGTGATCGAGTCTCCGGTGTGCACGCCCATCGGATCGAGGTTCTCGATCGAGCAGACCACGACCACGTTGTCCTTGCGGTCGCGCATGAGCTCGAGTTCGAATTCCTTCCAGCCCAGGACACTTTGCTCGATCAGCACTTGGTGGACCGGACTGGCCTCGAGGCCGGCCGTCGCCATCCGGCGCAGTTCCACCTCGTCGCGAGCGATCCCGGAGCCTGCGCCACCCATCGTGTACGAGGGCCGCACGACCACCGGAAACCCGAGCTCCGCCGCAGTGGACGAGATTTCTTCCATCGAGGCACAGACGCGGCTGTCCGGGGTTTCAGCGCCGATCGAGGCAACGATGTCTTTGAAGACCTGCCGGTCCTCACCTCGTTGGATCGCACTGATATCGGCGCCGATCAGTTCCACGCCGTACTTCTGCAGCACGCCACGCTCGTGCAGCCGGACCGCGACGTTCAGCGCAGTCTGACCGCCAAGGGTGGCCAGGATGGCGTCCGGTCGCTCACGTTCGATCACCCGCTCGACGAACTCGTCGGTCAACGGCTCGATGTACGTGGCATCGGCGAACTCCGGGTCGGTCATGATCGTGGCTGGATTGGAGTTGACCAGGCTGACCCGGATTCCTTCTGTGCGCAGCACCCGACAGGCCTGGGTGCCCGAGTAGTCGAACTCGCAGGCCTGGCCGATCACGATCGGACCGGACCCGATGACCAGCACATGCCGCAAATCCGCGCGTTTAGGCATCGACCGACCGCCCCCCTCTGGCGATCAGCTCGACGAACCTGTCGAAGAGGTAGTCCGCATCGTGTGGGCCGGCCGCCGCCTCCGGGTGGTATTGCACCGAAAAGGCCGGCACCTCAAGGCAGTTCAGTCCTTCCGCGACACCGTCGTTGAGGCAGACGTGGCTGATCTCGGCCTGACCGTACGGCGTGCGGAAGGGCGCCGGCCGATCAGTGGCCGCGAACGGCTCACCCGGACCCGAACCATCGGGCGCTTGGATGGCGAAGCCGTGGTTGTGCGCGGTCACCTCCACCTTGCCGGTGGCCCTGTCGAGCACCGGCAGGTTGATGCCGTGATGGCCGTACCGGAGCTTGTACGTCGACAGGCCCAGCGCGCGGCCCAGGATCTGGTTGCCGAAACAGATGCCAAACAGTGGGATCCCGGAGTCCAGGGCGCCGCGCACCGCCTCGACGGCGTAGTCCGCGGTCGCCGGATCACCGGGGCCGTTGCTGATGAACACCCCATCTGGGGAACCAGCCAACAGACCCTCAGCGGTCGTGCGCGCCGGATGCACCTCGACCTCGATGCCGCGCTGGGCCATCCGGTGCGGGGTCATCGACTTGATGCCGAGGTCCAGCGCCGCGACCCGGTAACGGGTCCCGCCCAGCGCCGGCACGACATAGCGCCGTTTCGTGCTCACCCCAGGGGCGAGATCGGCCCCGGCCATCTGCGGCGCGGCGCAGACCGTCGCGAGCAACTCCTCGACATCACCGGTCAGGCTGGACACACCGACTCGCATCGCGCCGCGTTCGCGCAGGTGCCGGGTCAGCGCACGGGTGTCGATGCCGCTGATCCCCACCACCCCGGCCGCGCTGAGCGCGGACTCCAGGCTGCGCTGCGAACGCCAGTTTGACGGCCGCGGACTGGGATCGCGTACGACGAACCCGGCCACCTGAATGCCCGCCGACTCCCCGTCCTCGTCGTTCATTCCGGTATTGCCGATCTGTGGTGCGGTCATTACCACGACCTGGCCGGCGTAACTGGGGTCGGTCAGCGTCTCCTGGTACCCGGTCATCCCGGTGTTGAAGACGGCCTCACCGACGGTGTGTCCGATCGCCCCGAACGCCTCCCCCCGAAACGCCCGGCCGTCCTCCAGTACGAGGAGCGCCGGGGTGGCGGTCGCGCTCACCAGCGCTTCCCGGTTGCCGCGGTCCCAGACCTGCACTCGGATCCTGATGTCGCAGGAAAGCAGGCGACTCGCCGGGTGTGTCCCCTGCAAACCTGCGACATCAGTACGGCCCCGTTCCTGATGTCGTAGGTATGCAGGGGACGGGCCGCGCGTGTTGTCGGCATAGCTACGACATCAACCCGGCGGGCGACAGTCGGCCTCACCGCTTGTCCGCCTCGCTCGCTGCGCGCACCGGTCGGGCCGCTCGATTGCTCCGCCTCGCTCGCTGCGCGCACCGGTCGGTCCGCTCCTCCCTCGCTGGCGCTCGGTCGATGCTCCCGCCCTCTCGGTGCCGCTCGCTGGCGCTCGCTGCGATGCTCCCGCCCTCTCACCGTTGTGCCTTGCCGTCCAGCACGGTGGGGCGACCGCGCAGGAACGTGGCCACGACCCGTGCCGGAAGCTCCCGCTGCGCGTACGGCGTGTTGCGCGCCCGGCTGGCCAGATCCGCTGCGGTGACGACGCTCCGGACGTCCGGGTCGATCAGCGTTAGATTGGCCGGTCGCCCGGCCTCCAGCGGCTGACCATGGTCGTGGAGCTGACCGATCCGCGCCGGACGTACCGACATCCGATCGGCCAGGCCGCGCCAGTCCAACAGTCCGGTGCAGATCATCGCCTCGACGCCCACCGACAGTGCCTGTTGCAGCCCGAGCATCCCCGGGCGCGCCATAGCCCACTCGCACTCCTTGTCCTCCATGGCATGTGGCGCATGGTCCGTGGCAACGGCATCGATTGTCCCGTCAGCCAGCCCGGCCCGTAGCGCGTCGACGTCCTCCGCAGTGCGCAGCGGCGGATTGACCTTGAAGTGCGGGTCGTACCCGGTCACGCATTCGTCGGTGAGCAGCAGGTGATGCGGCGTGACCTCGCAGGTGACCGGGACACCGTCAGCCTTGGCCCGGGCGATGATGGCCACGCTCCCCCGGGTCGACAGGTGGCAAACATGCAGGCGCGAGCCCACGTGAGCGGCCAGCAGCACGTCCCGGGCGATGATCGCCTCCTCGGCGACGCTTGGCCACCCGGCCAGGCCCAGCCGGGCTGAAAGCACGCCCTCGTGCATCTGGGCGCCCTGCGTCAGCCGGGGCTCCTCGGCGTGCTGGGCGATGACACCGCCGAAGGCCTTGACGTACTCCAAGGCCCGGCGCATCAGAGCTGAATCTGCGACGCAGAACCCGTCGTCGGAAAACACCCGGACCCGGGCCGGCGAATCGGCCATCGCTCCCAGCTCGGCGAGCTGCGCTCCGGCCAGGCCCACCGTCACCGCACCCACCGGAGCGACATCCACGAGTCCCGCCTCGCGGCCGAGGCGCCACACCTGCTCCACGACTCCTGCGGTGTCGGCTACCGGATCGGTGTTGGCCATCGCGTGAACCGCGGTATAGCCGCCCAACGCCGCTGCGCGAGAACCAGTTTGCACGGTCTCGGCATCCTCGCGCCCCGGCTCGCGCAAGTGTGTGTGCAGGTCCACCAGACCGGGCAGGACGATCAGTCCGCCGGCATCCAGAACCTCGGCATCCTCGGCCTCGAGCCCGATTCCGACCTCGGCGATCATGCCGTCGCGCAGCAGCAGGTCGACGGCATCCTCGCCGTAGGGCGCAACTCCCTGGATCAGCCACGCCTGTGTCATGACACAGCCCCGTCACTCGTGGAAGCCCCACCCAAGAGGAGGTACAGCACGGCCATTCGTACCGAAAGGCCGTTGCTCACCTGTTCGACGATCGTCGAGCGGACCGAGTCGGCGACTTCGGCGGCGATCTCCATGCCGCGGTTCATCGGGCCGGGGTGCATGACGATGGCGTCCTCGGGCAGCACCGCCATCCTTCGGGCGTCCAGACCGTAACGGCGGCTGTATTCACGCGCGCTCGGGAAGTACGAGGCGTTCATCCGCTCCTGCTGGACGCGCAGCATCATCACCACATCGGCCTTGGCCAGGACCGCGTCAAGGTCGTAGCTGACCTCGACCGGCCAGGACCCGACGCCGACCGGGAGCAAGGTGGGTGGTGCGACGAGGGTGACCTCGGCCCCGAGGGTGTCCAGGAGCACGACGTTGGACCGGGCCACCCTGCTGTGCAGGACATCGCCGACGATCGTGACCCGCACACCGTCGAGCCGGCCCAGCCGCCGCCGAATGGTGTACGCGTCCAGGAGCGCCTGAGTCGGATGCTCGTGCGTGCCGTCACCTGCGTTGATCACGCTGCCCTGCACCCATTCCGCCAGCCGATGCGGGGCGCCCGAGGCGCTGTGCCGGCAGACGATCGCGTCCGCGCCCATGGCCTCCAAGGTCAGCGCGGTGTCCTTCAGGCTCTCCCCTTTCGACACACTCGAGCCCTTGGCCGCGAAGTTGATCACATCTGCAGACAGCCGTTTGGCGGCCAGCTCGAAGGAGATCCGGGTTCGGGTGGAGTCCTCGAAGAACAGGTTCACGACCGTACGACCACGCAGTGTGGGCAGTTTCTTGACCTCTCGCCCGGCCAGTGCAGCGTCGACCTGCGCCGCCGTGTCCAGGATCAGGGTGGCATCACCCAGGTCGAGGTCGGCGGCAGAGAGCAGGTGTCGCTTCATCGGACCACAACCTCATCGGTGCCGTCGACCTCGGTCAGCCGCACCCGGACCTGCTCGCGCGCCGAGGTGGGCAGGTTCTTGCCGACGTAGTCCGCACGGATCGGGAGTTCGCGGTGCCCGCGGTCGATCAGGACGGCCAACTGCACCACATGCGGGCGCCCGACCTCACGCAGTGCGTCCAGGGCGGCTCGAACGGTGCGGCCGGAGTAGAGGACATCGTCGACCAGGACGACGTGCCGGCCATCGATTCCGCCGTCGGGAATGCAGGTCGCGGACAACGGGCGAACCCCGCGGCTACGCAGGTCGTCGCGGTAGAGGGTGATGTCGACGGTCCCCACCGGAACCGGGCTGGTCCCACGATCGGTGAAGACCCCTATCCGCTGGGCCAACCGAGCGGCCAACGGCCCGCCACGAGTGGGAATCCCCAGGAGGGTCAGCTCGCAGAGATGCTCGTCGCCGGCTCGTTCGATGATCTCGTGCGCGATCCGGTCGATGATCCGACCGATCGCCGGGGCGTCCAAGACGGTTCGCGCGCTCGGATCAGCCGATTGGGCAGTGCTCGGGGCAGCAGGCATAAGCCATCGCCTCCTTCTCCGCCTCACGGGACGGGGTTAAAGGAGCAGGTGGCCACAGACTAGCCGAGTCTGCCGATCACCCATAGCGAGCCATTCCACAATTCTCGCTCAGTCCGTGTACCCTCTGTCACGAGAAGCGTCCAGACAACTCCCAGAGGAAGCACCATGAGTAGCAGGGACAGACGATGACCCAGGACAGACGATGAGCAGCGATTACGCGCGTGCCCTGGGCGGCCGCCTCCGGGGTATCCGCAACCAGCAGGGCTTGTCACTGCAAGGTGTGGAGGACAAATCGCACGGCAGATGGAAAGCCGTCGTGGTGGGCTCCTATGAGCGCGGCGATCGCGCAGTAACGGTGCAACGACTCTCGGAACTGGCCGCCTTCTACGGCGTGCCGGTCATCGAGTTGCTGCCCGACCCGCGACCCAGCAGTGCCCAGACGAGCGTGGCGAAGATCGTCCTGGACCTCGAGGCATTGGCCAGCGTCCCCGCCGACGAGGCCGGACCGTTGGCCCGCTATGCGTCGACCATCCAGGCGCAGCGACACGAGTACAACGGCCGGGCGCTGTCCATCCGGGCCGAAGATCTGCGCTCCTTGGCCATCATCTACGACATGGCGCCCGGGGAGCTGTCCGAGCGGCTGCAAGAGTGGGGTGTGCTGTCCGGGCCGCCCGAAGAGGAACCTGACCTGGCCGAGGACTCGACTGCGGGTTAGAAGTCTGACCGCCCCGCGGTCGGCAGCTCGACCGTGCTGCGGCGGGCGACCGCGCCCAGAACACCGTTGAGGAAGCCCGCCGACTCATCGGTGGACAGGCTCTTGGCCAGATCGAGCGCCTCGTCGATGGCCACGGCGTCCGGTACGTCCGGGCAGTGCAGTAGCTCAAAGATCGCGATCCTGAGCAGGGCGCGATCCACTCCGGGTAGCCGTGGCAGGGTCCAACCTCGGGCGTGCCCGGAGATCAGGCTGTCGATCTCCTCCTGATGGGCGACGACGCCCTCTACCAGAACCTGCGCGTAGGGAGCCACCGGTGGATCGGCCGCAGTGACCCGGTCGGCCAGCAGGACGGCGGCATCGATTCCCCGGAGATCGGCCTCGAAGAGCATGTCCAGCGCCCGTTTACGGGCCTTGCGTCGAGCCGACATCAGGCAACCGTCAGGCTCGGCCGAGGTAGCGGCCATCGCGCGTGTCGACTTTGAGCCGGTCCCCGGTATTGACGAACAGCGGCACATTGATGCTCGCGCCGGTCTCCAACGTTGCCGGCTTCGTACCGCCGGTCGATCGATCACCTTGCAAGCCGGGGTCGGTGTGCTCGACCAGCAGCTCCACCGTGACCGGCAACTCGACGTAGAGCGGAATGCTGTCGTGGACGGCGACCACCGCCTGGGCGTTCTCCAGCAGGTAGCCGGCGCCGTTCCCGACCACCTCGGCTGCTACCGGAATCTGGTCGAAGGTGTCGCCGTCCATGAACACGAAGTCCGACCCGTCCTTGTAGAGGAAAGTCATGTTTCGCTTGTCCACGGTCGCGGTTTCGACCTTCGTACCGGCGTTGAACGTCTTGTCGACGACCTTGCCGGACAGGACGCTTTTCAGGGTCGTACGGACGAAGGCCCCGCCCTTGCCCGGCTTGACGTGCTGGAAGTCGATGACTGTCCAGAGTTGGCCGTCGAGGTCGAGGACGATGCCGTTCTTGAGGTCGTTCGTGGTTGCCATCTCGGTGTGTGTGCGGCCTACAGGGCCACAAGCTCCTTGCTGGTCAGGGTGAGGAGGTCGGGACCGTCCGTGCCCACCACGAGGGTGTCCTCGATGCGCACGCCACCTCGCCCGGGCAGATAGACGCCCGGCTCGACGGTGACGACCATGTCTGCTTCCAGCCTACCGGCGCCGAGGGCACTGAGCCCGGGGGCCTCGTGGATCTCCAGACCCACGCCGTGGCCGAGTCCATGTGAGAAGGCCGGACCATGACCGGCCTCGACGATCGGCGTGCGGGCTGAGGCGTCCACATCTACCACCGCCGCACCGACGGCGAGCGCCTCGCGACCAAGCCGTTGGGCTGTCGCGACGAGTTCATAGATCTCGCGCTGCCAAGCCGCCGGTGCGCCCAGGACGAAGGTGCGCGTCATGTCCGAGTGGTACCCGGCGTAGGTCGCCCCGAAATCGAGCTTCACGAAGTCGCCGACGGCCAGCACCGCTTCGTCGGGTCGGTGGTGCGGGATGGCCGAATTCGCCCCGGTGGCCACGATCGTGTCGAAGGAGACCGCCTCGGCCCCCAGGCTCAGCATCCGGTTGTCGAGGTCACGACCGACCTCGCGTTCGGTGCGACCGGCACGCAGGCCCCCCACCGCGATCAGCGAGGCCAGAGCCTGATCGGCAATCCCGCAGGCCGCCCGCAGCGCCTCGATCTCCGAACCGTCCTTGATCGCCCGCAGGGTCTCCACTGCCGCGTGGATGCTGACCGGTTCGATCCCGGACCCCAGGCCCGCCACCGCGCTCTGCAGGTGGGCCAGCCCGTCGATGGTGACCACGTGGGACTCGTACCCAAGCCGTACGGCCCCGTTCCTCGCGGCCAGACCGGCCAGGGCGGGGGCACAGGCCCGCTCGATCAGGAGCTCGAGATCGGGAGCCTGAGCCCGAGCCTGGGTGGTGTATCTGCCGTCGGTGCCCAGGACGTCCGCGCCGTTCGGACGGACGAGCAGGGCTGCGTTGCTACCAGTGAAGCCGGTGAGGTACCTGACGTTGACCAGGCTGCTGATGATGATCGCGTCGAGGTTGGCCTTGGTCGCCATGTCCCGTAACCGGTCGCGTCGCGTCGCAGTCCTGGCACCCGCGTCGGTCACCAGCGGTAGGGAGTTGTCGGCCACGTCGGGCCAGGTTACCCCCGGGGTTCTACGCCCCCGTGGGCCGCAAGCCAGCGCAGTCCGAGGAGATACCCGTCGACGCCCAGCCCACAGATGACCCCATCGGCGTGCGCCGACACGTAGGAGTGCCGCCGGAAGGGCTCGCGGGCATAGATGTTGGTGAGGTGCACTTCGACGAGTGGACCGGTCAGCGATGCACAGGCATCACCCAACGCCACCGACGTGTGCGCCCACCCACCAGGATTGAGCAGTACCGCGTCCCCAGCGTCGGCGGCCTGGTGCAACCACCCGAGCAGCTCGCTCTCAGCGTCGGTCTGCAGGACGTCGACCGCGATCCCGAGATGAGCGCCGGCACTCTCACAGAGCACCTTCAGCTGCGCATAACTGGTCAGGCCGTAGATCTCTGGCTCACGGCTGCCCAGCCGACCGAGATTGGCCCCGTTGAGCACCTGAATCGGCACCTGAGTTCCCTCTTCCTTGCCGCTGCGCACGCTGGTGGTCACGGCAAGCTATGCCGGACTTTGTCAGCCGGAGTATGCCGCGTCGGCCTGCCTCAGGTGGTCAGGAGGTCGTCATAGGCGGCCTCGATCATTCTTTCGGCAGGTCCTTCGAGGATGCGAGGCCGACCGATCCCCTCCAGCACCACGAACCGCAGCACTGCCCCCCGGGCCTTCTTGTCCACGCGCATCCGGACCAGCAGGCCGGCCAGCGGGGCCGGGTAGCTGGTCGGCAGCCCCATGGCGGAGATCAACTCGCGGTGCCGGTTGGTACTGGCCCGGTCGAGCAAGCCGCAATGCCGGGCCAACTGGGCGGCGAACACCATCCCGATGGCGATCGCCTCGCCGTGCCGTACGGAATACCCCGAAGCCGACTCGATGGCGTGGCCGAGAGTGTGACCGTAGTTCAGTATCTCCCGCCGCCCCGTGTCGGTGAGGTCCTCGGAGACGACCTCGGCCTTGACTCGCACCGCGCGTACGACGAGTTCGGCCTGCCTGGCCCGCCCGGTCGGGTCGGCCGCGAGCAACTCGAGGATCACCGGGTCGGCGATGAACCCGCATTTGACAACCTCGGCCAGCCCGGAGCGGTATTCGGCCTCCGGCAATGTGTCCAGTAGCCCCAGGTCGGCAAGCACTGCTATCGGTGGATGAAAGGCCCCGACGAGGTTCTTCCCGGCAGCTACGTTGATCGCAGTCTTACCTCCCATGGCCGCATCGACCATGCCCAACAATGTGGTGGGCAGGTTGATCAACCGCACCCCGCGCAGCCAGGTGGCGGCTACGAAACCGGCCAGGTCGGTGACTGCCCCGCCACCGAACCCCACGATCACATCGCTACGGGTGAACCCGTGCTCGCCCAGGGCATCCCAGCACCGCCGTGCCACATCGAGGTGCTTTCCGGCTTCACCGTCCGGTACGCCGACCGCGAGGACCTCGTGACCGGCCGCAGTCAGCTGGGCATGGATCCGGTCCACGGCCTGAGCCGGTTGCGATCCATGGATGATGGCGACCCGAGCTGCTCCTTGCGCAGCCGCGACGATGTGGTCGGCGGCCCCGGTACCGACGGTCACTGCGTACGGACTCGCCCCGCCCACCTCGATCGTGGTTGCTGATCCCGACACAGAGCCAAGTTAGCGGTTGGTCTGGGACAGCGAGTTGTACAGCTGATCGACTATCTCGGCCACGCTCCGGTGCGAGGCCTCGACGGTGTCGGTGGCGACTTCGGCGTAGAAGGGCGCTCGGGCTGCCATGAGTTCACGCAGATGAGCGCGCGGGTTCATCGCCAGCAGGGGCCGGTTGCGGGCCAGCCCGACACGTTTGGCAGCAGCCGGTACGTCGACTCGCAGCCAGATGACCCGCTGTTCTGCGAGCAGCCCGCGGGTGCCGGCATCGAGAATCGCGCCTCCGCCCAGGGCCAGCACACCGTCATGCTCCTCAAGAGCGGCAGCGACAGCCGCGCTCTCGAGCAGCCGAAAGTGGTCCTCGCCATCATCGACGAAGATGTCGCTCACCGACTTCCCGGCGACCTGTTCGACATCCCGATCGGTGTCCCGAAAGCTGACTCCGAGCGCGCGCGCTAGTACCCGTCCGACGGTGGACTTCCCCGCTCCCGGTACGCCGACCAGCACCGCAACCGGTCTGTGCGAATGGCGCGTTTCGGTAGCGAGTCGGCTCATCGGATCGTCAGGTTCGCCAGGTAGGCGGCGACGTTACGAGCGGTTTCGCCGACCGAGTCGCCGCCGAACTTCTCGATTACCGCGTCTGCTAGGACGAGTGCGACCATGGCTTCGGCCACCACGCCGGCCGCGGGGACGGCGCACACATCGCTGCGCTGGTTGATCGCCGCAGCGGCTTCGCCGGTGGCGACGTCCACAGTGGCCAGCGCCTTGGGCACGGTGGAGATCGGTTTCATCGCCGCGCGGACCCGCAGCAGTTCCCCGGTGCTCATGCCGCCCTCGATGCCGCCGGCCCGGCCGGTCACCCGGTGCAGCCCATCCGCTGCGGAAACGATCTCGTCGTGCGCCCGTGACCCCCGTCGAGCCGCGGTGGCGAAGCCGTCACCGATTTCGACTCCTTTGATCGCCTGGATGCCCATCAGGGCGGCGGCCAGCCGGGCGTCCAGACGCCGATCCCAATGGGCGAAGCTGCCCAGCCCCGGCGGTAATCCTTCGACCACCACCTCGACAACGCCGCCGAGGGTGTCGCCTTCGCGCTTCGCGGTCTCCACCTCGGACACCATCACCGCCGCGGTCTCGGGGTCGAAGCAGCGGACCGGGTCGGCGTCGATCCGGTCCCGGTCGGCCGGCGCCGGAATCGACCCGGCTGGTGCCATCACCGTTCCGAGCCCCACGACGTGACTGACCAGGCCGGCTCCGGTCGTCTGAGAAAGGAAGGCCGCTGCCACGGCGCCCAGGGCCACACGCGCCGCGGTCTCCCTGGCACTGGCCCGCTCCAGGACCGGTCGAGCGTCGCGAAAGCCGTACTTCTGCATCCCGGTCAGATCGGCGTGGCCGGGACGCGGTCTGGTCAGCGGCGCATTGCGCGCCTGGCCGGACAAGACGGTTTCGTCCACCGGATCGGCTGCCATCACGGTTTCCCACTTGGGCCACTCGGTGTTGGCGATCTCGATCGAGATCGGGCCGCCAAGGCTCAGGCCGTGGCGGACTCCGCCGCGGAAGGCGACCTCGTCGCGCTCGAAGCTCATCCGAGCTCCGCGCCCGTACCCGAGACGTCGGCGAGCCAGCGCCTGCACGAGATCCTCTGTCGTGATCGAGACCCCGGCCGGAAGTCCCTCCAGGATGGCGGTGAGGGCCGGACCGTGTGACTCCCCGGCCGTGAGCCAGCGCAGCATTCCTCAAGTTTGGCAGGTACTCCCCCGGTCGGCCGGCGCAGCACTATCGCAGCGGTCCGGAAGCGACCACGACCAGCCAGGCACCGATGAGCATGGCCGGCCCGAACGGGATGGCCGTACGCATCCTCGCCCGACCGGTCAGCACGAGCAGCAACGACGCGAGAGCGCCGGCGGCGAAGCCGGCCAACCCGGCGAGGACGGCCAGTTCCCAACCCAGCCATCCGGTGTTCAGGCTGAGCAACGCAGCCAGCTTCACATCTCCGAACCCCATCCCGCTCGGGCTGATCAACGCCATCACGAAGAAGGCGGTGACGGCGACCGCAGCGCAGAGCAGCCCGCGGAGCAATGACGCCCACGAACCCGTCTGCATCGCATCGACCAGCAACACCACGGCGCAACCGAGCGTGCCTGTCAGGGTGAGCCGATCGGGCAGCCGGCGATGTTCCAGGTCGATCGCCGCGAGGATCAGCCCGAGAACGCCTAGGAAGAGAAACGCTGCCAGGGCGGGCCGCCAGTCGATCGAGGCTGCCAGGCCGCTCAGCACGACCGCACCGCACCCCGTCATCAGCACGCGACGACGTGGGCTCGCCGGCCGACCAAGCAGCCAGCGAGTCGAGTCGCGCTGCCAGGGCCACACGTGGTCCGGGACCGTGACGCTGGTGGCTGCAGTGGCCGGGCCCAACAGGGCCCCCAGGATCGCGCCCAGCGCCAGACCTCCCGGGCTGTCGGCGACCGACCTGACGATGCTCATGGTGGTGCGAGGCTGCCACCTGGGAGCAGGGCGGCGCGCATCGCTTCCACAGGCGCCGGCTGACCGGTCATCAGTTCGACCTGCGCCACGGCCTGCCACAACAGCACCGCCGCGCCACCGGTCGCCCGCGCCCCACCAGCTGCCGCCGCTTCGACCAGTGCAGTCGGCCAGGGGTCGTAGGTCACGTCGAGCACGGTCTGTCCGGCGCGCCACTTGTGACCCAGGAGATCTTCCGTCGCTGCGGCTGGGACGGTACTGATCACGACATCGGCCCAGAGCGCGCCATCGAGTGGACTTTTTCCGGAGAAAGTGCGGTCTGCAACGCCGCTGAGGTGACTTTCTCCGGAGAAAGTGCGGTCTGGCGGGCCCAGCCCGGGCCATCGGTACAGCTGGCCAGTCATCCCGAGCCGCGCGAGAAGCCCGAACAGCGCCTGGGCCCGGGTCGGGTCGCGGACGACGATGTCCACGTGCGTGTGCCCGAGGGTGGCCAGTGCAGCGACGGCAGCCGACGCCGTTCCGCCCGCACCGAGGACGGTGGCTGATCCGGCCCGGCCGACCGGAGTCTTGCCTTCGTCGAGAGCGCCGAGCAGGCCTGCGACATCGGTGTTGTCCGCGTGCCAGCCGTGCTCGGTGCGCAGCAGCGTGTTCGCCGCACCCACCAGGATGGCGAGTTCTGAAGCTGAGTCGGCGTAGTGCAGGGCGCGCTGCTTGACCGGCATCGTCACCGACACACCGCGCCAGGTCTCGTCCAGCCCGGATAACCAGCCGGCCAGTTGCATCGCCCGCAACTCGACCCGGTCATAGGTCCAACCGGACAGGCCAAGAGCGGTGTAGGCCGCCCGGTGCAGGATCGGTGACCGGGAGTGCGCGATCGGGCTTCCGACGACCGCGCAGCGGACTTCAGGCACGGCACTCATCAGATCCGCCACCTCATCAGATCCGGCATCTCATCCGCCGACGGCGTCGCATCCGCTGCGGCGGCTCAGGACGAGCAATCCCGGTGGACTCAGCCGCAGCCGAGACCGGCGGCCTCACACTGGGCCTTGGCCGCGAGGAACTCGTCGTAGCTGGCCGTGAACAAGTGTTCCCCTTCGTTGTTCTGCAGCACGTAGAAGAGGTAGTCGCCGGGTGCGGGGTTCAGCGCGCCGACGATGGAGGGCTGCCCCGGGTTGCTGATCGGGGTCGGCGGCAGCCCGACGCGGGTCCGCGTGTTGTACGGCGAGTCGGTGTTCAGCGCCTCCGTGGTCAACTCCCCGCCGTTGATTCCCAGCTCATAAGCCAGCGTCGCGTCTATCCCCAACACCATGTTCTGGGCCAGTCGGTTGTAGATCACCCGGGCCACCAGCGACCGTTCCCGTTCCACCGTCACCTCGGACTGCACCATCGAGCTGACGACGAGCACCTCGTACGGCGTCAGACCGACCGCAGCTGCATTGGCCTCCAGGCCGGTTTCCACGGCGACCTCGTTGAACTGCGCGACCATGGCGCCGAGGATCTCGGCGGCGGTGCTGTCCGGGGCGGTGTCGTAGGTCGCCGGATAGAGAAAACCCTCGAGCTTGCCGTTGGACCACGGCGGCAGGCCGAGTTGATCCGGAGCATCGGCGACTGCCTGGAAGTCAGCCAGTGGGATCTCGGTCTGGTCAGCCAGCGACTCGAGTGTTCGGGCGACGGTGTAGCCCTCCGGAATGGTGACCCGGTCGAGCAGTCGCGCCGCGGGGTCCAGGATCAGAGCCACCGCGTCTTGCCCGCTCATGTGCAGACGCATCTGATAGAAACCGGGCTGGATGGTCATGATGTCGGCATTCCCGCTTGCGGCGTCCAGGAACGCCTGGGCGCTAGCCACGACGTCGCTGTCGGCGAGAACGTCGGCTATCCGCGCCGTCGACGCGCCCTCGGGCACCTCGACTTCTACCGTCCCACTGCCCTGTCCGGAGTAATCAGCAGCGGGGTCGGTCGAGAAGAGGCCGACGATGACCCGACCGCCGAAGAAGATCCCAGCGACCAGCGCGGCGATCACCCCGAGGGATACCAGGATCCCGAGCGGCCTGCGGCCACTGCGACCCGTCGGCCGGGACCGTCCAGCACGCCGGTGGCCCGCCTCGGCCACGGGTGCCATCGGAAGCAGGCCGAGGTCGTCGGCGGTTTCCTCGACGTGTGCGTCCTCGAGGTACGCGTCCTGGACGTTGTCTTCCCGCGCGATCGGATCGTGCACGACCTGGCCCTGGTCCAGTGCCTCGCTGGGCGGCTCAGCGAATGGTGTCTCGGCGAGCCGCTCATCAAACCGGGGGTGTCGGACTTGCGAGTCGGCGAACACCGGAACGGGCCCTGTCTCGTGTGCGACGTGGTTGTCGACACCGCTGCGGTCATGATCCCCGTTCGAAACGGCCAGGAATTCGTCGTCCGCAGGTGGCGCTGGCGAAGGATGCGCTGGCGGCCAGTTGTCGTGCCCGATGAAGAGCGGTCCGGTATCCGCGGTGGCGGGCGCCGGGGGCGCTTCATCGTCAGGTTCTGCGCGATGCCGGCTCACAGTTGCCCCGCCTCGTGCGCTGCGCGCACCGCGCGCTCCGCTCCTCGCTCGTTCCTCGCTGCGATACTCACTCGCTCTCGGCTCGATTGCCCCGCCTCGTGGGCGGTGGGCAA
>JBPCOF010000234.1:0-4491 GCA_051000515.1 Geodermatophilaceae bacterium
CGCCTTCACCCGGGTCAGGGCGCTGCTCGCCGCCGAGCTGTCAGCCCGAGGCTGACCGTGCCTCCCGCGGTGCAGAGCGAGCGTGCGGTCACGGTGCTCGCCACCCGACGGGTCCGCGACGGAGCGCAGCCCCAGTTCGAGGACTTCCTGCAGCGGCTACCGGACGTCTTCGCATCCGTAACCGGGTTCCTCGGCCTCACCGTGTTACCCCCGGGCGCGCCGAGCCGGGAGTATGTGCTGATCTACCGCTTCGACAGCCCTCGGTCACTGCGGGCCTGGCGCAACTCCGCGCAGCGCCGGGCCGTTATCGCCGAGTCCTCGCACCTGGCCGAGGCGCCGCCAGAGGAACGCTCCCTTACCGGGATGGAGACCTGGTTCGCCAGCCCCGGTGAGGGCGTCGTCGGTCCACCGGCCCGCTGGAAGATGTGGCTGCTCTCGGCATGCGGCATCTACCCGATCATCACCGCGATCTCTCTGGTGGCCGGGCCACTGCTGGACCGGCTGCCGCTGCTCGCTGGATTCGCGATCGTGGTCCCGCTGCTCAGCGCCATCATGACCTGGCTGGTGATGCCAGCGCTGAGCAAGCTCCTCGCGCCGTTGCTGTACCGCCGCTGATCATCGGGACTAACTGTGCAGTCGCCGCATCACCGGCCTGCGGCACTTGACCAGTTAGTCCACCGGGATCCGGTTCAGGACCGGGGTGGTCGCGCCGTCGTGAATGGAGAGCTCAGCATCTCGCGGGCGCGGGCCACCGTCTCCGGTGTCGAGGATGCGTGGACTCCGCCGTCGAAAGGCGCCGCGGGCTCGTACTCGATGATGAGTTGGATCGCCCGGGCGACCTCTTTCCCCGCGACGACGTCGGCGAGCTCCAGCCCCAGGTCGATGCCCGCAGAGACACCCGCGGCGGTCAGCACCTTTCCCGCTCGTACGAGCCTGGACCGGGTCGGCTCGGCGCCGAAGTCAGCGAGCTCTTCCAGCGCCGCCCAGTGCGTAGTGGCACCCTGTCCCTGCAGTACGCCGGCCGCGCCGAGAATGAGCGCTCCGGTACAGACCGACGTGGTCCACTGCGAGGTGCGGTGCACAGTACGTACCCAATCGAGTACGGCGGTGTTGGTCACGAGATCACGGCTGCCCGGCCCGCCAGGCACAACGACGATGTCCGGAGCGAGCACCTCGTCCAGGCCGTAGTCGGCAGTCAGGGCCAGGAACCCGGTATCGGCGCGTTGCGGGCCAGGTTCGAGTGCTACGAAACGAACGATGGCGCCCGGCAGCCGGCTCAAGACCTCGTACGGTCCGATCGCATCCAGCGCCGTGATCCGATCGAAGAGCAGTACGGCGATCTCCGGACCGGCTTCGGTTTCCCGGTCGCCGGGCGCCGGCTCGGTCCCGGAGATGGGGTACGACACGTCAGGCCGCCGCGGTCGGAGCACCCCGCTGGGATCGGGCCAGCAGCCGCTCGTCGGTGTGATCGGTGTCGATGTCGTGCAGGTTAGCCCGGGGCGCGAAGTAGGTGGCCACCACCGCGAGGGCGGAGACGGCTGCCACATAGCCCGCTACCAGTGCCGGGTTGCCGTCGTTGGCCACCAGCAGGCTGGTCGCGATCAATGGCGCCAGCCCGCCGGCGATGACCGAGGTGATCTGGTACACGATCGAGACGCCGCTGTAGCGCACCTTGGTGCCGAACAACTCGGCAAACAGCGTCGCCTGCGGGCCGTACATCAGGTTGTGCCCGACGTTGATGCCCAGCACGATCGCCAGCCAGATCAGGATGGGCGTTCCGCTGCCCACCAGCCAGAAGAACGGGAAGGCGAACAGCATGGAGAACACCGCCCCGGCCAGATAGACCGACCTCCGGCTGTACCGGTCGGACAGCGCGGCCCACGCAGGGATGCTGATCAGGCCGATCGCCGAGGAGATGATCACTCCGGTGAGCAGGGTGCCCTCGGCTATTCCCTCACCTTCGCCGTAGCTCAGCACGAACACGGTGAAGACCGGGAAGATGACGCTCTCGGCCGCCCGCATTCCCGTCCCGACCAGCAACTGGCGGGGGTAGGCCTTGACTACATCGACCAGCGGCATCCGCGACTCGGCCTTCTCGGTCTTCACGGTCTGGAACGCCGGCGACTCGAGCACCTTCTGCCGTACGAAGTAGCCGACCAGGACGAGAACACCGCTGAGCAGGAACGGGATGCGCCAGCCGTAGGACAGGAAGGCCTCGTCGGTGGTCAACCAGCGGGTCAGTCCGAACGCGGCAGTCGACAGGAGCAGGCCGGCCGGCACGCCCATCTGGGGGAAGCTGCCATAGAAGCCACGCCTGGCCCGCGGTGAATGCTCGACGGTCAACAGGACCGCGCCGCCCCATTCCCCGCCTATCCCGATGCCCTGCGCGATGCGCATCAGTACGAGCAGGATGGGTGCCATGACGCCGATGGATTCGAACGTCGGCAGCAGCCCGATCGCGAAGGTGCCCAGGCCCATGATCAGCAGGGAGATCACCAGCATCTTCTTGCGGCCGACGCGATCGCCGAAGTGTCCGAAGAGCAGGCCCCCGATCGGCCGGGCGGCATATCCGACGGCGAAGGTCGCGAAGGCCGCGAGCAGACCGGCGGCGGGTTCGAAGGACGGGAAGAACAGCTTGTTGAACACCAGCGCGGCGGCGGTCCCGTACAGGAAGAAGTCGTACCACTCGATCGCGGTTCCGACGAAGCTGGCCAGCACCACCGTCCGCATCGAGCTGCGGCGCGGCGTGTCCTCACCGGTGGTAGAGATGTCGGATGCAGCCATGCTCTTCTCCAAGTCGTCGTCGATGGTGCTCGGATGTCAGATGTGGCGTCCCGGTCCCTTGCTTTCGTGTTACATATCAGTACAAACTGACTTATGAGTAGTACAGAACCATACCGCGATCGGATGGCAGGTCAAGGTTCCAGCCAGATTGCGGCCGGCATCGAGGCTCGGGTACGGGAGGGCGAGTTGCGCCCAGGCCAGGGGTTGCCGCCCATCCGCGACCTGGCCGCCCAACTTGGAGTCAGCCCGGCCACGGTCGCGACGGCCTACCGCACCCTGCGCCATCGGGGACTGGTCACCACTCGGGGACGAGGCGGGACGCGGATCAGCCTCGGGCCCGCGCTGCCCGTTCGCGGATCTGTGCGGATCCCCGCTGGGGTGCGAAACCTGGCCGACGGGAACCCCGATCCCCGATTTCTGCCAGAGCTGGGCCCGGCGTTGGCGCAGTGGTCCGGCGCGCCCCGGTTGTACGGTGAGGAGCCCAACCTGCCGGCGCTAATCGAGCTCGCCGCAGCTCGGTTCGCCGAGGACGGCGTTCCGACCGACGCCTTAACAGTGGTCGGTGGTGCGATGGAGGCATTCGAGCGCATCCTGGAGGCCTATCTCGACCGCGGCGACCGGATCGCCATCGAGGACCCGGGCCACGCGAGCCTGATCGATCTGGTCCGCAGCCTCGGACTCGAGATCGAACCGGTCGCCGTCGACAGCCAGGGAATGACTCCGGATGATCTGGACCGGGCGCTGCGGCGCGGGGTCCGCGCGGTCGCCATCACGCCGAGAGCCCAGAACCCCACCGGTGCGGTTCTGAGCCCCGAGCGCCTCACCGACCTTGCCGAGATCCTGCGCCGGTATCCAGACGTGGTGGTGATCGAGGACGACCACTCGGCGTGGACATCCGGCGCACCGGCTCGAACCCTGGCAGACCGTAACCTGGCTCGGTGGACAATCATCCGATCGGTCTCCAAGAGCATCGGCCCTGATCTCCGCCTGGCCGTCGTGGCCGGCGACAGCACCACGATCGGAAGGGTCGAGGGCCGTCGCCTGCTCGGCACCGGCTGGGTGAGCAGCCTGCTCCAGCAACTCGTCGTGGTCCTGTGGTCCGATCCGAAGATCGATGCGCTGTTCAGCACAGCCGAGCACACCTATGCCGGCCGGCGTCACGCCCTCATCGACGCCTTGCAAGAGCGCGGTATCAACGCCGCCGGTGACTCGGGCATCAACGTGTGGATACCGGTCGTCGAGGAGCTAGCCCCGGCCCGGCAGCTGCTCGACCGCGGCTGGGCGGTCAGCCTGGGACAACGCTTTCGGCTGAACAGCCCACCGGCACTCCGGGTCACCACCGCCACGCTGCTATCCGATGAGGCGGCCCGCTTCGCCGATGACCTCGTGCTCGCCCTGCGCCCGAACCGCCGTACCCGTCAGGCCTGACCGCCGAGAGACCCCTCGCGACTGGGCAGCGACGATGGCGATGGCGATCGACCGCACTCAACTAGTTGGTTCGATGCCCCGGCGGTTACTCGGTCGGCCGGATCTCGGTTCCGGTCTTCTGGCCGGTGATGAACGCCTGCTTGTTGTACGCCGCCGCAGACGGGAAGTCGGTCGGGGTGTAGTACCAGGCGTCGAAGACGTTCTTCTGGAAGATGAAGTACTGATCGGCGTAGTAGAGCGGCAGGACGACCAGCTGCTCGGCGATGATGTCCTGCATCT
>JBPCOF010000248.1:0-8262 GCA_051000515.1 Geodermatophilaceae bacterium
TTCAGGTGATCGGTGAACCGCTCCTGGAATCCGAGGCGGTGCTGATCCGCCGGCGGCCGGGGGAGGCACAAGGCTCCGTGACACAACTGATCCGCCGGCTACAGGGGGTGCTCGTCGCCCGGCAGTATGTCCTGATGGACTATGACTGCCCCGTCGAAGTCCTCGAGGCTGCCTGCGAGGTCACCCCTGGGCTGGAAGGGCCAACGGTCTCGCCGTTACGCAAAGAAGGCTGGGTCGCCGTGCGTTCCATGGTCCTTCGGGCCGACACGAATCGAGTCATGGACGACCTGTGGCGAGCCGGAGCCCGAGCGATCCTGGTCACCGACATTCACGCTTGCCGCGTCTGAGCCGTGACGTCCGGCACAGTCATGCCACGCTAGACGGGGTCGAGGCCACTCACACTCCCGAAGCCGACTCTTCGAGGACTGACTGCGCCCGGATATGAGCGGTGTGCCCGTTCGCAGACCGGCCGTCGGTCCGCGGGAAGGCCGCAGGCTGGCACATCACCAGCGTATCGACGCCCAGTGTCAGGCTCGGGCCAGTTTCGCCAGTTTCGCCAGTTTCGCCAGTTTCGCCAGGGCGGCGAGGGCCTTCTCGAAGCAGACCTGCGGCGGCTTGACCAATCCGGCGCCGACCTGACCGGTCCCGGCCACCCGCCCGGCCATGCCGGTGTTGATCTGCGGCAGGATGCCGGTCCGCGCGACGCTCAAGACGTCGATCCCGGTCGGCGCGCCGCGGAACTCCAGCACGGGGATGGCATAAGCGGGGTTCTCGGCGACCGTGATGGCAAACATCCGCCGCGTGGTTGCCAAGGCATCCGGAACCGTGCCACCCACGAAACGGACGATCGCCGGTGCCGCTGCCATCGAAAAGCCGCCTACCCCAAGGGCTTCCATGATCGCGGAGTCACCGATGTCAGGGTTGGCGTCATCGGGCCCGTACCCACCCAGGAAGAGCCCATCCGGCGTCTGTGCCGGGCCGGTGAACCAGGCATCGCCGGTGCCCGACGTCTGGATGCCGAACTCGGTGCCGTTCCGCGCCATGGCCACGACCACGCTCGACCCGGGTATGTCGCGGGCGGCATCCAGGGCCAGCTTCGCTGCCGGCATCCCGTAGTTGAGGAAGAAGTGTTCGTTGCCGCCGATGAACCGCAGCACATCGGCCACCTGGGCAGCCGGTACTCCGGACTCGGCGATGGCAGGTGCCAGGTCACGCAGGAACATCAAGGACCCGGCCCGATTGCGGTTGTGGCCCTCGTCGCCCATCTGCAGCATCTGGGCGAGGATCGACTTGATGTCGACCGGACCGGAGTGGCTCAGGGCCGCTGACAGCACTGGCCCGAGCACATCGCCCATCCAGCGCAGCCGGTCGATCACCTCGGCGGAGTACGCGCCGTAGCGCAGCACCTTGCCCAGACCTTCGTTCAGCGAGCAGTACGCCGTCCCGCCGTTGACCGGGTCACGCAGTTCCGAGACCCACATCGACGCCGTGGTGACACCGGCCATCGGCCCGACCGCCCGATGGTGATGGCAGGGTTCCAAGCGGATCCGCCCGGATTCCAGCTGGTGCACTGCCTCGTCCGGGTCAGTGGCGAGACCCTCGAACAGGGTCGCGCCGATCAACGCGCCGCGCAGCGGACCCGAAGCGTCACCGAACTCGATCGGGGGACCGGCATGCAGGAAGAGGTCTCGGGGCAGCCCGAGCGCCTCAGCGGCCGGGCGTACGTCCACGAGTTCGGCTCCGGCGGCCAGGATCCGCTCGGTGGCGCTCCGGTTGGCGGCGACGCGACGCGGATCTGCAGCCAGGGCCGCCAGGTCCGCCGGATCGCCGAAGGCCGGTGGACGCCAGTCCACCACCTCTACCGCAGTGCCCTGATCGCGCAGGGCTTGGGGGAACAGATCCACCCCGGCGGTGATCACCGACAAGGGTGAAGACAGCAGGGCGCCAAGCGGCCGGCTCATCGGGGAGAGGCTTCATGGATGGCGCCGCGGGCCAAGCCCAGCGCATGCCGGGCAGCCTGAGCGTTGGAGGCGAACACCAGGGCGCCCACGTCGCTCAACGCGACCGCCTGGCAGTGCCAACTCTGCGGATCGGCATCCGTTCCACACATGGACACGATCACGCTGAGCTGGTGACCGCGGTCGGCCATCCGTTGGGCTGCTGCCCGCAGCACCGGTACGAGCGCCTGCGCTGGATCGGGCTCGGCGCCATGACCCAACACGACATCGACGAGCAGGACGCGATCGCCGTCGGCAGCCCTGCTCAGTCGAGTGATCTGGTCCAGCCGCAGGGTCGGGTCGATCATCGGATGCGCCCGGCCTCGGGTCAGCTCGTCCTCGCCGAAGTCCACGATGACGTGCGAGCCCCCGGACAACGCTTCGCTGGCAGGCACGGCCACTGCCCCCAGGTTGGTACTGATCGGAGCGAGCTCGTCGATCATCAAGAGTGCTTCCGCGGCCAAGGTGCCACCGGCGAAGTAACCATGCAGCTGCGCTGGTTGGCCTGGGTGCTGGGTAGGCCCGATCACCGGCCACGACGGCGCGCCGGCGCCCACGGCAGCCAACACCGACTCCACCGCCTGAGTGAGGTCCGGCTGCCCGGGGCCGAGAAGTGCGAACTGCACCGGCGTGGCGAACCCATCGGTCAACGCTCGGAGGCGTTGTGCCACCTGATCATTTGGCGGCTTCGAGACCAGAACGATCAGGTCGGTGTCTGGATCGGCATCCAGGGCGGTGAGCGCAAGTTCGGCGCCGAGGCCGCCGACTCGCTCGGAGAGATCTCGCCCGCCCAGGCCCAGAAGATGACTCACGCCGACTCCTGCAGTCTCCAGCAGCGAACTGACCTGTTGGGCACCAGTCCCGCTGGCCGCGACGATTCCGACCGGTCCACGGCGTACGACATTGGCGAAGCCCAGTGCGACTCCACTGATGATCGCGGTGCCGCAGTCCGGACCCATGACCAGGACTCCGACGTCGCGGCCGGCGCGCTTGAGCGCGATCTCGTCCTCGACGCTGACGCCGTCGGAGAAGATCATGACATTCCGGCCGGCCGCCACTGCGTCGAAGGCCTCGATCGCGGCGTACGGTCCGGGAACGCTGATCAGAGCCAACGCGGCGTCGCTGTCGGCCAACGCAGCACCGATGGTCGCCGGTCGCAGATCCTCAGCACTGCCGATCCCCGAGGAGGCGGTACGGGAGGACAGCGCAGTCGAAAGGGCGGCAAGGCCCGCACCGATCCCGTTCTGGTCCTCCGCGCGTACGGCGATCAACAGTTGCCCCGGAACTGCCTGCGGCACAACGAACCCCATGCCCTCGGCGAGCTCGAGATTCAGCGGGGTGGCCATGGCTATCAAGGCCGTACGCACACCGGTGGTCCCGGCGACCGTGCGGCTGGCCTGCATGAGTGTTACCGAGTCGTAGTACTGCCCCTGCCGGCACTCCACATGGTCGAGACCCGAGGTCACCCCCGACTCCGGATAGTGCGACTGGTCAGGTCGACGGCGGCACTCAATCCCAGGCCCAGGGCGATTCCGCTGGTGTGCCCGACTGCGAACAGGCGCTCCAGAGCGCCGTGCAACCGGCCGGTCCCGGCGAGAGCCTGGATGACCGTTCCCAGTTCGCTGTTCACCTGACCCAGCGTTGCATGCCGCAGCAGGGCCAGCGACAGGTCGGTGGTGCGCCCCGGTGCGAGCGCGAGGACTCCCGCTCCGATCCGTCCGGCCTGCGGATGTCCCAGCAAGGTGAGCCCGGCCAGCAGCCCGCACAACAGGTCGTCACCGGCCGGTGTCAGGCCCGGACCGAGGCCGATCATGCGCTGACTGGCCCGCAGGGCCGCCGTGAGGTCGTTGCGGCGTAGGGCGGCCCGGAGCGCCCCCAACTGCCCGCACAACTCGACGGGCACGTCGCGAACCGGACCGTGCAGGCGCTCACTGACCGCAGCCCGCAGTTCCCGCATCCCCTCAGGGAGGAGGGCCGGTGCGATCGCGGGCAGCCGTGGCCGCGGGTCCCACCAACCCGAGGCGCGCACAGTCAGCGGACCGACAGTGATCCGCCCTTCGCCGAGGAAAGCGTCGAGAGGCCCATGGCTGCTGATCAGCGGCCGGTGCGTGGCGGGACGATGAAGAATCGCGCCGAGCGGTAAGCGGCTGGCGTCACTGGTCAGGATCGCGACTACACCCGCCTGTCGGCGGATGGAGGCGTCGGCGAGGTGTCGGTCGGGGTAGAGCAATGGTTCGGCGCGCAGATAGATTGCGGTCGGGAAGATCGAGATCACCGAGGCTGCGCGCAGCGGGCCGCGAAGCAGATCCGCAATTCCCATGCTGGCCAACGCGGGAGCCGCCGCTATCTGCGCGGACGAAAGATCGCGCGACGCGGTGTGTGTCTCGGCCGAATCAAAGGCTAGGGCGCTACTCATTGAACGCGAAACTAGTCCCGCATGATCGTCGGGCGTATGGTCGAAAGTGCCAAGATCCAACCGATTGGTGGTGGAAGAGTGCTAATTGACCGTGCCAGTCATGCAGTCAGTAGCGAGCGGTCCACCCTTGGTGATCATCAGGGCTGGAGCGCGGTCTCAGGGATCTCCGTCGCCGAGATGCTGGGGCTGTCCAGCCTGCGCACCGCACGGCTGGTCGCCGGAGCTTCCGGTCTGCATCGGATGGTCCGCCGGCTCAACGTCATGGAGGTCCCTGACGTCCTGCCCTGGGTCAAGGCCGACGAACTGATCCTGACCACCGGCTATCCCCTGCGGCAGAGCCCGTCGAGCCTGATCGGCCTGGTCGGTGATCTGGACGACAGAGGCCTGGCTGCTTTCGCCATCAAGCTGGCTCGCTACATCGACGAACTTCCGGCGCAGATGCTCGCCGACGCCGACCAGCGAGGCTTCCCGGTCATTCTGTTGCCCGACGATGTCGGATTCGACGACATCCTCAATCAGGTCCTCACCGAGATCCTGAACAAGCAGGCAGCGGCACTGGCTCACTCCGATGAGGTGCACCGCGCCATCATGGCCACCGTCTTGGCCGGCGGGGGTCTGGACGAGGTCACCGCCAAGGCGGCAACCTTGTTGTCCCACGCCGATGTGGTTGCCATCGGGGCCGAGGGCGGCATTCTGGCCAGCGCAGGCCCCGAGGGCGAGCGGATGTCAGGCATGCCCGAACTGATGAAGGCCGAGTTACCCGCCCGCGGCGTGGTCAACCTCACCGGTGGCGGTACGGCGATCGTTGTCCCGATCACGGCGGGCGACTTCGACCACGGGTGGCTGCTCGCTGCACGGCGAGATGGCATGCACGCCACGGACACCTTGACGATCCTCGAACGTGCAGCGGCCGCTGCTGCACTGACGATCACCCAGAAGTTGGCCGTCACTGCGGTCGAGACCCGCTACCAGAGTGACCTGTTTCGGGATCTGGTCGAGGGCCGTCTCGACGACGTGGACAGGGTGTTGGACCAGGCCAGATGGTTTGGCTGGAAACTGCAGGCGTCCCTGGTACTCACCGTGACGAGTGTGCAACCGGTTCCGGACCAGTCGCCCCGAAGCCGCCGCGATGATCTGGAGCGTTTTGCGGCCGCTTGGCGGTCGGCACTCGAGGGCCACATCGCCGGTGCCGCCGTGGTCGTCGTCTCCGACCAGGTGCTCACGCTCCTGCCGGTCGACCAGCCCGAGGCTAGTGGCACTGGTGCGTCCGACCCGGCAAAGGTGCCGGCTGCGGCTGCCGATCTGCTCGCGATCGTCGGGGCACGGGTCCACGTCGACCGACACGGTGCTCCGCCGCCGGCCAGTACCGGGATCAGCCGGGCCGTCGCCTCGCTTTCGGAGCTACCGGCTGCCTACTCCCAGGCACGCCGCGCGGCGCAGGTCGGCCTGCAGACGCAGGTTCCAGGAGCGGTGATCTCGTTCGACTCGCTAGGGGTGTTGCGGCTGCTGTCGCTCATCCCGGATTCCGGGGAGCTGCGCTCCTACCTCGCAGAGGTACTCGGGCCCTTGGTGCCCGGCGCGAGTTCCGAGCACGGCGACCTGCTCGAGACGTTGCGTGTCCTGCTTGAGACGAACCTCAACGTGGCAGAGGCGGCCCGCTGCCTGCATTTCCACTACAACACGCTGCGCTACCGGATCGGCAAGCTCGAACGGCTACTCGGACCGTTCATGACCGATTCCTCGGTACGGCTGAATGTCCAGCTAGCGCTGCATCTCGTCGACGTGCACGGGCTCAACTGAGTCCGAGCTGGATCGGCTCGTCCTCCGATGCCCTTCACAAGTGACGGTGGGGGCGGCACACTGCCCGATGATCGACACCCTCGATGATTTCCTCGAAGGGTGATCTCGTTGCAGGAGGCCCGGATGGCGTTCAGTTGGAAGCTCTACGGCGACGGGAAAACCCCGCCCATTGGTGAGGCGGTCGCACCCGACGAGCGGTTGAGCTGGGGCCGGACCACCGGTATCGGCGCCCAGCACGTGGTGGCGATGTTCGGGGCGACCTTCGTCTTTCCGCTGATCATGGGCCTCGATCCCAACCTCGCGATCATGATGAGCGGGATCGCAACGATCATCTTCCTGCTCATCGTGCAGGGAAAGGTGCCGAGTTATCTCGGCACCAGCGCGTCCTTCGTCGGTGGCGTCATCGCCATTCGGGCCGGCGGCGGGGACAGCGGCGACGTGGTCGGGTCGATCCTGATCGCCGGGGTGGTGCTGGCCATCGTGGGGGTGATCATCCATTACGCCGGCGCCCGGGTGCTCAACAAGATTCTTCCGCCGGCGGTCACCGGTGCCGTGGTCATGCTGATCGGCTTCAACCTGGCGCCCGTGGTTGCCAACATCTACTGGCCGCAAGACCAATGGGTGGCGCTGGCCACGATGACCTTCGTCATCGTCGCCGCGCTTGTCCTGCGTGGCTTCGTGGCTCGGATCTCCATCCTGCTCGGGCTGGTCTTCGGTTTCGTGCTGTCCTGGATTCTTGATCAGACCGCTGGGGACATCACCTCGAAGCTACCGGGGGCCAACCTGCTCGACTCTGACGGCCAGCCGTGCGATGTCGAAGGAACTTATTGTGTGGCAACGGCTTTCGCTCATCAACGTACCGACTTCTCCGGCGTCTCCAGCGCAGACTGGTTCGGACTGCCGACCTTCACCGCACCGAGCTTCTCGGTGAACTTCACCCTGCTCGTCCTCCCCGCGGTCATCGCCCTGGTTGCCGAGAACACGGGTCACGTGAAAGCCGTCGCCGAGATGACCAAGCGCGACCTCGACCCGGTGTTGGGTCGAGCCATCTTCGCTGACGGGGTCGGCACCGTGGTCGCCTCCTCGGTGGGCGGATCGCCGACCACGACCTACGCCGAGAACATTGGCGTCATGGCGGCCACCCGGGTCTACTCCACGGCGGCCTACTACATCGCCGCCCTGGTGGCCATCCTGTTCGGTCTGGTTCCCAAGTTCGGCGCGCTGATCGCTGCCACGCCAGGCGGCGTGCTGGGCGGGATCACCGTGGTGTTGTACGGGATGATCGGCCTGCTCGGGGCGAAGATCTGGAAGGAGAACCGGGTCGACTTCGGGAACCCGATCAACCTGGTCCCGCTGGCCGCCGGGATCATAATCGCCATCGGCAACGTGACACTGGTCTTCACCGACACGTACAGCCTCGGCGGGATTGCGTTGGGCACCATCGTGGTCGTCGTGGGCTGGCACCTCGCTCGGGTCCTGGCGCCGGCAGAACTCCAGGAGGCGCTGACCACCGAGGGCAGGCTCGCCGGGGAGGGCGATGTGGTGGGGGACGGCCGTGCCGACAGGCGAAGCGGAATGCGCAATGACGCGCCGACCCGTGCAGCGTCCAAGACCGCGACCGACAAGAGGACAGATGCGGCCCGGTCCGGGGCCGACAGCTCACGCTCGGGACCGTCGGGCAAGGCCGGCTCACGACCGACCAAGGCAGTCCGGAAGAAGCGGTGACGTAGTCGTAGTCGTCGCCGACGAGTGGGTGGTGCTTCTCGACGAGCAGCGCCGTCCGATCGGCTCTCAGCTCAAATCCGAGGTGCACCATGCCGACACCCCGCTGCATCTGGCCTTCTCCGCTCACGTGGTCGACGACGGCGGCGACATGCTGCTGACCCGGCGAGCGGTCACGAAGCGGACCTGGCCCGGGGTGTGGACCAACGCCTGCTGCGGACACCCGGGACCGGGGGAGGCGCTGCCAGACGCGGTGGCCCGTCGGCTGAGCAGCGAACTGGGACTGGTCGCCGATTCCCTGGCCCTCGCCATTCCCGACTTCGCCTA
>JBPCOF010000272.1:0-10833 GCA_051000515.1 Geodermatophilaceae bacterium
CTGGACCTGGACTCGTTCTGGGTCGACCACGGCGGCGATGTCACCGCAGAGCGCTATGAACGCCTGGCACGGGAAGTCGGCCTTTCCTATGACCGTGCCACCAGTCACGCCCGTCGAGTCGCCCACCGGGATCGGCTGCATGCCGAATTGCAGCTACGACCGGGGATCGGCTCCTGGCTCGACCAGGCTGAGCGAGCGAATCTGCGCCTGGCGGTGGCCAGCAGTTCACCACGTGGCTGGGCGCATCACCTCCTCGCCGGGGTGGATAGCGCACACCGGTTCGAGGTGTTCGCCTGCGGTGATGAGGTGTCCGCACCCAAACCGGACCCGGCGGTTTATCGGCTCGCTCTCGACCGACTCGGGCTGCCGGCCGATCAGGTGATCGCAGTGGAGGACGCCCCGCACGGCGTGGCCGCAGCCCAGGCGGCCGGATTGCGATGTGTCGCGATTCCCAACCCGCACATGGCCGCGGCCCGACTGGCCGCCGCGGAGCTATTGCTCACCAGTGCTACCGAGATAACACTCGGTCAGGTTCTGGACACGATCGACCACGTCCCACGCGTCGCCGGCTCGGGCGACCATTGACGCCGCGCCCCGATACCGCCGCCGCGGCGGAGGCCGCGACCTGGGCCAGGGCGGTGGGCCTCACCGACGCCGTCCACCTCGTCACCCCGGGGTCGGTCAACCTGCATCTCCGGGGGCGGCTGGCCGGCCGGGACGTGTTCGTCAAGGTGTACGCCGTCGACCTGCACGGCGACGCCGAGATCGGCTACCTGTCCCGTACCTCCTCATCGAGGATCACCGCGGTGGCGTACGGGGAACACGACGGCCGCCGGTGGGTTGCGATGCCGTACGTACCCATCACCGCCGTCCCGCAACCTGTTCGGCCCGCCGGCCTCGCCGACGCGTTGGCGGACATACACGCCCAATCGCACGGGAACGCGCCGCGCCGACCCGGAGTGGTCGACGCCGTCACCGAAGCACGCGCGCTGGCCCGCCGCTACGGACGGGACGTGCCGGCCGACCTGCCGGCCGTGGACGTCGCGGTCGAGGCTCAGTTACGCCATGCCGCCATCGAGGAGTGGGCGGCTGCCCCCGTACTCCTGCACGGCGACGTGTGAGCGGGGAACCTGGTGTCGTCCTGGTAGCGCAGGACCCGGGTGCTGGTCCTGTCGAGGACCGGCGTGGACACCGCATCGTCGAACGTGCTGACGGCCAGGTCGCTACCGACGAAAACCTGGGCCCTGGCCTCCAACGTCCGCTGCGTTGTCGCCGTCATCGTGACGGCGTAGCCGAACACACCGACGGGTACGGCGACCGCGACCAACACGCAGCCGGGTCGACGGACTGTCGATCTCCCTGACTGTTGAGCATCGCGACGCCATGCTCAACGACATCGACGCCGCCTGGGACGAAGACTTCGGACGGCTCGACGAGCTGCTGGCCCTTCCTGACTGAACCAAGTTGGGTGAGCGGATCCAAGGCGAGGCCCCTGAGGGGATACCGATCCGTACCGTCCAGCACCGCACCGGTGCAATGCCTTCAGATGTCGATGACATGGACGAGGTCTTCGATTCCTACGAAATCATCGCCGTTGCGGGTGTAGAGATCGAGGCCGTGGGCGTGCGCCGTGGCTGCGATGAGCAGGTCCGCAAATCGGCTGCGCGGCTTGCGACCTTCGCGGCCGACGGCGGCGACCACGAGTCCGAAGCTGCGCACGGCCGTGCTGTCGAAGTGGAGCGGCTCCAACTTGGCTTCGACTTCCTGCAGTCGCGCCTGCCGCTTGGCGGCTTCTCCAGGAGCGTTGGCCAGGTGCGGTCCCGCCGCCAGCTCGGCCACAGTGATTGCGGAGATGGCCATCTCATCCGGTAATGCCCGGACGACGGCTGGGTCGTGCCAGTCAACGACGACCGACGTGTCGAGGAGCCCGGCCGTCATGTCACAGCCCCTGATCGATCACATCATCAAGGTCGGCTCGAAACTGTTCCCTGTCGATGCGCACGTTCGCGCGCGCCAGCGCCGCGACCTCTTCGCGGGAAATGAAGGTACGCCGGCCGGCCCGCAGGGGCCGAAGCTCGGCGACCGGTTGGCCGTTACGCGTGACGACGAAGGTTTCGCCAGCCGCCACGGCGTCGATCACCTTTGCGTTGTCGTTGCGCAGTTCACGCTGTGCGATGGTCCTCGTCATTCGATCATCGAAGCAAAACGTGCTACAGCTAGCTACAGTTAGCGACGAAGGCCGCCACGACTCGCGCGCTGACTACAGGTCTAGGACCAACGCCAAGGCATCGTCCACCTGCTGCATCTCCTGGACGGACAGGAAGCCGACCGGATCGGTGAGGCGATTGAGGTCCACGGTGTCGAGCTGATCACACATGACCAGCGTCTTTTGGTCAGCAATAACCACCGACGGTCGGAAGCTGGTCTCTCGCGCGCCAGTGCTGGTGAAGGCGATGATCCAGGTGCTGAGACTCAACCATTCCGGCTGCAAAACGACGGCGAACCGGCGTCCCCTCTGCTCGTGGCCCTTCCCTCTGGCTGCCAATCGGTAGACCTCACCCCGCATGCAGCGCGGCCTTGTCCTCCTGGATCGCGCGGATCTCTGCGAGCTCGACCGGATCATCCTTGATGGCGCGAGCTTCGGCGGCGGCGAGTTGGCGGCGTTCGTCACGTCGCATTGCCGAGAGAGCGGTCAGGATTACCTGGTCCGCGCTCTGGCGCCGGGAGGCTCCGATCTCCATGAGCAGGTCACGGGTACTGGTCTGGACCTTGACAGTGGTGGTGTCGGCCATGCGCTCAAGTCTACTCACGGTAGACGCCAGGAGAGGCTCGAGCAGCATCGCTCCAGTCCGCAAGGGTCCGGGTACTCAGCTGTGACCGGCCCGTCTGCCGCGCGGGAGGAGGAACCCGATGGACGCTCGGTAGACGCGTCGGACCGACCACGCGGGGAGGTAGCGATGACGCTCCTCTTCCCAGACCCTCGCCCTCGGATGCGGGCTGAGCAGCCGCAGTGCGGACTTGTGGATGCCCTTCGGCTCGGCGGTGTGGATCTCTATGCAGCAGAGGTGCTTGGTACTGACATAGCCGTACTGCTGGGGGCTGACCAACCTGGCCGGCGCTCCATGGTCACCGGGCAGCGGGCGGCCGTCGAGTCGATCCGCGATGAGCACATCATCAGCTAGGGCGTCCTCGATCGTCAGCACCGACCGCCAACCGTCCAGGCCGCGACACACGACATGGGTGACTGAAGTCCCGGGCCGGAGTGCCGGCTCGATGAGGGTGCGATACGCCGCCTCGAAGGGGACCCCCTCCCAGCGCAGGTCCGTCGACGACCAGCCGGCCACGCAGTGAAAGTCGGCCATGAGCTCTCGACGAGGCAGTGTCGCCAGCGTGCCAAGTGGTACGTCGAACGCTTCGGTCACCGCCCCACGGATAGTGATGACCGGGTCGATGGGGAAGGGCGGGGCGGGCCGGGAGAGGTTCGTACCGAAGCGCGGGAACCCGTCGATCAGCCGTTGGCCCGGCGGCAGCGTCACTTCGGATGCCGCATGCTGAGGCCACAATCTATACGCCATCGTATGGATGTTAGGAAGGACGTTTGCATCTGTCAATACGGTGCCGTACAGATATGCCCGTGGCCAATGCCCGCACCCCCCGCGGCGCCTGGGTCGACGCGGCGCTGCAGGCTCTCGCGGCCAGAGGTCCGGATGCTGTACGGGTCGAGGCGCTGGCCGTTTCCCTCGGGGTCTCCAAAGGTGGTTTCTACTGGCACTTCACCGACCGTCAGGCCCTACTCGATGAGATGCTCGACTCCTGGGAGAAGGCCATGGTCGACGACGTCATCGCGCGCGTCGAGAGCCAGCCGGCCGGCGCACGTGCCAAGGTGCAGCTGCTCTTCGATCTGGCGCCGTCGGCCGATTTCGCCGCGGAGCTGGCGCTTCGGGACTGGTCGCGGCGCGACAAGCAGGTCGGCAGACGACTGCGCCAAGTCGACAACCGACGAATGGAATGGTTGCGCTCACTGTTCGGGCAGTTCTGCGCGGACGACAACGATGTCGAGGCCCGAAGCATGTTGGCCTACACGTTGTTGATCGGCAGCTACTTCATCGCAGCGCAGCACGGGAACAAGTCCCGGGCCCAGATGCTGCAACTTGCCGTCGATCGACTGCTCAGCGATTCATGGAACTGACCAAATGCGACCGACATGGCGATGAGGCACCGTGCTGTTAGTTGAGGTCCTCGGCGGACCGGACGCCGAAACCGTGGCCGCGCAATTGCGGGCGATGGATTCCGCTGGGTTGGTGTGGGTGACCACCCGACCAAGTCAACCGGCATGCCCTTCCGTTGCCGGTCTGGTCGTCGCCGCACCGAGCACCCTCGCCGCGTCCACTCCGGCCGAGTTCGAAACCGTCGCCGACGTCATCCTGCGAGACGGCGAACCCCTGCATGACCAGGTCGCACGTCTCTATCGCTTGCGGATCTCAGCATTCGCCGCAGTGCTGGCCGGCCAGCCGCAGGTCAGTTCGGCAGTTGTCCTGCGGCCGTACGACGCACGGTGGGCGAGCGCCGCTGGCCGATATCTTGACCGGCTGCGGGCCGCCTTGGCCACGGTGGGCGCATCGGAGGGCACAAAGTTGGAGCACATCGGTTCCACGGCGGTCCCAGGTCTGCGCGCCAAGGCGATCGTGGATCTGCAGATGCAAGTGCCCGAGCTTCGCCATGATGCTGAGTTGGACAAGGCGCTGCACAGCGTCGGATTTTGCCCGGCCGTAGGAAGTAGGCCGGATTCGCCTGGGGTGCACCGAGATATCCCACGGGGCAGCGACAGCGTCATGGACCACGTGTGGGACAAGCGTTTGTTCATGCGACCTGACCCTGGACAGCCCTCGATCTTGCACATCCGCAAGGAGGCGTCGCCTTGGGCGCGATACACGATCCTGTTCTGTGACTGGCTCCGTCAGCACCCCGCCGAGCGCATGCGATATCAGCAGACGAAGTCCGAGCTGGCTGGGGCGCATGCCGGGGACTTGGACTACGACGACTACACGCGTGCGAAGACGGCCTACTTCGACGATGTCCAGGCGCAGCTCGACAAGTACGGCCGCGAGGCTGCTATCACTCCGCCATTCGCATCACCGCTGACTCGTCGGCCCCGTCGGTGACCCGCTGGGTTTGGATGCGGTGATGTCGCCGACGCTGAGCCGCCTACTTCCTCAGGAAGTCCAGCAGCGCACTGTTCCGCTCTTCGGCGTTGCTGATGTTGCATCCGTGTGGAGCGCCAACGATGACGTGCAGCTCGCTGCCCGCTATTGCGGCGTGGGTGCGCTTCCCGGAACCTTCGTAGAACACGATGAAGTCGCTGTACCCCTGCATGACCAGCGTCGACACGTTCACCTTCGCCAGGTCGTCTCGGAAGTCTCTGTTGGCAAAGGCGGTCATGCAGGCAAGCGATGCCTTCTTGTCGGCCTGCTTGCACAGTGTCAGCGCCTCTTGGCGCTTCTGCTCGCCGACCTTAGGCTCACCATTCGCCGAGAAGAAGTCGGTCGCCGCCACCCATCGAGAACCGACCAGGGTGACGTCGGTGAGGTCTAGTTCCTCCAGCAGGGGCGGCCAGCCGTGGATCAGGACGACGGGACGGCCGGAGCCGCCAGTGTCGTCGACGTGCAGATCGGTGTTCTTGAAGATTCCGTGGTGAGCAGTGATCGGCCATGGGACGTCTCCTTCTCGCTGCACGAGTGTCGGTGCGCGAGTACCCCGACACCGCACTTCCCAACATCGCAGCTCTAAGCCGCGACGACGCTCGGCCGATTGCGGGAACCGGCAGCAGTCTCGTCACGACGCGCGGCAGACTGCGCGCATGCCTGTCGTACTCGTCACCGGGATCAGTCGTCGTGTTGGCATCGCGTGGACGATCGCCGAGCGACTCAGAAGCGAGGGGTGGACCGTCGTCGGGACCGGCTGGCCGACCCACGACGGCGAGCAGCCTTGGGGCGCAGATGAAAACGAGCCGAACCTCGTCGGAGTGCGATGGGTGGCCGCCGATCTCGCTGATCCCGACGTCCCCGGCCGGCTCGTTGACGATGCGGTTGTCGAGCATGGGAGCTTGGATGCGCTGGTGTGCGTGCACGCCCGATCCAGCATGCAGGATCTGACCACCGTCACGGCCGCCGAGCTGGACACGTCATTCGCTGTGAATACGCGCTCCACCGTGCTGTTGACCCAGGCTGCTGCTTGCGTTGGTGTCAGGCGGATCGTGCTGTTCACCACGGGAGTGCATCAGGGGCCCATGCCCACAGAGATTCCGTATGTCGTATCAAAGGCCGCTCTGCAGGGTGTCACGGCGACCCTGGCTGCAGCTTTGGCTCCCGGCGGCGCCACGGTAAATTGCATCAACCCGGGGCCTAACGACACCGGCTATGCCACGGAGCAGGACACGACAACGGTCCGCACCCGTATGCCGCTGGCCCCGCGGTGGGGACAACCAAGCGACACCGCCGCCTTGGTCAGCTGGCTCGTCTCAGATGAGGCCGGCTGGATCACCGGCCAGACGATCGACTCAGACGGGGGTTGGGGCATCCGGGCCGGCGTACCTCCGCGGCAAGATGGTTCTCCTCGCTGACTCGTATGGTTCTCCCCGCTGACTCGTCTTGGCGATGGTGGGTTACGCTGGCTTCTCCCAGACCGAGATGTGCGAGGTGCTCTCGCTCGTGAAGAGCTTGCGCGTCCAGTCACTCCATCGCTCGCGCAGCCGCATACCAGCCAGTCGCGCCATCAGGTCGAGTTCGGCCGGCCATACGTAGCGGTACGGGGCCGAATCGACCTCGAGACGCTCGCCGCCGACCCGGTAGTGGTGGGAGTAGAGGATCTGCGTCGCGACGTCGTACTCGTCGAAGCTGAGCCGGGTCGGGCTGAGGTGAAAGGCCCGAACGGTTTCGCCCGGGGGAAGCCGTTGGAGTATTGGCACGAACACCTCGATCACGAAGCATCCACCGGGTTCGAGGTGCGCAGCCACGTTGCGGAAACACTCGACCTGCTCATCCTGGGTGATCAAGTTCGTTATCGTGTTGTACACGAGGTAGGCCAGGCCGAAGCTCTCACCCACCTGGGCGGTGGCGAAGTCGCCGATCGTGACGCCGATGTCCTCCGCGCCCGGTTTCACTCGCAGTTGCTCGGCCATCGCCGGGGACAGCTCGATGCCGTGCACGCGTACGCCTCGCCGACTCAGCGGCAGCGCCACCCGCCCGGTGCCGATGCCGAGTTCGAGTGCTGTGCCGCTGCCAGCCAGATCGGCGAGGAAGTCGACCGCCGGGACGAGGACCGCAGGCTCGAACATGTAGGCAGAGTTCGCGTCGTACCCGGCGGCTATTCGTGCATCGAAGTAGATCTTGGACACTGATGAAGCTTCCACGGCCGGCGAGTGGATCGGCAACCGATTTGCGGCCGACGCGGCCAGTACGGGCCGCCGACGCAGCCGCTGAGCGGCGCGGTGGTACGCACCTGGCATGAGCCCAGCACGCGAAGGCGGAACGGGCCTCTTCGTACTCGTCGGCGGGTGGCCCGCCTCGGGCAAGCCCACGCTCGCCACGGCGATCTCCGCTGAGCTGGGCCTCTTGCTCCTGGCGAAGGACGACATCAAGGAGGCATTGGCTGATGAGCTCGGCTGGCCGGTCCTGGACAGCACCTGGTTCGGCTACACCGCGTCCCTGGTGTCAACCCTCCCTGGTGTGGTCGTCGAGATCCGGTGCGTGGTCCCCTTGGACAGGACTATCGAGGTGGATACCAGCCGGCCGATCAACGCCGCAGAGATCGCATGCCTCAGCCCCTGACCCTGGGGTTAGTACCGCCGCCCCAAGAAGGGCGGTAACTCGGCGAGCTCGACCAGGGGTCCGGCCAGGCGACTGGCCAGCTCAGGGTCAATTTGGCTGATCTCGCTGAGCAGCGCTTCGCTGGCGACTCGGAAGGCCCGTCGAAGCTCAGACACGTCCAGCGATCCGACGAGCGCCCCTGTCATACCGGCGGTGAGTTCCGGCGGCAGGCTGTCCATCCCCCGGCCCTCGCTCGCGGGTACGTCGTGACGTAGGCAGGCCAGCGCCAGGACGTGATCCCTTACGCCGCTGACCATGTATTCCGCCTGCCACACCCGGCCACGTTCGATGCTCGAACGAGCGTGCAGCGCATAGAGCCAGGCCATCCCAATCAGCTCGGTGGCGGTTGGAGTCGGGGACGTCGGTCGCTCGTTGGCCGTACCGAACAAGAGTCGAAAGGTCGGCGCAGTGGCACCGAACTCCGCCGCCGGCCAGAACGCCAGGTCGACCTGCAGCGTGTTGGCGAGCAGGAAGACCCGAAAGACGACGGCACCCCAGAGCACATCGACGTGATGGACGGCGGCGTGCTCCTGATACATCCGATCGGTCCAGTCCAGGATCACCTGGGCAGGGTCGATGCCCGAGGCAACGCAGAGAGCCAGATCGATGTCCGACCACCGATCCTCGCGGCCGGCCGCAGCCGACCCGGTGAGCGCAGCACCGGTGATGCGCTCGTCGGTCTCGGCCAGCGAGACCAACACATCCCGCAGCCCGCTTCGCTCCGCGGGACTGAACATCTGCACATCATCACGTGTCGAAGCAGGTGGCTATCCCCGAGACAGGCTGGTGATCGGCGTTGCGCGACCTCCTGACGAAAGAGCAGCATGCACGCAGTCGCCCTCCGCCGCCGACCGACGGAAAGCCGCACGGCCGGCTTCTGGTGGACCTGCTGGACAACGAGGCGCTCGCAGCCGCGCTGGACGCGGACGGCCTGCGGTGATCGTCCTTCCCGACGTCAACGCGCTGGTGTACGCGTTCCGGGAGAGCGCCGAGCAGCACGAGATCTACCGAGCCTGGCTCGACGAGCTGCTCGACAGCCAGGATGACCTGCTGCTCGTCGACGCGGTCCTCGTTTCTGTCGTACGTTGCCTCGTCGATCAGCGCAGCGATCCTCGCCCGCAGGTCAGCCAAGCGCTCGGCGGTGAACGTCATCAGCTGCCGGCGGTGACGGTCCAGGCAAGGTCGTCGCTGAACCCGAACTCCCGGCGCAGGCCGGCCACCGCCTCCTCGGCGTCGACGGCCGCACTCATCACTAGGGCCAGCCGCTGCGGGTCTGAGTAGGCCTTCTCGGTGGCCTGCAGATATTCCAGCTCGGTGCGGGCAGGCACGTGTGGTCGCCATCTGCGATGGCCGCTTCATCCTTGGTCCAGACTATTTTCCTACGTCGTCAGTCGGGTGGAACGGGCCACGTTGCGCCGAGACCGCAGACGCCACGCTTGACTTCGAGCGCGCTCGAAGCCGTAGCGTCCTGGTTATGACGACGGCGGAGAGCCAACGGCTCCGGCTTCTCATCGACACGGTCGATCCCCCGTACCTGCCGGCTCTCACCGAGGAGCTGGTGCGCTCGCTGGATCTGCCGGGTCGTCTGCCGGAGGGGATGCCCATTGCCGAGGTCGCAGCGATCACCGGGGTCAGTGCGCACACCCTGCGCTACTACGAGCGGATCGGTCTGGTCGATGTGCCACGCGATGTGACGGGTCGACGGATCTACGACTCACAGGCGCTGGGGCGCGTTGTTTTCCTGACTCGACTTCGCTTGTCGGACATGTCAGTTCGCGACATCCAGCACTACCTGACCTGGTGGCCCACGGCGAAGCCACGGTGCCGGAGCGACTGGAGTTCCTGCAGGCCCACCGCGAAGCGATCCAGCTGCGGCGCGCGACCTGCAGGCCTCGCTCGCCGTGATCGACTACAAGATCACCACGTACGGCGGGCGCTGCGGTCCCTAGATCGAGCCGGTCGCTGAACGGAGCCAGCGCCTGAACTGAGCAGTAGAACCGCAGCCTCCCTTTCTTGCACTTTTCGACAAACACCCGCACCACCCTCCTGGGCGCAGCCATGCCCGAAATCAGGCACTGGCGGCGTCCGACCACTCCACCGGCGACAAGGAGCACGAAGATGTCACCCACCCAAACCCGCATGCTGTTGGACTGCGTCGTCACCGGAAGCGGACCACCCGTGGTGCTCATCCACGGAACCGGCGCCGACGCCGAGTCGAACTGGGGCCCGCTGATCGAGTCGTTGAGCAACCGGTTCACCGTCGTCGCGCCGAACCTGCCCGGCGCGGGCAGGACGCCGGCACCGACCGGCCGACTCGAACTCGACCAGCTCGCGCATAACGTGATCGACACCGTCCAGGCTGCGCTGGACACCGACCAGGGCTGGCACGTGGTCGGCCATTCACTCGGGGCGGTCGTAGCCACCGCAGTGGCCGCCCGACGGCCGGAACAGGTGCAGTCTCTGTTGCTGCACGCCGGCTGGATCACCACCGGCCCGCGCGAGGCGTTGATGTTCGACCTGTGGTCCCGACTGCTGGCCATCGATTCGGATCTCTTGGCGCGGCATCTCATCCTGGAAGCGATGAGCCCGGCCCTGCTCCAGACGGCCAGCACGGACCAACTCGACGAGATGGTGGCCGGCTTCACCGCCATGCTGGACAGCCGGATCACCCGCCAGATCGAACTCGACGGGCGGATCGACCTCGCCTCGGCGGTGACCGGCATCCAGGCGGTAACGCTGGTGTTGGCCAGCGCCGATGACCGCATCATTCCGCCGTTTCATCAGCGGGCCCTGTCCGGGGCGATCCCAAACGCCCGCTATCGCGAACTGGCTGGCGGACACGGACTTCCGTTTGAGGATCCGGCGCGCTTCTTCCTCGCAATCACCGAGTGGCTCGACGAGCAGCTGGCGAAGCGGGAAGCGGCCTGACCGGTCAACCGCAGCAGGTGCGGGGAGTCCGACGGGCAAC
>JBPCOF010000094.1:0-4124 GCA_051000515.1 Geodermatophilaceae bacterium
TTCCCGTGTCCCGGCGGTCGTCGGTCGGCGATTCGCGGGCCTTCTGACGGCTGCGACCGGTCCCTATGACTGGATCAACTACGTCGCTGGCGTCGGCGGCGCCCGTGTCGTCAGCCTGGAGCGCACGAGTCGATGGATGCGCCATGACGCCGGCGCGGTCCTTCGATGGGCGGACAACGCGAGCGACCAGGATCTTGACCGCGGCATGGCTGTTCCGCCCGGTTGGGACCCCTACTTCAAGGAGTGGATGAGTCGGCGCGACTTCCTCGAATGGGCACCCAAGCATTATCGGCATCATCGAGCCCAGCTCACCATGACCGTAGCGAGTGCAGACGTCTCATCGCCGCGGGATCCCGCTGCGGATTGCCTGCGCGAGGTGGAGACTCAACCACTCAACGGCGCTGCGCCACGACCACCTCTGAGCTGACCGACCACGCCGTCAAGATCTCGCGGTTGATCGTTTTCCACTGGTGCTGATCGAGAAGGTCGAGCAACTCGATTGGTCTGCAGCCTCCGACCAGGGACGGTCGGCGACGCCAGACCCGCGTCCAGGTGTCGGACACCACGCGCGACGCGCGGCCGGTCCCCGGGGTGATGCTGACCAGGCAGAGCAAACCGGCCGGCTCGAGGATTCGGTGCGCCTCGTCCAACCATCGGCGCGCAGCGTCTGGGCTCATTAGGTCGAGCACGTAGTTGGCGATGAACCGATCGGCCCGCGCGTCATCTAGCGGGAGTGGTGGATCTCCGTCAATGCGTGTCACCGCGGCGCGTCCGGCCCAAGGCCTAAGCCGCGACGCCGCGATGGCCGCCATCCGCCCACTCAACTCGAACCCCTGGTAGTTCGCCGCTGCCGGCAGTTGCTCGCGGAGCAGCGTGCGAGCATTACGTCCCGTGCCGCAACCCAACTCGACCACTGAGGTCGCCGTCTCGAACTGTGCGCACTCGCGGAGTCGGCCAGTCGGCGGATCCTCGTAGAAGCGCTGGGTGTCCTGGCCACGACCGATGCGGTCGTAGTACCTACGGATGGCCGGCCTCTCGAGCACCCCGCAAGGATACGGGCGCGAAGGCACCCGGCAGCGTCTTCGGCAAACTGTCCGATGCTCACGTTGTCCGTAGACCGCCCGACAAGCACGAGGCATGCCAGGACACTTGTCTTGGGGGGGCACGCACTCCGAGCCGCACGTTAGGTTCGAGTCATGGCAGGGCACGTGGTGGCAGGGCACGTGGTGAAACAGACGATCGACATCCGTGCCCCGGCGGAGGCCATCTTCGATCTGCTCAGCGACCCGGCCCAGCACGTCAAGATCGACGGGTCTACTGCCGGGGGTGGTGGTTCCGCGATGGTCCGGCGCCTTCGACGCGGCCCGGCACGGTTGTCGATGGGGTCCACATTCACCATGTCGATGCGACTGTTCGGTGTTCCCTACCGGGTCACCAACCGAGTCGTGGAGTTCGAGCCGAACCGGCTCATCGCATGGCGACACTTCGAGTCCCAGCACTGGCGGTACGAGCTGGAACCCGTAGCTGGTGGCACTGAGGTGACCGAGTCGTTCGACTACTCCTACTGGCCCATGTTCGGCCGATGGTTCATCAGGCTCCTCGGCTGGCCCGGGCGCAACCAGCGCGCGATCGCCCAGACACTGCTGCGCCTGAAGGCTGACGCAGAGCATCGGACCGGGGACGCATCCCGATAGACGATCCGTCACCGGAGAACGATCGCCAATCGCGACGGGAGATCGGATCGGGAGGCACAGTGCGGTCGGCGAGCCACGGCCCGCTGCCTACGTCTGGCACCGTTGGGACTGTGAACGAAGCGACTGACGGCCTGTTGCATCCGCTGCTGAGCTCGCGTTGGAACCCGAGGACGTTCGATCAGTCGAGGGACATCACCGCGACCGAGGTGGAGTCGCTGTTGGAAGCAGCGCGCTGGGCGCCGTCGGCCGGGAACTCACAGCCGTGGCGTTCATCGTCGGCCGCCGGGCCGAGCCACCCACGATCGCCTGGTGCGGCATCTGGCCAAGAGGGCGGCGGTGTGGGCACCGACCGCGGGATTGCTCGTCGCCAACCTCTCGCACCGTTTCGTTGAGGACACCGACTGGGACTACTCCGAGTTTTGCGTCTACGACCTGGGCAGGCCGTTGCGCACATGTCCTTCCAAGCGCAGTCGCTGGGGCTGCACGTGCGCCAGTTCCGAGCCTTCGACCGCGCCGGCCTCGCGGCCAAGGAATGAAGCCGAACGTCGTCCCAGACGTCGATCGGCAACCGGCAAGTGCGCTGCCGGGATGCCTGGGTGCCACTTCGAGCATGTCAGGACTGGCTCTGCGGGACTGGCGGTCGCGGGAGGTCGTCAGAGTGTGGGGCGGGGCGTTGTGGCGCCGGCGAGCCTGCGGAGCGCAGCGAGTCCCTCGGGGGTCCCGGGCCAGTGACGTTCGAGCGCTTCTGGCCCCGCGCGTCTGGTGACTGAGCGGAGGGCGAGGGCGACGATGACGGCGTCGTCGGCGTAGCCGATGACGGGGATGAAGTCGGGGACGAGGTCGATGGGCATGAGCAGGTAGCCCAGAAGGAGCCAGAGGCGGACCCGCACACCGCGGGGGACGTCGGGATCGGCAGCGATCCGGCGCAGCATCCGGATCAGGTCAGGCAGGAGACGCAGCGCTTCGCGCACGCCCATGGCATCGGGTCTGTGTGTCCACAGCGCCACCATCAGGGCTGCCCACATAAGCAGGATGCCGCCCACGGCGCTCGCGAGGACAACCAGCCATGCTGAAGTGTCCACCTGTTGATGATGGCACTGACCATCCGCTGATCTCATTAGGCCCCGACTGCATTCACCGGTGGCGGAAGAGACTTTCGACCAGATCCATGTCCCTGACATGGACGTGCCTGTTCGAAGGCGCGTCAGGACACGTGGCCGCTTGTCTGCCTTCTTTGCTGAGTACTGGCGTCATCTTCGTGGCCGAGCTCGGAGACAAGTCCCAGCTGACGGCGATGACGTTCGCGGCCCGCTACCGCGCTCGCGACGCCCTCATCGGCATCATCGCTACCGCCGTGGTGCACCTGGCCTCGGCGGGATCGGCTACTTCATCGGCGGCGCCTTCGTTGGTAGCCAGGGCTCATCTCGATCATCTCCATCATCTCCATCATCGCGGGCGTCGCGCTCCTCGGGTTCGCCACCTGGACGCTGCGCGGCGAGGAGCTCACCGATGACGAGGCGGAGAAGGCGCCACCCAGCAGCGGAGCAGCCGTTCTTGCTGTCGGTGTCGTTTTCTCCCTCGCCGAGCTCGGAGACAAGACGACGCTCGCCACCATCGCCTTGGTCACCCAGGAAGGGTGGATCGGAAGCACCTTGGGCGGGGTCGTCGCCGCCGCTCGCGCGATTGGCGTTGGGGCCCTCTTGGGTAGGAACTTCCCGAGAAGGCCGTCAGGATCGCCGCGACGACCGCCTTCGTGGTCTTCGGCGTGCTGCTGATCCCCGGCGGCGACGACGCGCTCTGAGAATCACGGAGCTCTTACAGCAACCGGTCGAGCATCTGGTCTACCCGCCGAGAAGGAAGATGATTCCGCCGACCACCAAGCCGGCCTCGACCAAAAGCACGAAGGCTCGGTCGCTGACCCGGTTCAGCACCTTCTTCCCGGTCCAGGCGCCGAGCAGTGTGGCGGGGGTGAGCGCGACGCCGTACAGGAGCACCTGGCCGGATATCAGCTGTCCGGCGCCGTAGGCGCCGAGCTTGGTGATGTGCATGATCACCGTGCACTGGCGGCCTCGGTGCCGATGTAGGCGGCGCGGGTCAGGCCCGCGGCGAGGAAGAACGGCGCGGTCAGGGGGCCCACCGAGCCGAGCAGCGCCGAGCCGAGTCCCGAGGCGGCACCGATGCCCGCGAAAGCCCGATCCGTGGGCGGCCGGGGGTGGAGGTTTACCCGTCGCCAGATCACGGTCAGCACCAAGAACGCGCCGAGGAGGCGTTGCAGCCCTGCGAGGGGCGCGTGGGTCGACAAGACGCCGCCGAGGATGGCACTGGGGACCGCCCCGATGGCGAACCACCCGATCAGCCATCGGTCCAGCTCGGCGCGGTTGAGCCAGGCCCGCGAGCCGTTGCTGGACAGCTGGGTCACGGTGAGCATCG
>JBPCOF010000140.1:0-6515 GCA_051000515.1 Geodermatophilaceae bacterium
CGTCCGGCCGTGGAACGAGCCGAGGGCCGCGACGACGCCGGTGCGCCCGGTCAGCCGGGAGACCTTGAATGCGGCCTCGTTCGCCTCGGCGCCGGAGTTGCAGAAGAACACCCGCCCGGGACGCCCGGCGAGGTCGAGCAGCCGCTCGGCCAGGCGGATCCCGGGTTCGTTGACGACCAGGTTGGAGGTGTGGCCGAGCGTGCTGACCTGCCGGTTGACCGCCTCGACGACGGCTGGATGGGCATGTCCCAGGACGTTGGTCGCGATCCCGCCGATGAGGTCGACATATGCCCTGCCCGCCTCGTCCCAGACCTGCGCGCCCTGACCGCGGACCAGCGCGATCGGCGGGGTCCGGTAGTTCGCGGCCATCACCGCCTCCCACCGCTGAATGAGCGTGGCCGTGGCTGCTGTCATCGCCGCGGATCCTCTCCGGTCGCCGGTGCGGACGAGGGCGACGGCACCACCATCGTCCCGGTCCCCTCACTGGTCAGCATCTCGAGCAAAAGGGCATGGGGAAGCCGCCCGTCGACCACGGTCGCCCGTTTCACGCCACCCTCTACCGCACGAAGACAGGCGGTCATCTTCGGTGCCATTCCACTGTCGATGAGCGGCAGAACCTCCGCAAGCTGCCCGGTGGTGATCTGCTGCACGAGCGAGGCTCGATCCGGCCAGTCGCTGTAGAGCCCTTCGACGTCGGTGAGCACCACGAGCTTGACTGCGTTCAAGGCGACGGCCAGGGCAGCAGCGGCGGTATCGGCGTTGAGGTTGTGTACGACACCGCCGGCGTCGGGGGCGACGGAGGAGACGACCGGTATCCGTCCGGCGGCGACGAGGTCGAGCACTGCAGCCGGGTTGACCGTGGCCACGTTCCCAACGAGCCCGATGTCGACCAGTTCGCCGTCCACCATGGCTCTCGTGCGCTCGGCGGTGAACAGGTGCGCGTCCTCCCCGGACAGCCCGACGGCATGCGAGCCGTGGGAGTTGATGAGGCCGACCAGCTCCCGGCCGACCTGCCCGACCAGGACCATCCGGACGATGTCGATGGTCTCCTCGGTGGTGACCCGAAGTCCGGCCCGGAACTCGCTCACGATCCCGAGCCGGCCCAGCATCGCCGAGACCTGAGGCCCGCCGCCGTGCACCACCACTGGGCGGATACCGACGTAACGCAGGAACACCAGGTCCTGCGCTACGGCCCGCTTCAACTCTTCGTCGATCATCGCGTTGCCGCCGTACTTGATGACCACGATCTGCCCGAAGAACTCCTTGAGCCAGGGCAGCGCGTCGGTGAGGATTGCCGCCCGTTCGGCATCCCGGTCCGGATCGTCGGGACGCATCGGCCGGCTGCTCCCCCACCGCCGTACCCCGCCCTGTGCAGTCTGGACGGTCACGAGCTGTATGCCGAGTTCTCGTGCACGTAGGCCAACGACAGGTCGTTCGTCCACACCGTCGCCTGCTGGTCGCCGGCGTGCAGCCGGACCCGTACCTCGACCGTACGGCCGGACAGGTCACAGCGCTCCCGATCCTCGCCGATCCCACCCGCTCGGCAGACCTCGACACCGTTCATGACGACATCGAGGTCGTCCGGACAGAAGGCGGCATCGGTCGTACCCACCGCGGCGAGGATCCTGCCCCAGTTGGGATCGGCACCGAAGAACGCGCACTTGACCAGGTTGTTGCGCGCGATCGCCCGGGCGACGAGCAGGGCATCGTCCACCGTGGCGGCTTGTTCGACGGTGATCGTGATGTCCTTGGTGGAGCCCTCGGCGTCAGCGAGCAACTGCTGGGCAAGGTCATGACAGACGGTCGTGACAGCCCGCGCCAGGTCGGCGGGGCTCGGCCGGCGCCCGCTTGCGCCGCTGGCAAGCAGCAGGACGGTGTCGTTGGTCGACATCGCGCCGTCGCTGTCCATTCGGTCAAAGGTCACCGCCGTGGCCTCGCGCAGCGCCGCGTCGAGGGACTGCGCGTCGGCCTGCGCGTCAGTGGTGAGCACCACCAACATCGTGGCCAGCCCGGGGGCGAGCATGCCGGCACCCTTGGCCATCCCGCCGACGGTGTATCCATCCCCGGTCAAGCTGGCCTGCTTGGGTACGGAGTCAGTGGTCATGATCGCCTCGGCTGCGCGAGCCCCACCGTCGGAGTCCAGCTCCTTGGCGGCCCGGCTGATCCCGGCCAACAGTTCGGGCATCGGCAACCGGAGGCCGATCAGACCGGTCGAGGCGACCGCGATGTCGATGGCACCGACGCCAAGCTCTGCGGCCGCATGCTCGGCGGTGACATGGGTGTCGGCGAATCCGCCCGGCCCGGTGCAGGCATTGGCACCACCGGAGTTCAGCACGACGGCGCGCAGTTGTCCGGCCTGTAGGACCTGTTGGGACCACAGAACCGGCGCCGCCCTGACCCGATTGCTGGTGAAGACACCAGCGGCGGCGTAGCACGGACCGTCGTTGACGACCAGGGCGACGTCGAGGCCGCCGGAGGCCTTCAGGCCGGCAGCGTCCGCGGCTGCCCGGAACCCCAGCGCCGAGGTGATGCTCACGGAGCCAGGCCCAACCTGGGGAGGCCCACGGTCTCTGGGAGGCCCAATGCCAGGTTGGCACTCTGGATTGCAGCTCCCGCCGTGCCCTTGGTGAGATTATCCAGGGCGGCGATGACGATCAGACGCTGCGCATCGGCGTCCACGCCGAGCTGCAGATGGACGGAGTTCGATCCGAGGACCGAGCCGGTGCTCGGCCAGGCGTTCTCGGGCAGCACAGTGACGAACGGCTCGTCGGCGTAGGCCTTTTCGTACACAGACCGCGCCGCGGCGCTGTCGAGAGCGCCGGCAAGTGGAGCACTGCACGTCGCCAGGATGCCCCGGGACATCGGTGCAAGGACGGGAGTGAAGGACACCCGCACGTCGGTCCCGGCAGCACTACCGAGGTGCTCGATGATCTCCGGCGTGTGCCGGTGGACTCCGCCGACACCGTAGGCGGTGGCCGAGCCCATGACCTCACTGCCGAGCAGGTGCGGGGCAACCTTGCGACCGGCGCCGGACGTGCCGCTCGCGGCGACGATGACGACGTCAGACTCGATAAGTCCAGCAGCAAGAGCGGGCGCCAGCGCCAGGATCGCCGCCGTGGGATAGCAGCCGGGCACCGCGATCCGCCGGGCGGCCGTCAGCTTCACCCTGGCTCCGGCAAGCTCCGGCAGACCGTAGGGCCAAGGGGCGACGTGCGAGCCGCCATACCAGCGCTCCCAAGACGAGGGGCTGCTCAGCCGGTGGTCGGCAGCCAGATCCAGGACGAGGGTTTGCGCAGGCAACGTCGCGGCCAACTCGGCGGAGTGTCCGTGGGGTAGCGCCAGGAAAACGACGTCATGGCCGGACAACGTCGTCGCGTCGGTGGACGCTAGGACGTACTCGCCGAGTCCGTGCAGGTGGGGCTGATGCGCGCTGAGCGGGTCACCGACCGACGAACTGGCGCAGACCGTCTGCAGTTTGATGCTGGGATGGGCATGCAAGAGCCGGCATACTTCGCCACCCGCGTAACCGGAAGCGCCGGCCACCGCGGCCGTGAACGGTCCCATCGACGAGTTCATGATGCATGATTATGCACACTTCTGAAACTCTATGCAGACGGTGGGGGGATTGGCGGTTGCTGCTCACGCTGCGGCTGACTCGGAACGGGCGGCAGCAAGCCCGTCCCGGCGGCCGGTGGCCCGGTGGCAGGCGGCGGCATACCGGTGTCGGTGGGTGGCATTCCGGTGGTGGTTGGCAGCGGGCCGGCCGGTGGGGTGCTGGACGTCGATGCGGGTGCGGGTGACCGAGGCTCGTCCTCGCCGGAACGCCGGGTCTGCTTGCCGGTCCCGGCAGCTGGTTCGGAGCGGCGGAAGCGCGTTCCGATGGTCACCAGCAGGAGCAGGACCCCGCTGATGATGAAGAAGTTGCGCGGTGGCACCTCGTCGGCGAACCCGAGGAGGAAAGGTGCTGCGATCAAGAAGATCGAGAGCAGATAGATCAGCGCCACATGCAGCAGGACCGGTAGTTGGTTGACCAGACTCACGGGTCCTTCGCTGACCGCCGCCAGGATCAGGATGAGCACTCCGACCGCGACCGACATGCCGGTGGCCGCGCCGGAGTCGAAGGTGAAGACGAACGGAGCCGCGATGAACAACACGCCGAGGGCGTATTCGAGGATTCCGTGCACGAATCTCGGGATGGGGCCGTCACGCAGCATGCGCTAACGGTAGCCGCCCCGGGCCGCAGACATGCGAGGCCGACCGGCGTGCCGTCAGCCGAAGGAAGTTCGAGGGCGGTGACGCCAGCGCACGACGAAGCCGATCCAGGAGACCACGATCACACCGGCGACGCCGAGCTGGATGGCGGGCAGGTTCTCCTCGGATAGACGACGCCGGTGAGGTATCGGTGGATGAAACCGCCGGGCAGGCCCTGCTCGCCAGCTTGACGTCGGGCCTAGTCCTCCACGTCGGTGAGCGGGCAGGGCACTTTGACCACGGCGTTGAGCACACCCCAGATGGATAGCCCGACGTGCACGACGATCAGCCGAGGCCATCGCCAGGCGGCGAACCCGCCGACTAACAGCACGACGAGGAAGGCGAAGTGCGCCAGCATGGCCAGGTCTGCGATGGCTGCGTACATGCTGGCTACCTCCGCCCGGCGCTGCGCGTCAGTCCCAGTTTAGTGCCGGGAACCGGGAGGGTCCGGGTCGAGCGAGATCCGGGCGAGGTTCACTATGGGTGCTCCGTCGTGCGGTCATGCGGCAAGGGCGAAGTGCTCAGCTTGTTCGAGGACCAACTCGATCGCCCGCTGCTCGTAATCGGGCGGGTAGTCGTACTTCGCCAGGAGGCGGCGGATCTTGGCCCGCATCGCGGCCCGGACGGACTCCTTGAGGTTCCAGTCGATGGTGACGCTCTGCTGCACGGTCCAGACCAGGTCGGTCGCGATCTTCTTGAGGATCTCGTCGCCCATCTCCAGGACGGCGGCGTCGTTCTGCACGATGGCGTCGTAGAGCGCGGCCTCGGCGACCGATAATCCCAGCTCTTCGTGGCGATGCTGCTGCTCGCGCATCCGCTTGGCCAGCTTGACCAGCTCGGCGATGATCTCCGCGGTGGTCAGGGCCCGGTTGGTGTACCGGTTGATCGCCGCATCCAGCTGCTCGGAGAACTTGCGTGCCTGGACGAGATTGGTCCGCCGCACGGTACGGATCTGATCGTTGAGCAGTCGACGGAGCAGCCCCATCTGGAGGTTGGGCTTGTCCTTGGCGGCCAGACCGTCGAGGAACTCGTCGGACAGGATCGACAGCTCCGGGGTCTCCAAGCCCGCCAACGCATAGACGTCGACGACCTCGTCGGCTGTGACGGCCTCATTCACCAGTTGGCTGATCGCGGTGTCCAGCTCAACCGCACCGGATCCTCCGCGGCCAGAGTCGGGATTCTGGATCTTGAGGATGGCCGCTCGCACATCAGCGAACAGCCGCACATCGTCGCGGATCGCCACCGCCTCGTCCCGGGACCCGCACAGCGCGAATGCCTTGACCAGAGCCAGTACCTGGTCGAGAAACCTCGCCGTAAGGTCGGGATCTGCCATCACGAAGTCCAGGACGGCGGCGTACTGGGCGAGCCGCCGCCCGGCAGCCAAGGCCGGCGAGCTATCGAACGCGCAGCCGTGCAGCAGGGACCGTACGACGTCGTGCTTTTCCAGCATGACGGCGACGATCTCCTCGATCGGTACGCCGGCCTGCTCCCGGTCGGTGGGTGAGTACTCGGCCAGTGCCTGACGCAAGTTGGTGGCCACCCCGATGTAGTCGACGATCAGTCCGCCCGGCTTGTCCCGGAAGGTCCGGTTGACCCGGGCGATCGCCTGCATCAGCCCCGCCCCCTGCATCGGCTTGTCGACATACATCGTGTGCAGCGAGGGCGCGTCAAACCCGGTCAGCCACATGTCCCGGACGATGACGATCTCCAGCGCATCGTCAGGGTCCTTGGCGCAGGCCTTGAGCTGCTTGCGCACATCCTGGTTGTGCAGGTGAGGTTGATAGCCGCGCGGGTCGGCGGCCGAGCCGGTCATGACCACCTTGATCCGGCCGCGCATCGGATCCGGGTCGTCCCAGTCCGGTCGGAGCTTGACGATCTGGCGGTACAGCTCGACGGCGATGCGCCGGCTCATCGTCACGATCATCGCCTTGCCGACCAGCTCCGATCGACGGCGCTCCCAGTGCTCGACGATGTCGCTGGCAACGATGTCCAGGCGCTCCTGCGCACCGACAACGGCTTCCAGCCGTGCCCAACGGGACTTTGCCCGCGTGGCTTCCTGCTCGTCGGCGCCCTCCACGATCTGCGCGGCCAGCACGTCCAGTTCCTCGTGCGTCTGAGCGTCGAGAGCCACCTTGGCCAGCCGGGACTCGTAGTAGATCCGCACGGTCGCTCCGTCGTCGACGGCGCGGGTCAGGTCGTAGATGTCGATGTAGTCACCGAAAACGCTTCGGGTGGACCGATCGCCGGACTCGATCGGGGTCCCG
>JBPCOF010000218.1:0-11979 GCA_051000515.1 Geodermatophilaceae bacterium
TGTACCTCTACACCGCGAGCTTCCAGGACCAGATGCTCGACGCCGAGGCGCGCGGAGAAAGCGACAACGACAGCGCCCGACTCGCCTCCCGGGTCAACGACCTGCTGCTTCCGATCGTCAAGGGCTACGGCTCCGAACGCGCGTACGCCGTCCTGAGTGCTGAATCCCTGCAGACACTCGGTGGTTCCGGTTACCTGCAGGACTATCCGATCGAGCAGTACATCCGCGATGCCAAGATCGACACACTGTACGAGGGCACGACCGCGATCCAGGGGATGGACTTCTTCTTCCGCAAGATAATCCGTGATCAGGGCCAAGCTCTGGGCTTCCTGAACAGCGAGATCCAGTCCTTCATCGACAACGAGTCGGGCAACGGGCGGCTCAAGGACGAGCGGGCGCTGCTGGCCACGGCATTGGGCGACATCCAGCAGATGATCGGCGCGATGATCGGGCAGGCGACCAACTCGCGGCAGGATCCGACCAGCCTCTACAAGGTCGGGCAGAACACGTCCCGGCTGCTGCTGTGCATGGGTGATCTGGTGACCGGTTGGTTGTTGCTGCGTCAGGCGGAGGTGGCCCTTGCTGCCCTGGGCCGCGGTGGGGTTTCCGTCAAGGACCAGCGCTTCTACGAGGGCAAACTCACGGTGGCGCGATTCTTTGCCACTCAGGTGCTGCCCACGATCACTGCCCAGCGGGCGATCTGCGAAGCGACCGACAACGCGATCATGGAGCTCGACGAAGCCGCCTTCTGACCGATCATGGCCTCAGACGCGAAAGCCGTGCTGACGCCAGGCCTCGTACACCGCTATCGCCGTGGCGTTGGCCAGATTGAGTGAGCGTCGGGCCGGTTGCATCGGGATCTGCAGCGCTTCGGTGACATGCGGATCGTCGAGGACGTCAGCCGGCAGTCCGGTCGGCTCCGGTCCGAACAGCAGGACGTCACCTGCCTGGTAGGCCACGTCGGCGTAGGACCGGACCGCATGCGAGGTAAAGGCGAAGACCCGCGCCGGCAGCACGGCGTTCCATGCCGCCGCGAGATCCGAGTGCACGGTGAGGCGGGCCAGATCGTGGTAGTCCAAGCCGGCCCGGCGCAGCTGCGCGTCGGACAAATCGAAGCCCAGCGGCTCGACCAGGTGCAACTGGCAACCCGTGACCGCTGCTAGCCGGATGGCGTTGCCGGTATTGGGCGGGATGCACGGTTGGAAGTACAGAATGCGAAACACCTCCACACGCTCTCACGGCCCGTGACAACACACCGCTGGATCTGATGAGGCAGGATGGGTCAACGGAGACCGGCTCTGTCGCTTGCCATCTACGGAGGCACACCATGGCACTAGGAACGTCAATCTTTCTGATCGCTCTTGGGGGGGTCCTTGCCTTCGCTCTGGACCGTGACGTCATCTCGGTGGTCAACGTCAACATCGTCGGCTACATCCTGATGGCCGTCGGAATCCTCGGGCTGATCATGTCGCTGGTGATCAACTCACAGCGCAGCCGCACCCAGCACACGGTCGTCGATGACCGACGTCCGATCATCGATGACCGACGTCCGATCGTCGATGACCGGCGCCTGCCCCCAGACCCGCCCGTCCGCTACTGACGACTCCATGATCATGAGCGCCTCGGCTGGAGATAGTTGCCGCTGAGGCGCTCACGATCATGCGAGCACTCGTAGGCCGCAGAGATCAGCCCTGTTCGTCGAAGTACCGCTGGGCGCCCGGGTGCACCTCGACCGGAGCAGTCTCGGTTGCGGTGTCCAGCGAGATGTTCTCGGCCTCCGGATGCACGGAGGCCAGCGTGTCGAGGTTCTCGAAGATCGCCTTCGTGACCTCGTAGGCGAGGTCCTCACTCATCGCGTCACTCACGACGAGCAGGTTCGGTACGACGACGGTGGGAATGTCCTCGCCGAGCCCGTACGCATCGGCCGGGATCGAGCCCTCCATGTACGCCTCGCCGTAGGTCTCTTGCAGGTAGGCCAACTCGTCGATAAGCGGCAACGCCGTGACGTCGCCGCCCAGTGAGGTGATGAGGTCGGTGATCCCCCCGGTCGGCAGGCCCCCGGACCAGACCAGGGCATCGATCGTGCCGTCCTTCATCCCCTGCACGCTTTCCGGAAGACCCAGGCTCTGCTGCTCGATGTCGTCCGGGGTCAGGTCATTGGCCTCCAGCAGCCGCAGCGCGATCACTTCGGTGCCTGAGTTCGGTGAACCGGTCGAGATTCGCTTACCGGCCATGTCGGCGATCGACTCGATGCCGGCATCCGCCCTGGCGAAAACCTGGGTGTAGTTGCTGTAGATCCGGGCCAGGGCCTGTACGGGCTGGGCAGCGTCCTCGAAGGAGGCGGTCCCGTTGACCGCGTCGGCAGCGGTGTCGGCCAGGGTGAATCCGATGTCGCTGTCCCCGGCGCAGACGAAGCGGATGTTCTCCGCCGAGGCGTTGGTCGCCTCCGCCGTTGCCTCGATGCCCTCGACCTTGTCAGTCAGCACCTGGGCCAGACCGCCGCCGAGAATGTAATAGACCCCGGTCGTGTTGCCGGTGGCGATGGACAACCGGCCGCTTTCCTCCGGTGCGGCGCAGCCTGCTTCCTCATCACCGCCGCCAGCACCCCCGCCGCCGCCACCGCCGCCGGCTTCGGTGCAACCGGACAGCACCAGCGCGGCAGCCGCGGCCGCCGCGATTCCAAGTAGGCCGGGCCGCCTCATCGTGAACCACTTCTCATGGTGAAACCTCCTGTGGTGATCGTGCTTCGGTATCGGTATCGGAATCGGAATCGGAATCCGGTGCGGTGCGGGTCTTTCGAGTCAGCAGGTGCACGACGACGGCCACGGCCAGGATGCCCAGGCCGATCAGCACCGACGTCGTCTCGAGGTAGAGCAGGAACAATGCCCCGACGAGGCAGAGCACGCGTTCGATCGGTCCGGCGGGCCCGAACATCCACTTGCCGGTCACGACAGCGAGCCCCGCCACGGCCACGCCGGAGATGACCGTGACCAGGACCGTCTTGCCGAACGGCGCGTCGGCGATCAGCCCGGCCCCGGCCGGGGCCAGCACGAACGCGAAGGGGACCAGGAAGGCCGGCAGGGTGTACTTCCAGGTCATCAGCATCGTCTTGTACGCGTTGCCGCCGGTAATCGCAGCCGCTGCCACCGCAGCCAGCGCCGTTGGCGGACTCACCTCGGAGAGCACCGCGTAATAGAAGATGAACATGTACGCCTCCGGCCGGTCGACCCCGAGGGTCGTCAGCGCCGGAGCGATGATGACGGCGGCAATGATGAACGAGGCCGTGACGGGGACAGCCAGACCGAGAAGCAGGACCGCGATCGCGGCCAGGAATGTGGTGAGCACCAATTGGGCAGTGGCGTTGCTTGACAACACGTCCGCGAGATCGACGATGATGCCGGACAGGTCCAGTCCCAATCCGGTGATCGTCAGTACCGCGACGATCAGCCCGGCGGCCGCACAGGTTGCGGCAACGGGGAGCACGCCGGACGCGCCCTTGGCCAGTGCGGCAAACACTTTGGGCGGCGCCATCCGATGCTTCTTGTCCAGGAAGGACAACAGGAACGCCAACAGTGACGCGTACACGACTGCCTTGAACGCCGACTGACCCAACGCGAGCAGGACCACGATGATCACCAGCGAACTGAAGTGATACCCGAAGCGGCCCAGCAGTTTCCAGAAGCCGGTCTGGGCGATCTCGACTTCTCGTACGCCGAAGCGGCGGGCGTCGAACTCGATGGCCAGGAAGATGCCGAGGTAGTACAGCAGGGTGGGAATCAGTGCGTAGCCGAGCACTTCGAGGTAGGACACCCGCAGTAGCTCGGCGATGATGAACGCGGCCGCGCCCAGGGTCGGCGGCGACAGGATCGCACCGATGCCGGCCGCAGCGAGGACCCCACCGCCTGCCTCGCGCGGATAGCCGGCGCGCTTGAGGATCGGCCAGGCCACTGACCCGAGGCTGACCGCGGTGGCCGTCGAGGAACCCGACACGGTGCCGAGGAGGAAGCCGGCCATCGTGACCGTACGTCCAGGTGCGGTACTGGATTTGCGGAACGCGGCGAGGCTGATGTCCAGGAAGAACTGGCCTGCGCCGGACAGCTCCAGCACCGCGCCGTAGATCGTGAACAGGATGATGTAGGTCGCCGCGACGTCCAGCGGTACGCCGAAAATGCCCTCCGTGCCCATCACGAACTGCGAGGTGAGCCGGGTCAGGCCGTACCCACGGTGCCCGATCAGCCAGCCGTCCGGGATGAGTGCGCCGAAGTACGCGTACAGGATGAAGACCCCGACGATGATCGGGAGTACCGGGCCCACGGTGCGCCAGGTCGCCACCAGGACCAGCGCCACGACAGCGAACCCGCAGACGACGTCGATGATGAACGGGGCGAAACTGCGCGCCAGGTAGGCGTCGAAACCTCCGATCAGCGGCCACAGCGTCACGAAGATGGACAAGCCGGCGAGCAGCCAGTCCCACACGGTCGGCAGATCAGGCTGCACCTTTACCGCCGGTCCGCCGTTCCCGTTCGTGCCGTCCCCTTCCCCGTTGGCGTCGGCATTGGCATTGGCGTCGGCATTGGCGTCGGCGTTGGCGTCGGCGTTGGCGTTGCGGCGACGCATGATGCTCACCGCCGGGCGGTACAGCAGGAACGTGAGCGGCAGAACGACGGCAAGGAAGATGATCCGGTACGGCAGGACCGTGAACGGCGAGAACACGTTGTAGAGCGCGTACACCGAGACCAGCGCCGCCACGATGCTGATGCCCAACCCGAAGCGGCCGCCGAGCGTCCGGGACGGCCGTTCCCCCTCCGCCTCGGCAGGCACCTCCTGCGCCAGTATCGGTCGCTCCGCCGGGGCCGATTGTTGGGCCAGAACCGGCCCTGCGGTGTGGCCGGCCCGCTCGGTTACGCCGTCGGCCCTGACGTCCGGGTCCTGGGCGAATTCGGCTGACCCAGAGGAGCCGGGGGTCGCGGCCGCGTGGTCAGACTCGGCAGGCGAGGCGGCGCGGTCGGACTCGGCGTCATCTGCTCCCGGTCGCTGGGTCATCGCAGCGCAGTCTTCCGGCACCGACCGCTCAACGCGAGTTTCCGCCCGGCGAGGTGCGCCCGCTGGCCGGAATTGTGCGGTGAGCGTCACCGTCAGAGCGCCGGTTCGCTACCCAACCTCCCGATTGCACCCGCTCAAAGCTTCAGTTGGCCCGCCTAACCGGCCCCAGGGGCGCCGCTGGGAACAGAGTTCGTGACAGTCTCCCCAGGTGTCCGACGAACTGGTCTTCCTATCCGCGCGCGAGCTGGCCGCAGCCATCCGCTCCCGCGAACTGACCGCCCGGGAGGTGCTGCAGGCCCATCTCGACCAGATCGAACGGATCAATCCAGCGGTCAACGCGATCGTGAGCCTGGACGCCGACCGAGCTCTGGACGCAGCCGACGAGGCCGATCGCCAACTGGTCGAGGGCCGCGAGATCGGCGCGCTGCATGGCCTGCCGATGGCCCACAAGGACACCCATCTGACCGGTGGCATCCTGACCACCTTCGGTTCTCCAGTGCACGCGGAGTTCGTACCCGAGGCCGACGAGTTGATCATCGAACGCCTGCACAGCGCGGGGGTCGTGACGACCGGAAAGACGAACGTTCCGGAGTTCGCAGCCGGATCGCACACCTTCAACCCCCTCTTCGGGGCAACCGGCAATGCCTACGACCCGACCCGATCGGCCGGCGGGTCCAGTGGTGGCGCCGCCGTAGCGCTGGCCTGCGGATTCCAGCCGTTGGCCGACGGCGGGGACATGGGCGGCTCGCTACGCAACCCCGCCGCGTGGAACAACGTCGTCGGCCTGCGCCCGTCACCGGGCCGGGTTCCGACCTACCCCACATCGGCCGGCTGGTCGACGATGGGCGTCCAAGGACCGATGGCTCGTACGGTCGCCGACGCGGCGCTGATGCTCTCGGTGATCGCCGGGCCGGATCCGCGCTCCCCGATCGCTCTGCAGACCCCGGGGTCCGCCTTCGACACCGACCTCGAGCGGGACCTGACCGGGCTCAAGCTGGCCTGGTCTCCCGATCTCGGCGGACAGTTCGCCGTGGAGTCGGAGATCCTCGACGTACTGACCGCCGCGCTGACCGCGTTCGACGGAACCGGCGCCGTCATCGAGGCGGCGACGCCGGACATGACCGGGGCCGATGAGGCGTTCCGTACTCTGCGCGCCTGGCAGTACCAGCTCACCCACGCCACCCTCATGCGCCAGCACGGCGACCAGGTCAAGGCCAGCCTGGCTGACAACATCGCCCAGGGACAGGCGCTGAGCGGCCCCGACGTCGGGCGTGCCGAGGCGCTGCACACCGCGCTGTTCCATCGGGTACGGGAGTTCTTCGAGACCTACGATGCGCTGCTGATGCCGGTCACCCAGGTATCCCCGTTTCCCATCGACCAGGAGTACCCCACCGAGATCGCCGGGATCGAGCAACCCGACTACTTGACCTGGATGCGCTCGGCGTACCTGATCTCGGTTACCGGCTCACCGGCCCTGTCCGTGCCTGCCGGTTTCACGGCGGGCGGCCTTCCGGTGGGACTGCAGATCGTCGGTCCGCACCACGCGGATCTGCTGGTGTTGCAGCTCGGACATGCCTTCGAGCAGGCGACCGGGTACGGCCTGCGTCGGCCTGACCTCGGTTGACCGCGAAGCCGGAATCGCGGTCAACCGTCGGGGGCAGTCAATCGGGCATTCATGGCCGATATCCGCGGGCATCTGTCGGACCCACCTGAGACTCTTGTGGGGTGAGCACCGCTGCCGTCTCGGCCCCCTCCGCAGCCGATCCGGTGGCGCCCGGTTCGACCTCGCTGGCCAGCCAGAGGTGGCTGCCGGCCTTCTTCGCGTTGGCCGTGATCTGGGGCTCGAGCTACCTGTTCATCAAGGTCGGCATCCAGGAGATAAATCCGCTGCACCTGACCCTGTTCCGGGTGGCGATCGGAGCGGCGACCCTGCTGGTGATCCTGTTGGTCACCCGTGACCGGCTGCCCCGCGATCTTCGGCTCTGGGCGCATCTGTTCGTGGTCGGCGGGGTCGGCGTGGCCTTGCCATTCACCCTCTTCGGGTACGGCGAGCAGCGGGTCGACTCCACGTTGGCTGGCCTGTGGAACGCCACGACGCCGCTGGTCGTGTTGCCGCTGGCCGTCCTGGTTTTCCGCACCGAACGGATGACCACGCGTCGGGTGATCGGCCTGTTCGTGGGGTTCGCCGGGGTTCTCGTGCTGCTGGGAGTCTGGCAGGGGGTGGGCGGGACCCAGTTGACCGGACAGCTCATGTGTTTCGGCGCCTCGTGCTGCTACGGCGTCGCCATTCCGTACCAGAAGCGGTTTGTCACCGGGCGCAGCCAGTCCGGCGTGGCGGTGGCCTCGACGCAGCTGATCCTGGCGACCGCGCAGATGTGCGTGATTGCGCCGTTGTTCGCCGGTGCACCGCCGGCGCCGTGGACGCTGTCCGGGAACGTCATCGCCAGCGTCTTGGCCCTGGGCGCGCTGGGGACCGGCATCGCGTTCGTGATCATGTTCCGTACCATCCGACTGGCCGGGGCGAGCACCGCCTCGATGGTCACCTATCTCATCCCCCTGGTAGCCACCGTGGTCGGCATCGTCGTACTCGGTGAGCGGCTGGAGTGGTATCAGCCGGTGGGTGGGTTGATCATCCTGGCCGGGGTCGCGGTCTCCCAGGGGCTGTTCTCCCGGCATCGTCGGGCCCATGCCCACGGTCGGCCCACCGATCCCGTCCCGGACGAGCAGCCGAGCCTGGTCGCCTCCGAGGCGGGGGCCTGCCAGGACTGCTCGGCCGCAGAGACCGCTGCGCCGCCGCCTCCGCTCGCGACCGACGAGCGGCCGAAGCCCGATCAGGTGGGCGCGACGTCGGAGAAGCCGGCGGCGCAAAAGGCGTCGACGAAGGACCCTTAGTCAGCCGCCCAGGGTGGCGTCTTCCAGCCCGAAGCCGCTACGACGGTACTGTCGCGGACGGTGAACACCGAGATCGAGCTATCCGACGGGTGGGTTCACCTGGACGGGGCGGTCAACGTACGCGACCTCGGCGGGCTGCCCACCGACGACGGTCGGAGCACCCTGCGCAGGCGCCTGCTGCGTGCGGACAACCTGCAGGACCTGACCGACGCCGACGTACGGCTGTTGGTCGACGACTACGGCGTACGCCAAGTTCTGGATCTGCGTACCTCGGCCGAGATCGACCTCGAGGGGCCCGGGCCGATCACCCGGGAAACAGCGGTCACCGTACGGGAGTTCACGCTGTACCCAGAGGCCGGGAAGCGGACGGACGCGCTCACCGAAACCCGCAGCGGAGCGCCGAGGGGCACACCACAGACGCCGTGGACGTCGGGCCGCCGCCCCCCGCTGGACATCGACGCCGGCGAACGACCGGCGGTCATCCATTATCTGGGCTATCTCAGACACGCCGCGAGCAACATCGTCGATTCGCTGCGGGCTATCGGTGAGCGCGATGACGGCGCAACCCTCGTGCACTGCGCCGCCGGCAAGGACCGGACCGGGACCGTGATCGCCCTTGCGCTGCTCGTGGCCGGCGTACGGCGCGGGGACGTGGTGGCCGACTATGCGCGCAGCGGGGAAGTGATCGACAAGATCATGGCCCGGCTGGCCTCGACGCAAACCTATGCCGCAGACGTCTCCGACGCCGAGGGAAACCCCGTCACCGACGTCAACATGGATCCGGTGACCTGGGCAGCCATTGCCAACCGGCAGCGGCCCCGCGCCGAGACGATGTCGCGGCTGCTGGAGATTCTCGACGAGCGGGCCGGCGGTCCACTCCGGTGGCTGACCGAGGCCGGTCTGACCGCGGCCGAGCAGAGGGCGCTCAGAACCCACCTGCTCGGCTGACCAGCCCGCCCGAGCCCCCCTCGCTCACAGTTGCCCACGCACAGCAAACGACCCCGGTCCCTGATGGGATCGGGGTCGGGCTCGGTGGCCGTCGGACTCATGTGCCGTTGTGTCGAGGGCCGGGGTGGCGCAGGGTCAGCGATTGATGCTGATCCCTTCGCGGTTGGCCAGCGTCAGAAGTTCGTCACGCATGGCCGGGCCGGGGGCGCGCATGATGGCTACCTCGATGGCACGGCGGGTGCGAGCGGCCTTGCGGTGCTTGCGCCAGTTGTTCAGGCTGTTCATTGCTTTCACATCTCCTCAGGTCGTGTACACCTAAGTAAACGCCTGAATGCCGCGCTTGTTCCTACGTAACGGTGGTGACCTACGGCACCATTCAACGATTCGTCGGCCGGTGCCTTCCACCATCGGTCCTTTCGTACGGTCAGCGGACACCAAGGACTGTCCAGCGGTCACCACGCGAGGGCGAGGCCGGGATCGTGCAGCAACGCGGCCAGATCGGCCAGGAACCGGGATCCCAGCTCCCCGTCCACGACTCGGTGGTCGAAGGAGAGCCCCAGCGTGGTGACCTGACGAACCTTGACCTTTCCCTTGTGCACCCATGGCCGTTCGGCGATGGTCCCCACCGCCAGGATCGCCGACTCACCGGGGTTCAGGATCGGCGTGCCGGTGTCCACGCCGAACACCCCGACGTTGGTGATCGTGATCGTGCCGCCAGACATGTCGGCCGGGGACGTACGCCCGGACCGCGCCGTCTCGGTGAGCTCGGTCAGGGCGCCGGCCAACTCGGCCATCGACAGCACGCCGGCGTCCTTGATGTTCGGCACGATCAGACCGCGCGGAGTGGCGGCGGCGATGCCCAGGTTCACGTAGTCCTTGACCACGATCTCCTGCGCTGCCTCGTCCCACGCCGAATTGATCATCGGATGCTTGCGCACGGCCAGCAGCAGGGCCTGGGCCACGAACAGCAACGGCGAGGTCTTGATCGCCCGGAACTCCGGCCGCCCAGCCAGCCGGCCGCGCAGCGCCATCATCCGGGTCACGTCGACGGTCACCCATTCGGTGACATGCGGTGCGGTGAAGGCACTGCTCACCATGGCCGCGGCCGTGTGCTTGCGGACTCCCTTGATCGGGATCCGCTGTTCGCGGGTCGCCGGGTCGAAGTCCGGCCGCGCGGTCAGGCTCAGCGCGCTGCCGAGCGCCGAGGATCCGGAAGACGACGCATGCGTGACCGCCTCGCCTGGGCGCTCCGCCGCTTCATCCAGGAGGTCCTGGGTGGTGAACCCGCCGTTGGAGTGCGCATCGATGTCCGCACGGGTCACCGAGCCTTCCGGACCGGAACCGGCCACCGCGGCGATGTCGATCCCGAGCGCCTTGGCGTACTTGCGTACCGGTGGTTTCGCCTTTGCCCGCCCAACGGCCGGCGCGCTCGACTCGACGGCTGCCGGGGAGGCCGGCTCCGGCGCTGTCTCCTGCGGCGGTGGTACGGATTCCTGGGCTGCGGCGCCCGAGTCGGTTCGACGGGGACGGCGCTTGGCCACGGTCGTCCGCGGGCCGTATCCGACGAGTACGGCGGTACGCCCGCCCGGCGCGGGGCCACCGATCAGGCCCGGTTCCACCGGCTCGTCCTCCGCAGCGACGTGCACCTCGGCGAGGGTCTCCTCCGACGGCGGCAGGCCGCCCGGGCCGACGTCGCCGGGCGCAGTGGCCTCGGCCGGTGGCCGCGGAGTTGACGTGGCTGCGCTGCCCGGTTCAGTCTCGATCGTGATGATCGGTGCGCCTACGTCCACAGTGGACCCCGGTTCGTACAGGAGCTCGGTCACCACACCGGCGTACGGACACGGCAACTCGACGGCGGCCTTGGCCGTCTCGACCTCGACGATCGGCTGGTTGACCACGACGGTATCCCCGGTGGCGACCAGCCACTGCAGAATCTCGCCCTCGGTCAGGCCCTCCCCCACGTCCGGAAGTCTGAACTGCTTGAGCGCCATGCTGGTCCTTTCCACAAAGCCGTCTTTTCGATCTGATCTGTCGGGCCTGATGCCAGAGTCGGGGGCCGCCGGATTCGCCGGGCGGACACCTGAGCCGGAGGCAACTATCCTGGCACGATGCTGATGTCGATTCTCAAAGGAGCCGCCGCCGGAGCCGCGGGCACGACGGCGCTCAATGTCACCACGTATCTGGACATGACGGTCCGGGCCCGCCGGACCAGTAGCACTCCCGAGGACACCGTCGAAAAGCTGGCTGAGATCAGCCACATCGGCATCCCCGGCCAGGGCGAGGAGCGGGACAACCGGGTCGCCGGGCTTGGCCCGTTGAGCGGGATTGTCACCGGCGTTGGCGTCGGCGCCCTGCTCGGACTGACCCGGGCGATCGGCTGGCGCCCGCCGGTGGCCCTGGGCGCTGTGGCCGCGACCGTTCTCGCTCTCGTCGGCGCCAATGGTCCGATGGCCGCGCTCGGCATCAGCGATCCCCGGACCTGGTCTTTGCAGGACTGGGCGGCTGACGTCGTACCGCATCTGGCCTACGGCTTGGTCGCTGCGGCCACCCTGGACGGCCTCGACTCCTAACTGGCGGTTGCTGGCAAACCGCCGAAGGGCTGAATCGGCTAGGCCATTAGCGAGCGGCGATGGGCAGCTGTCGGTGCGACTCGCCGCCCGCGTGAAGTTTGTGGGGTGTCGTGGACGCCCGGGCGGTGTGTGCGTGCTGTACGCCAAGGTCGCTCCCGCCTGGGTCGGGATCGCGCCGGCGCCTGCGGGCGTCGCGTTCCCCGCGAATCTGATCCGTTGCGCATGGTCTCAGTGACTGCAGCAACCGTGGACGGCCTCGACTACTCCTGAGCGCTCGGACGGCGAGAGTCAATACGCCAACGAGCGGTCCACGGCTTCCAGGACTCGGTCCAGGTCGGGCAGGTAGTCCTCTTCCAGCTTGCTCGGTGGGTACGGGGTGTCGTATCCACCGACCCGTAACACCGGAGCCTCGAGGTCGTAGAAGCAGGCTTCGGTGATCCGCGCCGACAATTCCGCGCCCAGGCCCAGGTTGGACGGCGCCTCGTGTACGACGACGCAGCGGCCGGTACGGCGTACCGAGTCCAGT
>JBPCOF010000246.1:0-10974 GCA_051000515.1 Geodermatophilaceae bacterium
CAGGAACTCACTGCAGCGCAAGTGATGGAGTTCGTGACCAGCAAGGTCGCTCCACACAAGAAGGTTCGCCACGTGGAATTCCTCGACGCGATCCCGAAGGCGGCCAGCGGCAAGATCTTCCGCAAGGATCTCCGCGCCCGGGAGAAGCAGAACTCCGCCGCGTCGTGACGACTGCTGAGCCGAGTGCCAGCGACATCGGGGTTGTCGGGGTCATCGAGTGCGGGATGACCCCACAACCCGAACTGGCGGTGCGCACGGGGCGATATAGCCCGGGGTATGGGCTAACCTCGGCACATGCGTATGCACATCGAACTCGACGACGAGCTCGTGTCCAAAGTCGACGCGCTGGCTGGCCACCGCGGCCGGAGTGCCTTCGTACGTACGGCCATCGAACGGGCGATTCGCACGGAGTTGCGCTGGGAGCAGTTGGAGACCGCCGCTGGATCCATTGCCGACGACGGCCATGAGTGGGATACCGATCCCGCGGAGTGGGTCCGTACGCAGCGACGCGGCGACTCGCGCCGCGGCGGCTGAGGGTGCTGCGCCTTCTCGACAGCACCGTTCTGATCGATTTCCTCCGCGGCAGACCAGCTGTCCGGCGAGTACAGCTGCTGCGCGCTGCCGGAGACGTCCCGGGCACGACCGCGATCAACGTCGAGGAGATCGTTCGCGGCCTTCGCCCCGCTGAACATGACGCGGCACGTCGGCTCTTCGACGGATTGGTGATCGTGTCGATCAGCGATGCCGAGGCATGGCAGGCCGGGCGTTGGCGACGGGAGGCCGCGACCCGTGGAGTCACCCTCTGGCAGGCCGACTGCCTGATCGCCGCGGCCGCCGTAGGCCTGCACGCGGTGCTGGCCACCGGAAATCCCAAGGACTTCCCGATGACTGAAGTCTCCGTAGAGCACTGGCCGGTCGGCGGCTAGCGCGCCGCAGACACCTCATCCAGTGGTCGATCGGCTCGGTCGCTGGAAGGCTGGGCGCATGACAACCGAGAGGATTGCCGGCCTGTCCTGTCCCGTACCCACGGATCTGCTGATCGGCGGGAAGTGGGTCGCCGCGTCCGGAGGTGATCGGTTCGGCGTCACCGACCCGGCTGACGGATCAACGCTGTGTACGGTCGCCGACGCCACCGCCGACGATGCCGCCGCGGCGATCGACGCCGCCTACGCGGCCCTGCCGGAGCTCACCGCGATGGCCCCACGCCGACGTGCGGAGATCCTCCGTACCGCCTTCGAGGTGATGACCGAGCGGGTGGAGGACATCGCCCTGCTGATGGTGCGCGAGAACGGCAAGGCACTTCCAGACGCGAAGGCCGAAGCGGCCTACGCCGCTGAGTTCTTCCGTTGGTATGCCGAGGAAGCCGTACGCATCGATGGCAACTTCACGACCGCGCCGGCGGGGACCAACAAGATCCTGGTGACCCGTCAGCCGGTCGGCGTCGCGCTGCTGATCACGCCGTGGAACTTCCCCGCGGCCATGGCCACCCGCAAGTGGGGACCGGCGATCGCCGCAGGCTGCCCGAGCATTCTCAAGCCGGCAGCAGAGACGCCCCTGACCGCGCTGCTCATCGCCGACATCCTGGTCGAGGCGGGTCTACCTGCCGGTGCGGTCAATGTGCTGCCCACGACGACGGCCGCGGCGATCTCGGAGACCGCACTGGCCAACGCCCGCGTTCGCAAGCTGTCCTTCACCGGTTCCACCAGGGTCGGTCAGGGGCTGTTGAAGCTGGCCGCCGACAACGTCGTGAACGCCTCGATGGAACTCGGTGGCAACGCGCCGTTCCTGGTCTTCGCCGACGCTGATCTGGAAGCCGCGGTCGAGGGCGCGATGCTGGCCAAGCTCCGCAACGGCGGGGAGGCCTGTACGGCCGCGAACCGGTTCTACGTCGAGGCCTCCGTCGCTGACCGCTTCGCCGAGAAACTGGCCGCGAAGATGGGCGCCATGACGATGGGCCGTGGCGACGAGGACGGCGTGCAGCTCGGCCCGCTGGTCAACGAAGCCACGGTCGAGAAGGTCGACCGCTTGGTGACCGAGGCACTGTCCGGCGGGGCGCGGGCACTGGTCGGTGGGAAGCGCCCCGACGGGGCTGGGTTCTTCTACCCGGCAACGGTTCTGGTCGACGTTGCAGAGGAGGCTGACTGCCTTTCCGAGGAGATCTTCGGCCCGGTCGCCCCGATCGTCACCTTCACCACCGAGGACGAGGCCGTACGCAAGGCCAACGACACTCCCTTCGGCCTGGTCGCCTACCTCTACACCGGTGACCTTGGTCGCGGCCTGCGGGTAAGCGAACGGCTGGAATGCGGCATGGTCGGCATCAATCGCGGCGTGATCAGCGACCCGGCCGCACCTTTCGGTGGGATGAAGCAGAGTGGCATCGGCCGGGAAGGGGCCCACGACGGGCTTCTGGAGTTTCTGGAGACCAAGTACGTCGCGTTCTCGCCCTGACCGACAGGGGACTTCTGGGCATACTGCACCGATGGCCGGAAAGATGCCCGGCGCCGGAAGGCGCCTGGTCGACAGTCCGGTCTTTCGGCCGATTCGCACCGGCCAGACCTTCGAGGGGACCGTCGAACGACTCCTACAGGCGGGCAAGCTCGGCGTGATCAATCCGGGTGAGCGGCTGCCCAGTGAACGGGAGCTGGCCGCGGCCCTCGGTGTCGCCCGGGAAACGCTCCGCGAAGCGCTTCGCTCCCTGGTCGAGGCAGGCTACTTCGAGTCCGTTCGGGGACGCGGTGGTGGAACGTTCATGCGCCGCCGACCCGAACCGAGGCTGCCTTCCGCTCGGGACGCGGCCGTACTGCCCGAGATCGGCCAGCGGCTCTCCGACGTTCTCGATCTGCGCCGGGTACTGGAGGTCGGTGCCGCCGAGCTGGCCGCCACCCGTGAACTCACCCCGGCCGTCGGTGCCCAACTGCGCTGGGTGCTGGAGGAATCCTGCGCCGTCTCGATCGAGGACTACCGGCCGATCGACTCGCGGCTGCATCTGGCACTCGCCGAGGCGGCCGGGCTGCCGGTGCTGGCCGGATACGTCGCGGATGTTCGGGCGCAGGTCAACGACCTGCTGGACGCGATTCCCCGGCTGCCGGTCAACATCCGCAACTCCAACATCCAGCACCGAGCCGTCGTCGAGGCGGTGCTCGATGGTGATCCGGCAGCGGCCCGACAGTCGATGACCGAGCACCTGGCCGGCACCGCCGCCCTGCTGCGCGGCTTTCTTGAAACCCCTCGGACATTCTCCGGAGAAAGTCACCTCAACCGATCGCCAGAACGCACTTTCTCCGGAGAAAGTCCGGGCTCCGGCTCATCGACGTAGGTTGGACGGCGTGTACGCCATCACCCTGCCCTCCTTCGGTGGACCCGAGGTCCTGACCTGGGCCGAGGTCGACGACCCGGCCTGCGGCCCCGATGACGTGGTCATCGACATCGCGGCCAGTGCGGTCAACCGCGCCGACATCATGCAGCGACAAGGCCACTATCCGCCGCCGCCCGGTGCCTCCGACGTCCCCGGCTTGGAGTGCAGCGGGATCATCTCCGAGGTTGGCTCCGAGGTCACCGACTGGGCGGTCGGCGAGCAGGTGTGTGCGCTGCTGGCCGGTGGGGGCTACGCGGAGCGAGTCGGTGTCCCTGCCCTGCAAGTACTTCCGGCCCCGTCCGGGCTCGACCTGACTTCCTGCGCCGGATTGCCGGAGGTGACCTGCACCGTCTGGTCCAATGTGGTGACGCGCGCCGGTCTCACGGCTGGCGACACGCTGCTCGTGCACGGTGGATCCAGCGGTATCGGCACGATGGCCATCCAGCTCGCCGGGCTGGTCGGGGCTTCGGTGTTCGTGACGGTGGGATCGGCAGCCAAGCGTGACTTCTGCCTGGAGCTGGGCGCTGCCGCTGCGATCAACTATCGCGAGGAGGATTTCGTGCAGCGGGTCGCCGGACTGACAGCTGGCCGCGGGGCCGACATCATCCTCGACAACATGGGAGCTGCCTATCTGACCCGCAACGTGTCAGCACTCGCACCGGACGGGCGGCTGGTCATCATCGGCATGCAGGGTGGCCGCAAGGCTGAACTGGACATGGGCGCACTGCTGGCCAAGCGAGGCTCGGTGCACGCCACGGGCTTACGCGGGCGGCCGGTGGAGGGTCCGTCGGGCAAGGGAGCTGTCGTCGCCGCCGTCCGCGAGCACGTCTGGCCGTCGGTCGAAAGCGGTCAGATCCGGCCGATCATCGACCGGATCCTCCCGATGTCTGAGGCCGCCGAAGCACACCGAGTTGTCGAAAGCAGCGCGCACATGGGCAAGGTCCTCCTCGAAGTGCCCGCGTGAGGCTGGCAGTGTCCGCGAAGCCTGTATCCGGCCCAGCCGGTGCGCGGGTCAGCGCAGGGATGCCAGCGCGTCGAGGATATGGTCGACCTCGGTCGCAGTGTTGTAGTGCAGCAAGCCAATTCGGACGGCACCACCTTCGGCGTTGACGCCGAGGGTGTCGAAGAGTTCGGTCGCGTAGTAGTCGCCGTCCCAGGCGCAGATGCCGCGTTCGGCCAAGAACTCGTTGACCTCACAGGGATGCTTGCCCTGCACCGTGATCGACAGGGTCGGGGTGCGTCGCGGAGCCGAGCCGAGAATCGTGACGTGCGGCATGTCCTGAATGCCGCCGTCCAGCCGTACCAAGAGGTTTTGCTCGTAGGTCTCCGCTGCATGCATGGAGGTCAGGATGCGCTCGCGCCGGGTGCCCTCCGTTGGGATCAGGTCGGCCAGGTAGTCCCCCGTGGCGGCCAGCCCGGCATAGAGCTCGAAGGGCGGCGTACCGGTCTCGAACCGCTCGGGCACCCGATCGGGTGAGGGGACGAGCTTGTCCGGGTGCAGGTCGGCCAGGAAAGCCGGGTCGGCCGCGACGGCGCCGAGGTGCGGGCCGCAGAACTTGTACGGTGACACGGCGAGCAGATCGGCTCCCAACTCCTTGATGTCGAGTGGGAAATGGGGGGCCGCATGCACCGCGTCGACGTACATGAAGGCCCCCACGTCGTGGGCCCGCCTGGCGATGGCGGCCACATCTGGCCGGGTGCCCACGGCGTTGCTGGCCGCGGTGACCGCGACCAGCCGGGTTCTTTCGGTGAGGAGGTCGTCGTACTGCCACTCCGGCAGTTCGCAGGTCTCGATGTCCACTTCGGCCCAGCGGACCGTGACCCCGGCAGCGCGGGCGGCCTGCAGCCACGGCCGGATGTTGGCGTCGTGGTCGAGGCGGGAAACGATGATCTCATCGCCCAACTGCCAGCTCTTGGCCAGCGCGCGGGACATCGCGTACGTCAAGGACGTCATGTTCGGACCGAGGACGACGCCTCCGGGGACGGCCCCGACCAGGTCCGCGATGGCGCTGCGACCTGCGTGTACGAGTTCTTCTGCTAGGGCCGAGGCCGGGAACGGGCCACCACGATTGGCCACCGCGGTGCGCATGGTGTTGCCCACCGCCGACGCGACGGAGTAGGGCACCAGGCTGCCTGCGGCACCGTCGACGTGGACGAAGCCGTCAGCCAGCGACATGAACTGTCCCCGTACCCGAAGCACGTCCAGCTCAGTTGTGACGGATTCGGACACCAGCACACCCTAGCCATCCGGCCGCGCCAGCGCCCCCGCTCCGGGATGTGAATGTGTCAACCGACCAACATCGGGTCGGGCCTGGCTCGGACGCGCTCATTTGCACGGGGCAGGATGGAGCGATGACTCAGCCAGATCAGCAGCCCCAGCAGCCCCAGGTCGTCGTGATCGGACCCGATGGTCGCCCGATCGGAACGATGCCTGCTCCGGACGCGGATGCGCAAGCGGCCATGCTTGCCGCAGGCGGCGGACTGGAAGGCCGTGAGGCGGCCGACGTCACCGCCGAGGTCGAGCAGTTGGGCGAGATGATCTCCGAGCCGGCCAAGGTGATGCGAATCGGTTCGATGATCAAGCAACTTCTCGACGAGGTACGGGCCGCACCCCTCGACGATGCCAGCCGCAATCGCCTGCGCCAGGTGCATGAGCGCTCGATCCACGAACTCGAGGACGGGTTGTCCCCCGAGCTTCGCGATGAACTGCATCGGCTCTCGTTGCCCTTCGGCGATAATGTGACGCCCAGCGACGCCGAGATACGGATTGCCCAGGCGCAGCTGGTCGGTTGGTTGGAGGGGCTCTTCCACGGCATCCAGACCGCCCTTTTCGCTCAGCAGATGGCAGCGCGGGTCCAGTTGGAGGAGATGCGCCGCCGAGCCCTGCCTGGTGGGCCGTCGACGGGGATACCGGGTCAGCTGCCGGGCCAGCCCGGGATGTCGAGTTATCCGGGAAGTGCCGACCACCCCGGCGGCGGCCAATACCTGTAGGCCCATTCGGCCGCCCTCCCTGACCGGACTTTCTCCGGAGAATGTGCGGTCTGCCGACTCCCAGATGACACTTGATCCGGAGAAAGTCCGAGTTGACCGCCTGCGACCGTTCGAATCAGAGGTGCTTGCTCGCCTCCCGCCGGGACAAGCCGGACAGCTGGCCACCATGGTCGAGGAGATAACGCCGTACCCAGTCCGAATTTGTCTTTGCGTACTCCCGAAGCGCCCAACCGATGGCCTTCCGGACGAAGAACTCGCGACGCCCGAGATTGGGTGCCAGGCAGTCGGTGAGCAGGTCCAGATGGGTATCGCCCTTTGAGCCGACCTGGGCGATGATCGAGGTGCGCCGGCGCCAGATGTCGTCGTCGGTCGACCAGTCCCGCAACATCGGCGCGATAGCAGCTGGGTCGGCACGCAGGATCGGGCCCACTCGCCGGATCGCCAACTCGTCTACGTAGTCCCACCAGGCGCCGGACACGGTCAGGTGTTCGTACAGCGCCATAGTGCCCGGGTCCTGGTACGAGGCGTACCATCGCTGCCCAGTCAATGCAATTGCGGCGTAACGCTCTTCGCGGAAGGCGGCCTCGTCCCACAGGGTACGAACCGCCGCCTCCCAGCTGCCTCGATCCGGTAGCCGGTGCTCGGCATACACGATCCGGCACAACCGATGTACGTCTGGCAGCCGTACGCCGCGATAGGGCATTGCCGACTTCATGTACCGCTGTTGCCCCACGGCCCGTTCTGGGTCAGCACCCGCCGCCAACCCGGCCCGTACCGCGCTGAGCAACTCCCGCATGACGCCCACGATTGCCGAGATCGACGCAGGTTCGCTACCCAACGGCGGCTTTGCCATCGCGGAAACGGGGAGGTTGTGTAGCGAACCGGCCGAAAGAGGGGTCACCGGCGAGCATGCGGGCAGCGGAGGGAATCCGCTCAGCGGCTGTGTGGCGGCCCGATCGGCGCCACGGCCTGGTCCGACCAGAGCAGTCGCTCGACGTAGTCGGCAAAGCCGTCCTCGTCATTGGTCCCGGTGACGTCGTCGGCCACGGCAAGTACGTCGGGATGCGCGTTGGCCACAGCGACGGCGCGGCCGGCCCAGCCGAACATCGGTAGGTCGTTGGGCATGTCACCGAAGACAAGTACGTCGGTGCGGTCGACTCCGTACCGATCGAGTGCCACCGCCAGCCCGGTGGCCTTGGTGACTCCCGGCGGGCAGAGTTCGATGAACCCGAGGCCGGCGTGGGTGAGTTCGGCGACCTCGGGCGGTACGACCGAACGGGCCATCGCTAGCAACGAATCCTGGTCGTGCACAGCCGAACACAGGTAGAACTTGAGCGCTAAGCCGTCTGCCGGCAGGTCCGCTCGCACCACCACCTGCAGCCCCTCGTTGTACGGCCAGGCGAAGCCGGGTTCGACGTACAGGACGTGCTTGCCCTCGACCGGATACTCACCGGCGTAGAGCAGCGGACCGGCGACGGCCTCGATCTGCGCGGTGGTGTCCAGAGCCAGCGCGCTGGGCATGGTCTCCTGTCGCAGCACCTCACCGGTGGCCAGGTCACCGACGAAGGCGCCCTGGGCCAACACCACGATGCCCTCGCCGCCGAAGTACTCGTCAACCGTGTAGAGCAACCGGGGCGCGCGGCCGGTGACGCCGACGACCGGGATGCCGTCGGCTCGCAGCCGCGCCAGCGCAGCACCGTTGCGCTTGCTGACGTGTGCTGTGGAGTCGAGGAAGGTGCCGTCGAGATCGGTCGCGACCAGCTTCGGCCGCCATGACGGTTCGAGCCCCGGGCGGACAGCGAGGGGACTTTCTCCGGAGAAAGTCACCTCTGCGCGCCGCCAGACCGCACATTCTCCGGAGAAAGTCCGGTCGTGGGTTGGGCGGACGCGGCGCGCTCAGCCAACGGGTTCCAGGACTTCCCGGCCGCCGAGGTACGGACGCAGCGCCTGCGGTACGCGGACCGACCCGTCGGCCTGCTGGTGCACCTCGAGCAGGCAGGCGATGGTCCGGGCGATCGCGCACAGCGTGCCGTTGAGGGTGGCCGCGGTTTGCGGTCGCCCGTCGCTGTCGCGGTAACGAATGTTGAGCCGGCGGGCCTGAAAGGTGGTGCAGTTCGAGGCCGAGGTGAGCTCGCGGTAGGCCGACTGCGAGGGGAACCAAGCCTCGCAGTCGTACTTGCGCACCGCGCTGCTCCCCAGGTCACCGGCCGCGATGTCGACTACCTGGTATGGCAGTTCGAGCGCGGCCAGGAACTGCTGCTCCCAGCCCAGCAGCCGCTTGTGTTCGGCGACAGCGTGCTCCGGCGTGCAGAAGGAGAACATCTCCACCTTGTCGAACCAGTGCACACGCACCAGTCCGCGGGTGTCCTTGCCGTACGAGCCGGCCTCCCGGCGAAAGCAGGAGGACCAGCCGGCATACCGGATCGGGCCAGCGGTGAGATCCAGGATCTCGTCGGAGTGATAGGCGGCCAGCGCGACCTCCGAGGTTCCCACCAGGTAGAGATCGTCGGCCGCCAGCCGATAGACCTCGTCGGCATGCGCGCCCAGAAACCCGGTGCCTTCCATGGCTTCTGGACGAACCAACGATGGCGCGATCATCGGAGTGAAGCCGGTCTCGCGGGCCTGCGCCATCGCCAGGTTGGCCAGCGCGAACTCGAGTTCGGCCCCGATGCCGGTGAGGAAGTAGAACCGGGCGCCGGAGACCTTGGCGCCCCGCTCCATGTCAAGAGCCCGCAGCCCCGTGCCGATCGCGACGTGGTCGCGTGGCTCGAAGTCATAGGTCGGCACCGCGCCGATGGTGTCGAGTACGACGCTGTCGTCCTCACCGCCCGGAGGTACCCCGTCTTCGACCAGGTTGGGTACGGCCAGGTGTGCGGTACGCAGGGCCGCGTCGGCAAGCCGCTCCTCCTCCTCGAACGCCTTGACCCGCGCCGCGAGGTCCTGGGCGGCGGCGAGCATCGCCGGGCGCTCCTCCTTGGACGCAGCACCGATCTTCTTGGAGGCCGCCTTCTGTTCGGAACGCAGTTGGTCGGCGCTGGTGACCGCGGCGCGGCGAGCGGCGTCCGCTACGAGGAGTTGGTCGGCCAGGGTCGACGGCATGCCGCGGGCGGTGAGGCTGGCCCGGACAAGGTCGGGCTCCTCGCGTAGCACCCGCAGATCAATCACCTGACGAGATTATCCGGCGCAGCAGAGCCACCCGGCCGGAGCGGCGTTGATCATCGGCAAACTGACAATTTGCGGCTGGAAAACCCCCGGCTTTGCCGATGATCAACAGCTTTCACCGGCCTCGGCAGTTCTTCCCGGCCGGAGTCGGCCGGAGCCACCTCACAACAACAGTCGGCAGGCAAGCGGTGTTCCGCGTCCGGCCCGGCGCGGGACAATGGCTGGCATGCAGTTTCTCGGCTCGCCGCCCGCGTACGACCTGACCTATGACGACGTCTTCATGGTCCCCCAGCACTCGGCGGTGTCGTCCCGGCTCGACGTCGACCTGACCACCCCGGACCAGCTGGGTACGACGATCCCGATCGCGGTGGCCAACATGACCGCCATCTCAGGGAGGCGGATGGCCGAGACGATCGGCCGTCGCGGCGGACTGGCAGTCCTTCCCCAGGACATTCCGACCTCCGTGGTCGCCGAGGTCGTTGCTTGGCTGAAGGACCGGCACCTGCTCTACGACACCCCGATCGTTCTGACTCCAGAGACCACCATCGGGGAGGCATTGTCGCTGCTGCACAAGCGTGCCCACGGCGGCGCCGTGGTCGTGGAGGGCGAGCGCCCGGTCGGCGTCCTCACCGAACGGGACTGCGCCGGGTGGGACCGCTTCGCGCAGGTCGGCGCGGCGATGAGCCCGCACATGATCACCGTTGAGGACGGCACGGACCCCGCGAAGATCTTCGACCTGCTGACCGACGAGCGGGTTCGGATCGCTCCGGTCGTGGCCGGCGAGCGACTGGTCGGTGTCACGACCCGCAAGGGCGCCGTACGGGCCGGGCTGTACCAACCGGCCGTGGACGGTACCGGCCGACTGCTCACCGCTGCGGCAATCGGGGTCAACGGCGACGTGGTCGGACGCGCAACCACGTTGCTGGCCAGCGGCGTCGACGTACTCGTCATCGACACCGCTCACGGTTTCCAGCAGAAGATGCTCGACTCGCTGGCCGCCGTACGAGCCGCCGTCGGGCCGGAGCAGCCGCTGGTCGCCGGGAACGTAGTCTCCGCCGAGGGAACGAGGGGTCTGATCGAGGCGGGCGCGGACGTGGTGAAGGTCGGCGTCGGTCCGGGTGCCATGTGCACGACCCGGATGATGACCGGCGTCGGGCGCCCGCAGTTCTCGGCCGTACTCGAATGTTCGGCGGCCGCGCGTGCGGCCGGGAAATACGTCTTGGCCGACGGCGGCGTCAAGCATCCACGCGATGTCGCCTTGGCGCTTGCAGCCGGGGCGGCCAGCGTCATGATCGGCTCGTGGTTCGCCGGTACGTACGAGAGCGCCGGTGACATCCATAGCGACAGCGACGGACGGCTCTACAAGGAGAGTTTCGGGATGGCCTCGGCTCGGGCGGTCTCGGCGCGGACCCGGGAGCAGAGCGGCTTCGACCGGGCGCGCTCGGGCCTGTTCGACGAGGGCATCA
>JBPCOF010000273.1:0-3582 GCA_051000515.1 Geodermatophilaceae bacterium
TGTTCTGCGCGTAGACCGAACACGTCGCGTGGTTGTCTCCGCAGATGCCGCAGATCCGGCTGGTGATGAAGTGCGAGTCGCGCGGATCCTTGCCCTTCATGAAGATGCTGTAGCCCCGGAAGATCGATGAGGTCGCGTGACACTCGACGACTTCCTTCTGCTTGAAATCGATCTTCGTGTAGAGGCCGAGGCTGCCGACGATCCGGGTGATCGGATCCCACGACATCTCGACCAGGTCGGTGCGGCCCTCGGTCCGAGACCCGGAGCGCTCTTTGGTGCTCGTCATGAATGGTTCCCTTCGGTGGCGAGGTCAGCGGACCGAGCGATGGTCACCACGGCGGCTTGTAACCCGTGGTGAGCTGGCGTCCCTTGGAGCGCCACTGGGGTTCCTTGTCCAACGTCTTGGCGGTCACCCCGCGCAGCGTGCGGATCAGCCCGCCGTAGGCCTTGCTGCTGCGGGTGGAGATCTTGCTGCCCGGTGGCTCGTCCATGAACGGCATGAACTTGTCCGGGAAGCCGGGCATCGTGCAGGCGATGCAGATGCCCCCGACGTTCGGACAGCCACCGACGCCGTTGATCCAGCCCCGCTTGGGCACGTTGCACTTCACGACCGGGCCCCAGCAGCCGAGCTTCACGATGCACTTGGGCGAGCCGTACTCGGTGGCGAAGTCACCCTGCTCGTAGTAGCCGGCGCGGTCGCAGCCCTCGTGCACGGTGGCCCCGAACAGCCAGGTCGGGCGCAGCTGGTCGTCCAGCGGGATCATCGGCGCCTGGCCGGTGGCCTGGTACAGCAGATAGACGATGGTCTCGGACAGGTTGTCGCCCTGGATCGGGCAGCCGGGCACGCAGATGATCGGCAGGCCGGCCTTGGACTTCCAGTCCCAGCCGAGGTAGTCCGGGACGCCCATGGCGCCGGTGGGATTGCCGGCCATGGCATGGATCCCGCCGTACGTCGCGCACGTGCCGACGGCCAGGATGGCCAGCGCCTTGGGGGCGAGCCGGTCGATCCACTCGCTGGTGGTGATCGGTTGCCCGGTGGCTGGGTTGTTGCCGAACCCGCTCCAGTAGCCCTCGGCCTTGATCGCCTCGTTCGGGATGGAGCCCTCGATGACCAGCACGAACGGCTCGAGCTCGCCGCGCTCGGCCTTGAAGAACCATTCGATGAAGTCGTTCACTCCGCCGACCGGGCCGCTGTCGAAGTCGATCAGCGGCCAGTGCACGGCGACCTTGGGAAGGCCGGGCAACGCGGAGAGGGCGATTTCCTCGATGCTCGGCTGGGTCGCCCCAGTCAACGCCACGGAGTCCCCGTCGCAGCTCAGCCCGGCGTTGATCCACAAAATGTGGACGACCGGCTCCTCTTCGGCGGTGATCTCGGGGCTTTCGGCGGTTGCGGTCATCTGCCCTCATCCCTGTCCGGTGGCCGGTCGCGCGGACCCACGACCCCAAGCGCAGAGCCAACCGTGCCGTCGGTCACATCCGTAAGTGCGTGGCTCCGGTACCTGCGTCCGCCATCTAGCAGTCATGCCGTTGGCTTGTCGGGTCAGCCGAACGCAGACTGCGCACCGATTGGGTGATTGGGGGGGGATTAGGGCATTCTGCAGGCGAATCCACCCATTGGCTCCATTCGGGGCTGTCTAGGTCCCCCGCCTACGCGTCCATCTAGCGGCGCGTGACGCCCACCGAGTCACCGGCCAGGCCGTCCCAGTTCCCGGCCACGGCCCGATCCGATGCGATGCCGTACCCGACCGACAGGTCGGCCGGGCCGGCGGCGAGGCTGTAACGCAGGTAGACGTTGCTGGCCCGGCGGACCCCCACGGCGTCGGATCCGCGCCCGGTCCAGTCCCCGATCGTCGGCGCGTCGCCGATCGTGCCGAAACTGAAGCCGTACGTGGCGAACGGCGAGCTGTTCCGGTCGCTCAGGTACCACATCCCGGAGCGGAAGACCCCGATGCTCGCCTTGTCGTCACCGTTCCAGTCCCCCACCACCGGGATGTCGCCGGCGGTGCCGAAGGAGGAGTGGATGTTGCTCGGACCCGAGGAGTTGGAGTTGCGCAGGTAGAACTCGTTGCCCCGGTAGACACCGATGGTGTCCACTCCGTTGCCGTTCCAGTCGCCGCAGATCGGGATGTCACCGGCCTGCCCGAAGGTGAACTGCCGGTTGGGATTGCCGGCGCTGTTCGAGTTGCGCAGGGAGAACGTGCCGGCCCGGAAGACACCCACGGTGTCCTTGCCGTCGCCGTCCCAGTCGCAGGTCAGCGGGATGTCCGCCGACGAGCCGTAGGGGACGCTCAGGTCCGCCGGCCCCGGACTGTTGGAGTTGCGCAGGAAGAAGGTCAGGCCGGTGGGTGGAGCGCTGCTCTGCGGGCGCCACGACCCCTGGGGGACGCCCGGCGTGGCCCCGGTGGCCCGGATCAGGTCGTACATCTGCTCCTGCAGGTCCGCGCGTACGTCGGCCAGCGTCCGGTCGGAGGCCCGGTTCTGCAACTCACCCGGGTCGGCGATCTCGTCGTAGAGCTCGTACTCGGTTTTGCCCGGCGCATCCAGGTTGGTCACCTCGGCGTAGCGCCATCGGGCGGTCCGGATGGCGTAGAAACCCGGCGTCGGATAGCTGCCGGTGGCATATCCGCCGCTCTGATTGCCTCCGGGCCAGTGTTCGAGCAGTGCGTCGTGGGTCGGCACGGTGCCCGTGGGATCGGAGATCGCCGGAACCAGGCTCGTCCCGTCCGGTGTCACGGGCAGCGTCGCGTCGCCGAGGTCCACGACCGTCGGCGCGATGTCGATCGTGCTGACCAGGCGTTCGTCGTCACGTCCCGGCACTCCGGGGTAGCGCACCATCATCGGCAGCGCGGCGCAGCCGCGAAGCTCGCACATCTTCGACGACCACCGGTTGGAACCCACGGACAGTCCGTTGTCGCTGAGGAAGATGAGCACGGTGTTCTCGAGCCGGCCGGTATTGGCCAGCGCGCCGTCGATGGAACGGACCATGTCATCGACGCCCAGACCGGCGGCGTACTGCTTGCGCCGCTGGCTGACCGCTCCGCCCCGGCCCGGTACCTCGAGTTCCTGCACCCAGGTCGGCTTGTCCGACACGTCGGCCTCGCCGAAGTTGGCCGGCAGCCTGATCGGCTCGTCGATGTAGGCGTTCTGGTGCCGCGGTGCGGCGATGAAGGGCGTGTGGGCCGCCGTGGGCGCGACGTACAGGAACAGCGGCTCCGAGGCCGGGGTGTCCTGGATGAAGTCCAACGCCTTGTCCGTGATGACGTCGACCTGGTAGTCCTGCGGCGCATCGCCGTAGGTCTCGGCGACCCCGTTGTTCAGGACCTGGTAGTTGTACTGGGCGTAGATGTTGCGCGAGACGATCGGCTGGAAGTCGTCCCAGCCCGGCCACGTCCCAGACTCCTCGCCGAAGCCGTTCAGCAACTTGCCGAATAGGCCGGTGCGGTACCCGGCGTCGTGCATGGCGACGCCGACGGTTTCCTCCGGCCGGAGGTTCGCGGCCTGGGCGTTGTTCTGCACGCCGGTCCGGGTGTCGACCTGGCCGGTGAGGATGCTCGCCCGTCCCGGACAGCACAGCGGGTTGTT
>JBPCOF010000340.1:0-5072 GCA_051000515.1 Geodermatophilaceae bacterium
GGTCCAGAACGCCTTGCAGGTCGACGACGTCTACGTGCTTGGCCGTCAGGCCACCACGCAGCACGTTGTCCGATTCGGCCATGATCTCCACGCCGACGCCAGAGAGGTAGGCATGCAGACAACCGGCCGGAATGACCAGCGCCTCCCCTGGTTCGAGTCGGATGAAGGCGCACAGCAGTGTGAGCAGGACACCTCGGTCGTCCGGGTACTTCTGGGCTAGACCCGAGATCCATTGCAGGGCAGGGACGTACGGGCCTGTCCCTACCGTTCCGGCCGCTTTGCCAACGGCATATACCGTCCCGGTAACCTCGGCGTCGGGAAGATCGAAGACCCACTGGACCGCATCGGACAGCGCCCCACCGGACAGAGCGTCCCGTAGGCCGGCCAGTTCGGTCACAGCGAGGGCGTCGACCAGAATGACGGCTTCTGGTGCCGTACGGAGTCCGCAGAACGCCTCGACCGGAGTCAGGGCGCACAGCATCTCCGGCTTGTGCCGGGGATCTCGATAGTTGCGGCTCGGGTGGTCAAGCGGCACGCCGGCTGCCTCCTCGGCGGCGAATCCCTGTTCGGCCCGAGCAGCGTCCGGGTGTGCCTGGAGGGATAGCGGTACACCGATGGCGAGCACCTTCATCAGGAAGGGCAGCCTAGGACCGAACCGCGCCAACGCGGCGGCACCCAGAGCAGCAGTCGGGTCAGCCGCAATCAGCTCCTGCAGCGTCCTGCCGTCGGCCAGCCGAGACGGGCACGCTGGATAGGCACCGATCCACAACTCCGCCTCGGGCTCGGCGGTCGGCGCCGTACGGCCCAGAAACTCGGCCATTGCCGTATGTGAACCCCAGGCGTAGCGCCGAATCTCGTTGGTGAGCGCGAACATCGCCGGTCTTAGCTACCCGCCGGTCTCGGCGCCCGACACAGCCTGGGCGGGTGGAGCCGACGATGAATCGGGAGACTCGTTCGTCCGACTGAAGTCCGGTTCGAGGTAGATCACTCGGGCGATCGGCTCGGCCGCACGGACTCGCTCCTCGGCGCCGTCGATCGCGGCAACCAGCTCACCAGCCGCGAGGTTCGAGCCGATCGAGATCTTGGCGGCCACCAGCAACTCCTCAGGACCCAGGTGCAGGGTCCGCATGTGGATGACTGACTCGACGCCCGGTTCGCTCTCCAGTGCCTCGACGATCCGGCGCTGCACCTCGGGGCTGGCCGACTCCCCGAGCAGGAGGCTCTTGGTCTCGATGGCCAGGATGATCGCGATCAGGACGAGCAGCACTCCGATGCAGATGGTGCCGATCCCGTCCCACACCCCGTCGCCGGTGATCACGGACAACCCCACGCCGACCAGTGCCAGGACCAGACCAACCTGCGCCCCGAAGTCCTCCAGAAGGACCACGGGTAGCTCGGGAGCCTTGGCGTGCCGAATGAATTGGATCCACGACTGGTTGCCGCGCACCTTGTTCGACTCGACGATCGCAGTACGAAACGAATAGGCCTCCAAGCCGATCGCCACGACCAGCACCCCGACCGCAATGAGCGGCGAAGTGAGCGGCTCCGGCTCGGAGATCTTGTGATAGCCCTCGTAGAGCGCGAACAGCCCACCCACCGAGAACAGCACGATCGAGACGATGAACGCGTAGATGTAGCGCTCGCGGCCATACCCGAAGGGATGCTCGGGGGTCGCCTCACGCGCGGCTCGCTTACCGCCGAGCAGCAGGAGGCCTTGATTTCCTGAGTCCGCCACCGAGTGGACCGATTCGGCGAGCATGGACGAGGACCCCGTGAGCAGGAACGCCACGAATTTCGAGATCGCGATCCCGATGTTGGCCAGTAGTGCCGCGATGATCGCCTTGGTGCCTCCGCCGCTGCTCATCTGCTGGCCTCCATGTCAACGGCGAGGGAAACTTCCACAGAAGCGCACGCTGGCCAGGTTGCGCTGCTCATCTGCTGGCCTCCATGTCGCCGGCGAGGGAAACATAAGCCGCGGCGAAGTCGACCATTCCGATCAGTTCGGCCATCTCGCGGATCGGTTGCTCGGCTGCCTGTTGACTCATGGGTTGCAGCACGCTGGTGACAACGTGGGTGGAATCGGCCAGCAACCGGAGGTCGCGCATAGCCACGGCGGCGTCTCCGGCGGAACTGTCGGTAAAGCAGATCATCCGCAACTCTCGACGTCGCCCCTCGGTGCGATCCCGGAAGAAGTCGTCGTCGGCAACGGCCCGGAACGGCCCGGAAAGGACCCGGCGAGCAGGAACCGCCTGCTCCGGCAACCGGAAATGCGCGGCGGGGAGCCCGGCGAGGACGGCCAACTGGTCCATGGCGCGACTGGCGGCCACGCCGGCGACCGCGCCCTGAGAGACGAGAATCGGCAGTGAATCGAGCAACTCGAGGGCAAGCGTCTTGGCCGGATTGGCGAAGGACTCCTGATTCGGTCCGCAGCGCAACGCCGACTCGTCCAGCAGATCGGCAACCGTCTCGGGCTCCCAGATCGCAGTGGGCAGGACGCCGGTCACACCGGCCACCAGTAGCGCCGGGGTCATCAGCGACCAGAGCGAGGCCTGTTGTTCCCGGCTACCCGGAAGGGCGACGTACGGCGCACGAGCCTGCGCACACCGAGCATGCAGGGGGGCATCCGCAGCGCCGACTCCGGCCAGGGCACAACCGCGGCGAGCAGCCTCGTCGGCAGCTGTCAGGGCATATGCCCCGGCACCGGTCCGGCTCAACACCAGTACGAGATCAGCGGCCGTCACCCACACCGGGATGTCGGGACCCGGTACGTGCACCACCCAGACCGGGCAATCGGCACCGGCCAGCGCACGAAGCGCCGAGCCGACGATCGCACCCTCACGACGACCGACGACGACCAGAGCTCTCGGCCGCCCGGAGTCGGCGAGCAAGGCGACGTCGGCCTCCTCGACCAACCGGGCAGTTTCGCGAACCTGCGCACCGGCGCTGGCCACCGCGCGCAGCAATCGTCGCCGGTCGCGCTCGACCAGCCGTTCGGGTTCGTCGAACAACTCGTCTACAGAGCCAGGGAAGGACATCAGTGATCAGCCACGATGGCGGGCCTCGTCGAGCAACAGAACCGGGATTCCGTCCCGGATCGGAAAGGCCCGGTCGCACTGGGTGCACAGCAACTCCGAACCCGCCGTGTCGAGTTCGAGAGGGGCGTGATGCTCCGCGGGGCAGGCCAGGATCGCAAGCAATTCAGGATCGAGAGCGGCTGTCGGCTGCCGGTCAGTGGACTCGGTCACGGACGACCTCCAGTACCTCGTCGCGAAGATGTTCCATCCTTGCCAGATCCCCGCCCTCGACGTTGAGCCGTAGCAGGGGTTCGGTGTTGGAGGCTCGCAGGTTGAACCAGCTGCCGTCGGGAAAGCAGACGGTGAGACCGTCGAGTCGATCAATGTCTGCCCCCGGCCGGTCGGCGAAGACCTTCTCCACCGCGGCAGCGCTGGCTTTGGGATCGTCCACAGTGGAGTTGATCTCGCCGGAACCGGAATAGCGCTCGTACGCGCGGGCAAGTTCGGAAAGCGGACGGTCCTGTCCCCCCAGGGCCGCCAGGACGTGCATGGCCGCGAGCATCCCGGTGTCGGCCCGCCAGAAGTCACGGAAGTAGTAGTGGGCGGAGTGCTCGCCGCCAAAAACCGCGTTGGTGCGTGCCATCTCGGCCTTGATGTAGGAGTGCCCCACCCGGGTGCGGACGGGTCGGCCGCCATGCTCGGCGACGATCTCCGGGACAGCACGTGAGGTGATCAGATTGTGGATGATCGCCTCACCCGGGTGCTTGGCGAGTTCGCGTACGGCGACCAACGCGGTGACCGCCGACGGAGAGATCGGCTCCCCGCGCTCGTCGATGACGAAGCAGCGATCGGCGTCCCCATCGAAGGCCAGGCCCAGGTCTGCGCCGGTTTCGCGCACCTTGGCCTGGAGGTCGACGAGGTTCGCTGGGTCCAGCGGATTCGCCTCGTGATTCGGAAAGTTGCCGTCGAGTTCGAAGTACAACGGCACGATCGTCAGCGGGAGGTCGGCCAGGACCGCGGGCACTGTGTGCCCTCCCATTCCGTTGCCCGCGTCGATGACGACTCTGAGCTCTCGGATGCCACGCAGGTCGACCAGGTCTCGAAGGAAAGCCGCGTACGGAACCAGCATGTTGTCGCTGTGCGCTCTGCCCAGCCGGGGAGCCGGTGGCAGCTGACCCGATTCGGCGATTCGCTGGATCTCCAGCAGACCTGTGTCGGCACCGATCGGTGCGGCCCCGGCCCGGCAGAGCTTGATGCCGTTGTACCGCGCCGGGTTGTGGCTGGCCGTGAACATCGCTCCTGGCAGGTCGAGCGTCCCGGAGGCGAAGTACAGCATGTCCGTGGAGCCCAGACCGGCCTCGACGACGTCGACGCCCTGGGAGAGCACACCTTCAGCGAAGGCTCGCGACAGCGGGACCGAGCTCTCGCGCATGTCGTGGGCGGTCACGATCGCCGACGCGGAACTCAATTGAGCGAAAGCCGCCCCCAGATCACGGGCGATCTCGTCGTCGAAGTCGTCGGGGACCACTCCGCGAATGTCGTAAGCCTTGACGATCGTCGCCAGATCCCGCGTCTTCATATCGATCGGAGCCTATCCGGGGGTGTCGCCGACCTTGTCAGCCCAGCACCGACCGCTGTGCAGGGCCGCCGTTAGCCCAGCACGGCCGTTGGGCCAGCGCCGCGGTCAGGGAAGCACGGGTACGGCACGGAGGTGGCCGCGGCGTCCGCTGCCCGGCGGAGGAGGTGCAGGGGGAGTGGACGTGGGCCTGGCGGCCTCACGGACCGCATCGGCCAGAGCGAGCAGATCGTCCGTGCTGGGCAGGATGGCATCCGGGTCGACCTCGTGCCGCACAACCTCCCAGCCGCGGGGCGCGGTCAGTCGCAGGCCGTGCGCCTCGCACAGGTCGTAACTGTGCGGTTCGGAGAAGGATGCCAACGGTCCGACGACGGCGGTCGACTCGGCGTAGACGTAGGTCAGCGTCGCGACCGCCGCGCTGGCGCATCCGCTCCGCGAGCACCGCCGTGCCTGCTGCCTCACGAGTCGGGACGCTATCCGCA
>JBPCOF010000012.1:0-12693 GCA_051000515.1 Geodermatophilaceae bacterium
AGTGTCATGTCCGTCGTGGGGAACTCGTGCAGCCCCGCCGCGGCATCGCCCACCCCGACGGTGATCTCCTCGCCGGCCATCCGCTCATCCTGCCGCGTGCGCCAGGCGAGTCCATCCTCGGGAGACACGGGGCCTGTGGATCAGCGGATCAGTCTGCGCAGCGCTTGACTACTGTCGACCTCCACGAAGCGCGGCATGGTCGCGGCAGCCCCGACGGTTGGGGAGGTCTTGGTGCGGCTAAAGGATCCGTAGGCCGACCACTTCAGCGACGGCGGCCTGAGCCTGATCCCGCGTGGCGAAGCCAGCCTCTTCGCCCGGTTCGACGAGGCTGGGCAGCACGAGTTTCGCCGTCGCCAGATGCCACGCGTCCATGGCGCGAATCGCATGCTCACGCACGAGTTGCAAGGCTTGAACCTCGACCTCCGCTTGATCCGCGGCTATAACCGTGATCGGACCCTGTACGCCAAGGTCGGCGTCTAGGAGCGAAAGAATGCCCTCCTCGTCGCGTCGGCCGGCACGTGCGGCGCGGACCAGCGCGCCGGTGACCTCGATGCGGGTCCAGGTGCCTGTGATCAGACCGAGTTCGGGGTCTCCGAACATCGTCACCACCTCTTCGTGGCCCACTTCGTCGCGCAGGTATGCGCGCGCCAACACCGAAGAGTCGACGTAGACGATCAAACTCGCCCGCGTTCCTCAGCCAACAGCTGATCGAGAACCGGATCGATGCCCTTCGTCGAAGCGATGACTCGACGGCGCCGACTGCGGCTCACCTGTTCGGCCGAAGTGGAGCGGAGGATACCCAATGTCGCGGCTCGGGCTCGCAGCCGCGCACGTCGGTCACCCTCATCGGCGTCGGCAGCCGCATCGAGGATCTCAGTTGCTACCGAGTTCACACTCCGACCGTCCCGGGCAGCACGTGCCGCCAGTCGGCGGTGAACCTCGTCGGGCATCCTCAGGAGGATTTGCTTCATGCATAGGGACGATATCAATCTGCCGGTCTGATATCAACTGCCTCGGGATGCGCCGATGCACGCGTTCCTCGGTGAGGCAACGCGTCCCATCCCGAACCACATCCGGCGTCCACAGCATCCGGTCCTCATGGGCTGGTAGCCATCGATAGCGAAACGTCGCGGGCGCCGGCAGCCTCTGTGCTGGATGACAGGACCTGGCGGTCGTGACCCAACATCGAGGTGTCCCGCTCGATCACCAGCTCCCGAGCCCGGCCTGAATCAGGTCAGGTATCAGTCGCTCGACTGAGCGGCTGGTGAATGATGTCGTCGTTGGTGAGGAAGAGACTCACCGTGTTTGACCCACGGCTTGAAGCTCAGCGGGTGCGCGAGCGATACGCCGGTGACTTCAAGAAGGTCACGGACGAGGTCCTCGCCCATCTCGCCGCCGTGCCAGGGGTGCGACTAACAGTCAGCATCGAGATCGAAGCCGAAGCTCCGGATGGGTTTGACGACGCGGCTTCATCTGTCCAGCTCACAATCACCAGAACCGGCGATGATGGTCTGATGCGACGCCCGCGGTGGTGCACGGTAGCGCTGATGGCCGTTCTCGTACTGACCGCTGCGTGTGCGTCGCCGGACCCGACCTCGGGTGACCAGACCTCGTCCAGTTCGAGCACGGGTCCGGGATCTGCGACCTCACGAATGACCGTCACCCCGGGTGCGACGCAGGAGTCGGTGGCGTCGACCGGGACGGCTGTCGAGCCGTTCCCGCCGTTCTCCTCGACCGTGGCGCCGGTCAGCGCGGAGCGGCTCGGTGCGTCGTACCGGGTCGGATGCCCCGTCGGGCCTGAGGCCCTGCGCCTGGTGGGCCTGTCATATGTCGGTTTCGACGGCACTGCCGCACAGGGCGAACTGGTCGTGGCCGGTGCGGTCGTGGAGGACGTCGTGGCGATTTTCGCGGAGCTCTACCGACAGCGGTTCCCGATCCGCGGCATGGTCACCGTCGAGGCATTCGGGGCCGACGACGACGCCTCGATGGCGGTGGACAACACCTCGGCGTTCAACTGCCGGCCGATCACCGGCGGCCAGGGTTGGTCACAGCACTCGTACGGCGTCGCTATCGACCTCAACCCACGGAAGAACCCGTACGTGACAGGCCAAACGGTCCTGCCGCCGGAGGGCCGGGACTATCTCGACCGCGCCAACCCGGTACCCGGCATGATCCGGGCCGGCGATCCGGTGATGACGGCGTTTGCCGCGCACGGGTTCGCGTGGGGCGGGTACTGGACCGATCCTGTCGACTACCAACACTTCGAGTGGTGAGTCCAGCACTGATGCGCAGGTCCGGGCAGACGCTTGTCTTCGACGCCGACGACACGCTGTGGGAGAACAATGTGCTCTTCGAGAGGGTCATCGACGACTTCATGCAGTGGTTGGCCCACCCGACCCTTGATCACGCCTCGATCCGCTCGATGTTCAACGACATCGAGGCGGCCAACACGATGGCTCACGGCTACGGCAGCCGGGTCTTCCTGCGCAGCCTCGGGGAGTGCTTCGCCCGACTGCAGGAGCGGCCGGCCACCGAGGCCGAGCGCCGGGAGATCGACGCGCTGGCCGTGGCGCTGCTCGAACATCGGGTGGAGTTGATGCCCGGCGTCGCGGTGACTCTGGTCGACCTCGGCAGTCGTCATGACTTGCTGTTGCTCACCAAGGGCGCCGCCGATGAACAACAGAACAAGGTGGACGTATCAGGTCTCGGGCACCATTTCCGCAGCATCCACATCGTGGCCGAGAAGAACGTGGAGACCTATCGAAGGCTCGTACGGGACGAGTCCCTGACACCGGCCGACACTTGGATGATCGGCAATTCGCCGAAGTCCGACATCAACCCGGCTCGCCAGGCCGGCCTCAACGCGGTGTTTGTGCCCAACGACAACACGTGGGTCCTCGAGCACGACGACGTCGACCCCGACGATGCCGGCGTGCTGCGACTCGAGCGGTTCGCGGAAATGCTCGACCATTTCTGAGCCCCGGCATCTGAGCTCTAGGCGCTCAGCGGTTGCGCTGATCGAGTTCATCCTTCGAGGTGTCATCCCTCGAGGTGTCATCCCTCGAGGTGTCGAAGCCGGCCCGGTCCACCCGGCGATGAAAACGCATGCCGGTCAGGCCGCCGAGGATCGCCCCGATCAGCGTCACGACGAGAACGGCCGCCAGGCCGATGAGTCCACCGGCAGTCAACTCGTCCGAGCTGACGGGGAGGGAAGGCAGATTGACCTGACTGGTGATGTCGGTCTGCTGCCCGGCAATCAGCCCAGCAATGGTGAGGATGATGGCGATCACAACGGCCCAGAGCCAGACGGCAAAGCCCTGACGAGCGCCGTTGAACCGAGCCATCCGGGCGGCCACGTACCCGCCGATGAAATAGGCGATGAACAGGATGACCAGCAGCGCGATGGCCACGCCGATCCCCACCCCGCGCAAGTCCTGACTGGAAGCGCCGGTATCGATCCCGATGCCTGCTGCGACGGCCGAGACGATCGCCACCAGCAGGATCGTGGTGCCGATCGTGGTCAGCCACCCGAAGAAGGCCGATCCGAACTTCATGCCACCGAACGCCTCTTTCTCACGCGCGCGCACGCTGTCGTGGTCGGTGCCACCGACCCCGGTGCCACCAACCCCGGTGCCGTTGAACCTGGTGCCACCGACCCCTGGGTCGCCAACCGGAGCCGGGTCCGCCGATGACCGTCCCGCGTCAGAACTGTCGTACTGGTCACCTGTCCGCGGCCGGTCCCAGTCGGTTGCTCGGGCGTGATCGGAGTTGGCAGCCGACCGGCCGTCGCTGCCGCTCTCGAAACGTCCGAGGTCGGGGGAGCCGTGGCCGTCCTGTGCTGTTGAAGCTGGGGGTACCGCTGGTGCTGGGTTGGCTGCCGGTGCTGGTCGGGTCGGCGGGGCTGGGTCGGCCGGGTTGGATCGCTGCGGGTCGTAGGGCTGTGACGTCATGAGTTGTCCTTACTCCAAGACGTGCGCCTCGGAAGTCGGTGAGACGATCAGCATGCGGCTTACATCGTATGGCCTCTGGCACAACGGTCCTAGCGCTGCCAAGTGAACCGCTGTGCCCTGCCGGACGTATGTATTCGTGGTGAGTGAGTCAGTGGTCAGCGCCAGGGGTCTGTCGATCCAGGGCGTGAGTGAGCTCCTGGGCATCCCGGCTCCGACGATTCGCTCCTGGGAGCGCCGGTACGGCCTGGCTCAGACCGCGCGTACCGGCGGGGGGCACCGGCGCTACACCGCGACCGAGATCGCCGACCTCCGCCTGATGCGCGACGAGATCACCCGCGGTCGACGCACCTCCGAGGCTGCGGTGCTGGTGCGCGACGCCGCGAACTCCACCCAGCCGTACCGCTCGTTCATCCAGGCATTTCTCGACGTGGCCGAGACGATGAGCGCCCGCCAGTTGGACGTCCTGCTGGACCATTGCCGCGAGCAGTTCGGGCTCGACGACGCCATCTGCCGGGTGATCCTCCCCGGCATGCGCCTGATCGGGGTGGCCTGGCAGACCGGTCGATGCGACATCTCCCAGGAGCATCTGGTCACGAACGCGACCCGCAGCTGGCTGAAGAAGGTCCTGTCCACGGGCCCCGTTCCGTGGCATCGGCAGACCATCGTGTTGAGCTGTGGCCCCGGTGATCTGCACACTGTCGGGCTGGAGTCGATGGAGGTACTGCTGGCTCAGCGCGGCTGGGAATGTCACCTGCTCGGCGAGCGGATCCCACCATCGGCTCTGACCGCAGCGATCAACCGAACCCGAGCCGCCGCCACGATCGTCGTCTCGCACATCTCCTCGCACCGCCGTGCGACGGTCGCCTCGCTCCAGGCAGCCGATCGGACGAGCACCAGGTTGTTCTACGCAGGTAACGCCTTTCTCGCCGCGCCCACTCGCGCTGCTGTCCCGGGCACCTACCTCGGAGAGGACCTCATCGAAGCGGTGGAGACGGTATCCAGAGCACTGGAACCGGCCACGCGAGTCTGACAACGCCCTGAAGCGTTGCCTCTCACCTGCGCTGCCGTCACCATGGAGCCTTCGGCCCATCCGCCGTACGGATCAGAGGAGTAGCCCATGACGCAACCGGTTCTCTCACGACGAAGTGCGCTCGGCCTGTTCGGACTGGCTGGTCTGGCCGCGACTGCGGGCTGTGGAAGCAGCGTCGGGGGAGGGAGCAGTGCAGGCTCGAGCGCCTCAGGGGGCGGCGGGGCGATCAAAGTCGGACTCGTGATCCCGCAGGACGGCGTCTACACCCCGCTCGGTGTCGACATGAAGAACGGCTGGGACCTCTTTCTCGACCGCAACGACGGCATGCTCGGCGGGTACGAGGTCGAGACCGTCATCGGTGACGAGGGCGAGGGACCCGACACCGGTGTTCCGGCGATCCAAGGACTGATCCAGCGAGACAACGTGGACGTTCTCGTCGGCATCGTCAACTCCGCATCGGCGCTGGGCGCGGCTGAGGCGGTCGCGGCCGCCAAGAAAGTGCTGGTGATCTCCAACGCCGGCGCGAATGCGGTGACCGGGGAAGCCCGCAACCCCTACATCTGGCGGGCCTCGTTCAACAATGCCCAGGCCGCCTTCGCGTTGGGGGAATATCTCGTGAGCCAGCAGCCCGAGGGTGGAGTTTTCCTGATGGCGCCGGACTACGCGGCCGGTCAGGAGACTTTCGTGGCATTCAAGGCGTCCTACGAGGGCGGCGGCGGGACGATCGCGGGCGAAGCGCTGACCCCGTTCGGTACCACACAGGATTTCCAGCCGTTCCTGTCCGCGATCCCCGGATCCGGTGCCGGGGCGACCTTTGTCTTCTATTCCGGCGGCGAGGCAGTCAGCTTCGTCCAGCAGTACGCGGGTTTCGGGCTCAAGGACACCGTGCCGCTGTACGGGTCGGGCTTTCTCACCGAGGGCAGCGTGCTCGAGGCTCAAGGCGAGGCAGCGGTCGGGATCCAAACCGCGCTGCACTACTCGACGGAGATCGACAACCCGGCCAACACCGAGTTCGTCGAGGCCTACCAGGGGGCCTACGACGTGCTGCCCACCTGCTTCGCCGTACAAACCTGGGACGCGGCACTGGTGCTCGACCTTGCCTTGGCCGACGCCACGGACCTGTCCGGTGACGCGGTCTCCGAGGCCCTCGGCGGACTGGGGGAGATCAGCGACAGCCCGCGTGGTCCATGGACCTTCGACGGCCAGTCGCCCAAGCACATCGAGTACCTCCGCGAGGTGCAGGAAGGCGACGGTGGCCTGATCAACGTGGTCGTCGAGGAACTCGGCGAATACGGTCAGTAGGGGTGGAGCGGCCGGGCGAAGCCGCACCGAAGTCTGGCTGTGGTGAGACTGCCGAGCAGTAGGGTTCGGCCCCTATGACCGAGTGGTTCGCCGACAACTTCATCTCGATCCTCAACGGCCTGGCCATTGGCTCGTTGCTGTTCATCCTGGCCGTCGGTCTGTCTCTGGTCTTCGGGATGATGGACGTGCTCAACCTGGGCCACGGTGCGCTGTACCTGATCGGCGCGTACGTCGGCTTCCAGTTCACCGGCGGGGTGTCCTCGTGGGGCGGCTTCCTGACCGCACTCGCGGTTGCTGCCGCATTCGGGCTGGTCGCCGGGCTGATCCTATCTGTGGCGACCGAGCCGCTGGTCGGCCGCGGGCATCTTGACCAGGCGTTGCTGACCCTCGGGGTGGCCTTGGTCGTGGCCGAGATCATCTCGATCATCTTCGGTGACGACGTCCAGAACGTGGTCGCACCACCGGGACTCGATCAGTCGATCCAGGTGTTCGGCAACACCTATCCGGCCTATCGACTGGCGCTGATCGGTGTCGGGATGGTCCTGGCGATCGTGGTCTGGCTGGTCATCGAGAAGACGTCGCTTGGCGCGTTGATCCGGGCCAGCGTCAGCGACCGGGAGATGGTCTCCGCCCTGGGGGTGGACAACCGCAAGGTCAAGGCCGGGGTGTTCGCGTTCGGATCCATGCTGGCCGCCCTGGCGGGGGTGCTGGGTGGTCCGGTGTACGGCGCCCGCACCGGCCTGGATGAAACCGTGCTGCTGCTCGCCCTCGTGGTTATCGTCATCGGCGGGCTGGGTTCGGTGCGCGGTGCGCTGATCGGTTCATTGGTGATCGGCCAGGTCGAATCCCTGGGCCGGGCCAACCTCCCGGACTTCGCCTCCTTCATGCTCTTCGGAGCGCTGGCTCTGGTGTTGATCGTTCGTCCGCGCGGGCTGTTCGGCAGCAGCAAGGCGAGTGCGGTATGAGCGCCGGGGCCGTGCCCTCCACTGTGGACGAATCCGGTTCTCGGCCGGGCCGTCGAGTTCCGCTCGGCAGGTTGGTCGCCCTAGGAGTGCTGATCATCCTCGCGGCCGTACCCCTGTTCGTCGCGCCGTTCCCGACCTCGATGCTCGGCCGAATGCTGATCTTCGGCTTGCTCGCGGTCAGCCTGGACCTGTTGGTCGGCATCACCGGGCTTCCCTCGTTGGGTCATGCCGCCTACTTCGGTGTCGGCGCCTATTCGGCCGGTCTGGTCGCCAAGTACTGGACGGCGGCGGCGCCCGTACCGTTACTGGCCGCCGTGCTTGTCGCTGCGCTCGCCGCCGCGGCCACCGGTTGGCTGGCCGTCAGGTCGCACGGCGTGTTCTTCCTGATGCTGACCCTGGCCATCGGCGAACTCATCCAGCAACTGGCCGAGAGTTGGTCCGGGGTCACCGGTGGCGACAACGGTCTGGGCGGCATCCCCGCCGTAGAGCTGCTCGGCACGCCCCTGGTCCAAGAGGGCTACGTGTTCTGGTACACCCTCGCCTTCGCATCGGTCGGTTACCTGACGATCTGGGCGCTGTCCCGATCACCGTTCGGTGCCGCCCTGCGCGGGATCCGGGACAACGAGTCTCGGATGCGCTCCCTCGGTTATTCCCCGTTCCGGTACAAGCTGGCCGGGTTCGTTCTGGCCGGCGCTGTGGCGGGGCTGGCTGGAGGGTTGTTGGCCACCCAGCGCTTCGCCTTCGTGACGCCAGCCGACGTCGGGTTCACCACCTCTGCCCTTGCCCTACTTGCCGTCGCGGCCGGCGGTGCGGGTTCGCTGTGGGGTCCGGCGATCGCCGCTGCGCTGGTCGTCCTGATCCGCGATGTCTACGGCCCGGACCTCGATGGGCACGGCACCCTGGTTCTCGGGGCCGCGTTCATCGTGGCGGTGTACCTGCTGCGCAACGGGATTGCTGGCCTGGCCACGACCCGCTTCCGCCGCAGACCAATGCGACAGACCGAGGGAGCCGCCCGATGACCCGGAGACGAGCATCGCAGGAGATGTCCGGCGGGGCTGATCGACGAGGGTGTTCTTGTCAGCGCTCCTCCCCGCCGGACGGCTCCGAGGAGCGGAGTCGACTCGCGCGCGAAGCGCGCCATGTTATGACTCAACGATGAGCGCGCTCCTCGAACTGCGTGGGGTGGGCCGGAGCTTCGGTGCACTCAAAGCCGTGGATGGCGTGGACCTCGACGTCTCCTCCGGTGCCCGGCATGCGCTGATCGGACCGAACGGTGCCGGCAAGAGCACCCTGTTCCGGTTGATCTCCGGAGAGATGGCGGTGACCTCGGGAACGGTGACGCTGTCCGGCCACGAGGTGACCAAGCTCTCCCAGGTCCGGCGGGCCCGCCGCGGTCTTGGCCAGACCATGCAGCACTCGAGTCTGTTCCTGACCCAGACGGCCGCTCAGAACGTGGCGCTGGCCGCCCAGCGGCACCGGGGTACCGCGACCTGGTTGCTGCCGCGGCGGCAGCGCAACGTCGATGCCCGGGTCGGCGAGTTGCTGCAGGCCGTCGGTCTGTCCGAGCGGGCCGATGTGGTCGTCTCCGCCCTGTCCCATGGCGAGCGACGTCAACTGGAGATCGCCGTGGCACTGGCCTGTGAGCCCCGTCTGCTGCTCATGGACGAGCCGGCAGCGGGCATGTCGCCGGCCGAAAGCGGGCGGCTCACCGAACTGGTCCTGGCGCTGCCCCGGGAGATCACCGTGGTCATCGTGGAGCACGATCTCGACGTGGTCTTCGCCCTCGCCGAGCGCGTCACGGTCCTGCACCTGGGCCAGGTGCTCCTGACCGGGACACCGGATGAGGTGCGCGGCAGCGCCGCCGTCCAAGAGGCATATCTCGGCTCGAGCAAACGCGGCGAGCTCTTCGGCCCCGCCCCCGACCCCACCCTCCACCCGAGTGAAGGACACCCTGTATCGAACCTATTGGCACAAAGCGTCCTTCACTCGGACGAAACTGGGCGGGAGACGTAGTCGTGACGCTGCAGATCACTGGGCTCACTTCCGGGTACGGGCGCAGCACCGTCTTGCAGGGCGTCGATCTCGACGTTGCCGACGGCCGGGTCCTGGGTCTGCTCGGTCGCAACGGCGTCGGCAAGACCACGCTGATCCACACCGTCATGGGATTGGTCCGGCCGACCGCTGGCTCGATCACCTTGAACGGCAAAGAACTTGCGGGGCGGCGTACGGACCAGATCGCCCGGGCTGGGTTGGCTCTGGTTCCGCAGGGGCGCCGGATCTGGCCGAACCTCGACGTCACCGAACACCTGGATCTGGCCTCCCGGCGCGGTGGCGGTACGGCGACCTGGACCGTCCCGAAGGTCCTGGAGTTGCTGCCGCGCCTGGCTGAGCGCCGAGCTCACCTCGGTGGCCAGCTCTCCGGCGGCGAGCAGCAGATGCTGGCCATCGCCCGGGCCCTGCTCACCGGCCCACGGATGCTGCTGATGGACGAGCCCTCCGACGGCTTGGCGCCGACGATCGTGGATCAGATCGGCCGGGTGATCGGAACGCTCAAGGACGAGGGAGTGACGGTGTTGTTGGTCGAACAGGACCTGCACCTGGCGTTCGGTGTTGCCGACGAGGTCGCGGTGATGGTCAAGGGCCAGATCGCGCACCGCTGCTCGACTGCGGACTTCCGGGCCGACGAACCAACGGCAAGACGCCTGCTCGGGGTCGCCTGAGCGAGTTGATCATCGGCAAACCGGGGGATTATCGCCGAATCAAACCTCACTTTGCCGATGATCAACTCGCGGAGAGCAGCTTCCACCGGGCGTTCGCACCGTCGCGCCAGGCATCGTGCTTGTCGCGGAAGAGTTCGCGCGCGCTACGTCCTACCCAGTCGCGGGGCAGCAGCGCCGTCGGCAATTGGGGGTCCAGGAACGGGAACCGTCGCCATTCATGGACCAGATGGATCTGGGACAGCAGCGCCTCGGTGTCATCGGCGGGTTCGACATCGGCAAAGGTGTTCAGGAACCGGTCGTATCTGGCGGCGATCTCTGGCAGGTCCCAGGCTCGGTTGACCAGTTCCGGCTCGTGGCCGATCCCGGCATGCGGCCCGACGAAGGAGAACACCGATCGGTTGAGGCCGAGATCGGCCAGTACCTCCCGGGCCTCGTCGGCGAGTTGCGGCCGTGGAGTGACCCAGACACCCGGAGCGGGAGAACCGAAGCCGGCCCAGGCCAACCGGCTACGCGCGCGCCGGCGCAGGCCACGCTCGGTCTCCGGGACACTGACCAGCAGGACCAGCCACTCGCCGTCCCAGTCCGGGGTCTCGCTGGCGAAGGTGTAGATCCGCTCCGCGCCGTCGCTGAGCAGCCGTCGACCGGGCCCGGTCAAGGTCCACTGCGCCCGCCTGCCGACCTTGGCCGACGCGATCAGCCCATCGGCGCCGGTGCGGGCCAGCGCCTGCCGAGCGGCGCGGTGCTCGATCCCGAGCAGTTCCAGCGTGTCGGTGAGTGCAGCCGTCCACACCGGCCGTTTACGCGGGAGCACGAACTCCCCGAGCACGGTCAGCAGATAGGACGACGCGCTGGCCGTTCCGAACTCGTGGCGCCTGGCCGCGACACCCGGTGGGCTGGGCTGGCCGACCCACCCGGGCGCCAGAGCGGCACCGGTCAACTCCTGCGGGAATTCCACGTGAGGGCAACCTCCATGCCGATCGTGACACAGCCCGGATGTCTCGCCTACGACGACACCTGTCGATGGGGTCATCTCACGGCAATATGCGACAACCGCTTGACGATGCGCCACGAATCTGTAGACAATTGAGGTACCCCGCACCTCGAGGAGCGCAGAGTCATGACCAGTGTCGGCGTACCCGTGACAGAGACTGATGCCGCACCCGTGCCCATCGCCAGCGACGTGCCGACTGTCAGCTTCCGGACCCGCCCCGAGGCCTACCGACACTGGCAGCTCGCGGTCGACGGCGAGATCGCCACGCTGACCCTGGATGTCGACGAGCAAGGCGGCATCGTGCCCGGGTACGAGCTGAAGCTGAACTCCTACGACCTTGGTGTGGACATCGAGCTGTACGACGCGACGACTCGGCTCCGTTTCGAGCATCCCGAGGTCAAGGCGGTCGTGGTGACCAGCGGCAAGGAGAAGTCCTTCTGCGCCGGTGCCAATATCCGGATGCTGGCCGCGTCCACCCACCCCTGGAAGGTGAACTTCTGCAAGTTCACCAACGAGACCCGCAACGGCATGGAGGACGCGACCGCGAACTCCGGTCAGACCTACCTCGCGGCGGTGACCGGCGCGTGTGCCGGTGGCGGCTATGAGCTCGCCCTGGCCTGCGACCGGATCCTGCTGATCGACGACAACTCCTCGTCGGTCTCGCTGCCCGAGCTGCCGTTGCTAGGCGTGCTGCCGGGCACCGGTGGGCTCACCCGCGTCGTGGACAAGCGCGGCGTACGCAAGGACCTCGCCGACGTATTCGCCACCAAGTCCGAGGGCATCCGCGGGAAGACGGCGGTGGCCTGGCGCCTGGTCGATGCTGTTGCGCCCAAAAAGGAATGGGCCGACGCCGTCAGCGCCGCGGCCAGCAAGGCAGCCAAGGAATCAGGCCGGCTCAGCGGCGGGGCGCCCGTCCCGCTGACGCCGCTAGAGCCGACGATCACCGACTCCGAGATTCGCTACCGGCACGTCACGGCGGATCTCGACCGGGCCAGCTTGGTCGTCACGATCACGGTGTTCGGCCCGTCGGGTGCCGTACCGGAGAATCTCGAGCGGATCTACGAACTCGGCGCGGACTTCTGGCCGCTGGCGATGAGTCGTGAGCTCGACGACCTGGTCCTGCATCTACGTACGAACGAACTGGAACTCGGTACGTGGGTGTTCAAGACCAGAGGCGACCCGTCCGGGGTGCTCGCGTTCGAACGGGTGATCGCCGAACACAGCAGCGGCGACTGGTTCGTCAACGAGATCCGGCACTTCTACAAGCGGGTGCTCAAACGGCTGGACGTGACCAGCCGCAGCCTGATCGCGGTCATCGAGCCGGGCAGCTGCTTCGCCGGACCGCTGCTGGAGCTGGCCCTGGCCTGCGACCGTCAGTACATGCTCGAGGGACTGATGGAGGACGGGGCGCTCAGCGAAGAAGGCGAGGCGGCCCAGATCGTGGTGTCCGAGTCCAACTTCGGTGCCTTTCCGATGAGCAACGGCCTGTCCCGACTCGAGTCCCGCTTCTACGGCGACCCGGACCACCTCGACCGGCTGCGCAAGGAGATCGGCACGCGGTTGCCCGCCGAGCAGGCCGACGAACTGGGTCTGCTGACCTTCTCGCTGGACGACATCGACTGGGACGAGGAGATCCGGATCGCCACCGAGGAACGGTCCTCCTTCAGCCCGGACGCGCTGACCGGCATGGAGGCCAACCACCGATTCGTCGGTCCGGAGACCATCGAGTCCAAGA
>JBPCOF010000053.1:0-6090 GCA_051000515.1 Geodermatophilaceae bacterium
GAGAACGAGCGGGACTACGGGCAGGAAGCCATCGAGATCCTGCTCCAGGTGATGGAGAACCAGCGCGAGGACATCGTGGTGATCCTGGCCGGCTACCGGGATCGGATGGACTCCTTCTTCGCCTCGAACCCCGGCATGGGTTCCCGGGTGGCCCACCACATCGACTTCCCGGACTTCTCGGTCCAGGAGCTGGGGCAGATCGGCCACCTGATGGTCGACACAGAGGGCTACACCTTCGCCCCGGAGACCGAGAAGGTCTTCGCCGACTACGTACGCCTCCGCAAGGAACAACCGCGGTTCGCCAATGCGCGGAGCATCCGCAACGCGATCGAACGCGCTCGGCTGCGGCACGCCAACCGGGTCCTCGAGTCCTCAGGGCCGACCACCCGGGACCAACTGATGCGACTGGAGCCCGAGGACTTCCTGGGTAGTCGCGTCTTCGAGTCACCCTCCGTAAATGATCATGACAATTAGTCATTGACAGGACTTGGTCGGTAAGCCTACGGTCCGTCTACCTGCAGTTACGCTCCGCCGCCACTCGTCGAATGGCTGCGCCCCGGTGCCACAACACTGCGTCCGCCACAAGCGGACCGCTCGAGGCCATCCAGTCCATGTACGTGGGTCCTGACAGGAACAATCGAAAGAGCTCCAAAGGAGTTCCCGCGGGGGCGGTTGTTCGGTCGGGAGAAGGCAGCAGATATGACCGGCACTCCGGCTCGGCACAGACCCGTCAAGGCACCACCACCCCCGAACCCACGGCGGACAAAGCTCGCAGCACTGCTTGCGATGACCGGTGCAATCGTCCTCCTCGGCGCCATGCTGTCCGTTTTTACGCCGGCAAACGCCGCCCCTGCATCAGTGGACTTGGGAACGGCCGAGCCATTCGCGGTGCTGGCCGGCACCGCGGTGACCAACACCGGCCCATCGGTCATCAACGGGGATCTGGGCGTCGACCCGGGAAGCTCGGTCACCGGCTTTCCACCGGGAACGCTCAACGGAGTCCAACACATCTCTGATGCCGTGTCGCTGAAGGCGCAAAATGATCTGACGACCGCGTACAACGACGCAGCTGGGCGCCCCTCCAACGCCGTCGCCACCGAACTGGGTGGTCAAACCCTGGTCGCGGGGGTGTACGGCAATGCCACCGAACTGGGTCTGACCGGCACAGTCACGCTGGACGCAAAGAACGATCCCAGCTCTGTGTGGATCTTCCAGGCAGGCTCGACCCTGATCACGGCATCGAACAGCACGGTTGCTCTGACCAACGGGGCCGACCCGTGCAACGTGTTCTGGCAAGTGGGGAGCTCAGCGACCCTAGGCACCGGCACGAAATTCGTCGGAACGATCCTGGCGCTGACCTCGATAACCGTGCAGACCGGTACCACCGTTGAGGGACGAGCGCTGGCCCGCAACGGCGCAGTCACCCTGGACACCAACGTCTTCAACCTTCCGGAGTGCGCCACAGCGCCCACGACGGAGCCGACCACGACCGCGACCACCACGACCACCGCACCGACCACCACGACTGGAAGCACCACGACCGGCACGACCACGACCACGACGGCGTCGACGACCACCACGGGCTCGACTACAACAGCGACAACCACAACCACCGCGCCGACCACGACCACGGCGCCGACCACCACCACAGGCTCGACGACAACGACTGGAACCACAACGGCGCCGACCACCACCACAGGCTCGACGACAACGACCACGACCACGGCACCCACCACCACGACAGCGCCGACCACCACCACAGGCTCGACGACAACGACCACGACCACGACCACGGCACCCACCACCACGACAGCGCCCACTACCACCACAGGCTCGACCACAGGCACCTCGACCGGAACGTCCACCGGCACCTCGACCGGCACCTCGACCGGCACCTCGACCGGCACCTCGACCGGCACCTCGACCGGCACCTCGACCGGAACGTCCACCGGCACCTCGACCGGCACCTCGACCGGCACCTCGACCGGCACCTCGACCGGCACCTCAACTGGCAGTTCCACCGGGACCTCAACGACAACGGAGACCAGCAGATCCGGCGGTGGCGGTGGCGGTGGCGGCGGTGGCGGTGGCGGTGGCGGCGGTGGCGGTGGCGGTGGCGGAAATGGTGGGGGCAACGGCGGCGGTAACGGTAACGGCGGCAATGGTGGTGGCGGTCTTGCCTACACCGGAACCGCATTGCCGTCCATGTCCCTCGCTGGGATCGGCGCTGGGATCGTGCTGATCGGTACCGGGCTAGTGCTCATGCCTCGACGTACGCGGGCCAAGCACGCCTAGCGAGACACTCACGGTCATAGCGGCGTTCCACCTCGACAAGCTCGTCGCTGCCGGGCGGCTGGAGGTAGACCACCAGCCGTCCGCGGATCGGCGGCAACGAAAGATTGGCCGCCCAGCCAAGCGCTACCGACGCTCAGCGCGCAACATTGACCTCACGTCGCCTGCCCGCCGACAGACCTGGCTGGCCGCATCCTGGCCCGGGCGGTCGCGGCGAGCGAGTTCGGAGAGGCGCCGTTCGACGCCGCGCGGCGCCTTGCCCGCGAAGAAGGCCTCGCTTTGGCTGATTCCGCCGGCGGCGCAACCGCGTCAGCGGGCGGCGTGGACCCCTGACCTCAATCGAAGCGCCCTCGATGGCCTGGGTTACGCGCCGACCCGGTCTGGCGACCGGCTGACCCTCGGCAACTGCCCGTTCCACTTTGATCGTCTCAACAGCCCCTCGAGTCACCTGTGCGGTCAACCTCGCCCTTCTCGAGGGCCTACTTGTCGGCCTGGAACTCGACCACGACATCGCCGCCGCCCTGCAGCCGCAGCCAGGGCTCTGCTGCGTGACGCTCGCCCGCATGGATGTCGCATGACCCCGTCCCCTACACCCGTACGCTCACCCTGCTGAGAACGAGACGCGGTGTCGTACGCGGACACCCGGCTCGGCTGGCTACCCCCGATGCACCCCCGGAGGTGTGGCCGGCTCGGCGGACAGGGACACCTCCCGGCCGGATCGAACGCGCGGGATCCGAACTCGTTCGAGCTGTCCAGTGGCATGGAGGCCGGGAACGCCGCGGCCCCCGGCCCGTCAGCCGACGCACAGGGTCCGAGAGCCCAGGGTGTAGGCGGTCATGCATACGGAGCCATAGGCGTAGCCGTCGACAAGGACGTCGACGCCATCGCCTGCCTCTCCGGCCGCGCCGGCGAGTCCAGCGATATATAAGGCAGCGGTAGGAAGTGGCCGGGCGTAGGCACCGCGACACGAAAGTCCGAATGCCCGTCGAGGCGGGCCACCCCGGTCGGCTGCGTGACCATCTCTGTCTTCGTGTCCTCATCGAAGCGCTGCGCACAGTCGAACCCGTCGTCCGGCCGTGACCGATCGATGCCGCGCAGGTTGTGAACGACGTTGCCGCTGCCCAGGATGAGCACCCCACTCTCACGCAATGGGGCGAGTCTTGCACCGAGCTCGAGGTGAAATTCAAAATCCTGCTCGGCATTGTTGCTCCGCTGCACGACGGGGATATCAGCCGACGGAAAGGCGTGCACCAGCACCGACCAAGTCCCGTGATCGATCCCCCAGGCATCGACATCAGTTCCGACCCGGGTCGGGTGCACCACGTCGCTGACCTCATCGACCAGGTCCGGCGGCCCCGGCGCCGGGTACTCGACGGCGAAGAGCCCCTCCGGAAACCCGTAGAAGTCGTGGATGGTTCGCGGTCTCGGCATGGCTGTCACCGCACGCACACCGATTTACCAATGTGCCGACACCACAAGAATCGCGCGTGGTCTGGGAACTGCTTCGCGGAAGGCTCGCCACGCGACGGTGTAGCGATTGAGCTCGAATGCGTTTATCGGGGTTGCCGTGCCCGATGAACGCTGCCGGCATGGTGGCGGTCGTCGTTGAATCAGTCATGGCTGGCTTTCAGCGCAATCAACCGGCTGTCCGCCTGGGCAGCCGTACTGCGGTGCAGCAGTAGGCGGAACATCGGCTCGGCCGTGGCGACAGATCCATGCGCAGGCTGCTCGCGGCAGCGGTCCGTCACCGGCAAGGAGGGCATCCATCCGGGCCATCCGTGCGACGTGCTCGTCGGCTTCGGCGCGGGCTTGGTAGAGCGGGGCACCGAAGGTCAGTACGGACCGGACTCGGTCGGTGTGCTCGGCGGCCCACCGCAGTGCGAGGGCACCCCCCATGGAATGTCCTGCCACGATGGTGGGCGGCCGCAGAGTGCTTGTGCCGCCATACCCACGCTGCGGCGAAGGTCGTAACACCGAGCACCGCGCTGTGAATTGCCGGGCGGATCCGAGGAGGCATGGGTTGATCTGCACGGCAAAGACCGAACCGCAGCCGGCCACGGATAGGTGTGACGTCCGTTGACCGTTCAGTGGACAAGATAGGTGGCGAGCCAGCCGGCGAAGCCGGCACTCAATGTCACGTACATCACCGGGTAACTGGGACTGTGCGTACATTCCCCAGTACAGCATCGCTCCGGCAGCGAGTGCCCTCGCGATCTTCACTGCGCTGCCAGTGGCCCTCGTCGCCCTCGCCGTCTACGGACTCGGCACCTCTACTGGCGCGGTCACGTTCAATTCCCTGCTCCAGGCCCACGCCCCCCAACACGCCCGAGGCCGAATCTTCGCCAGCTTCGACGTGCTCTGGCAACTCGCAAGGCTGATCTCCCTCCTGCTCGGCGGGCTCCTTGCGGCCTGGCTCGGCATCCAATCCGTCTACTACCTCGGCGGCCTGCTGCTGCTACTCGCCGCCGGACTCGGATGGTCGGGCCTCCGTTCCGCCAGCCCTACCTCAAAACCGGCCTAGGCGAGGCCTAGGCGGCACCGCCTCGAGCTGCGGCGTTACTTCGGGTTGCGGCGTTGCCTCGGGCTGCCTTACTTCGGGCTGCGGCGTCGGAGCAGCCTGGTTACCGCCGCGCATCATGAGCCACATCATCAGGCCCATACCAATCGGGCAGGCCAGCAAGAGCAAAGCTTCGGGCATCGTCGTCTAGCTCCTTGAGTCGGTGGTAGCGGTGTCGGCTCTGGCCGCGCCTGGCCGGCGCGTGTTCATGTTGCGAATGAGCCAGACGGTTGCGGTAATGGCCAAGGCGGTCAGTGCGATCAGGAGCGCCACGATCAGGACGGCAAAGAAGGTGCCGAACCCGTCCATCCCGCCGCCCATCACGACGTCCACCCGCTATTGCGGCTGCCGATTCGGCATCTGCCTGTCAACGAACCTTCACGGGAAGGGTCAATGTTCATCACTCTCGTGGTCCTTTCGTAGCTGTTCGGGAACGTGCATGGCGGTTGGAGCTGGAAGCGTCTACCCCTCGGAGAGATAGCGCTGCATCAGGACGATCTGGGCTGACTGCTCATCGGCGATCTCCTGGGCCAATTGACGGATCTCCGGCCGCTCGGAGCGGCTGATCGCTTCCTCGGCCATGTCGACACCCAGCTGGTGGTGGACGATCATCATCTGCAGGTACATCTCCTCGCCCTGCCCGCCCATCATGTCCGCCATTCCGGTCATCGCGTCGCCGGTCATCATCTGTTCCATCTGCGACATGTCCATCCCGGCCGTGGTGGACTCGGCGTCGCCGTGCCACTCGGTGCGGAAGGCCTGCATCTGTTCGATCTGTGCCGTTTGGCTGGTTTCGATGGCGGTGGCGAGGTCGCGCAACTCCGGGCGCTCGGAATCGGCGATCATGGCGCGGGTCGACATCAGCGCACCTTGATGGTGCATCGTCATCTGGTCGATGAACTGCAGATCAAAGGGCTTGTCGTTGGAGAACTCGCCCATTCCGCCCCCGGAACCGCCCCCCATCATCGACATGCCGCCGCCCATCATGTCCATCATCGACATGCCCCCGCCCATCGAATCGCTATGCTCGCCACCGTCGGTCGAGGACTGCGCGTTGGCTGCCCACGCGATACCGCCCCCGGTGAGGCCGGCCGCCAAGACGGCCGCGATGGCGGTAGTACGGATACGGGAATTCACGAATGCTCTCCTCGGTCGACGTGCACTGCTTGCTTGACATCGACGGTAGGTAGCTGCTGTGAAGGATTGGTGAAGACCGTGTGCGGCTTTGATGCGGCTTGCGG
>JBPCOF010000122.1:0-3602 GCA_051000515.1 Geodermatophilaceae bacterium
TCTGGGCGAAGAAGCTGACCCGCAGTTCCTCCAGCATCCAGCGAATCTCGGCCAGGTCGGCGTCCAGAGCGCCCGAGGCAGGCTTGGTGTCCACCAGTTGTTGCCACTCCGCCCGGAGTGACTCGACCGTCGCTTGCCACGCTGCGTCGCGCGCCGCCTCCCGCGGCAGTGCCTCGAGCCGGATCAGCATGGCGCGCAGGTATCGGGGCAGGTGGTTAAGGCGGGCCTGGCCCGTGGCGTTGATGAAGCCGGGATGGATCAGCTCGTTGAGCTGTCCACGGACGTCCATAATCGCTGATGACCGAACGTGCCGCCCGGGGGCTGCATCCAAAGCTTGCTCGACATCCCGAGCAACAGTCAGGGTCGCGATGACCCGCTCGACAACGTCGGTTGCAGTCGTCCGGAGTTGTTGTCCGACAGCCGCTTGCAGTGCTCGGAAGCCGGCTTCCTCGTACGGCGGACGCCCGTGGCGCTCGACCAGATCATCAATCGCACAGGCGATGCAGTCCTCGATCAGAGCCTGCACGCTCGGGTACGGACCGAGCCGCAGCAACAGACCGTCCCGAGTGGACAAACTCCTGCCGAGCGCGGTCGTCGGACTCGGCAGCGTCAACAGCAACAGCCGGCGTACGCCCAGCCGCATCTGCGACGCCTGAACGTAGGCCGAATCCACGACTCGTACACCGACACTGCCGCTGAGCCCGGCCCCGACGCTGTGCCCCGCACTGCCCGATTGGCCCGATTGACCGGCTTTCCCGCTGAGCCCGGCCCCGCCGCTGTGCCCCGCACTGCCCGATTGGCCGACCCTCTCGCCTTCGTCGACGAGAGTCGGGTAGACCGTCAGCCGGTATCCGCCACGGTCGATCTCGCGGGTCCGGGGCAGCTCGCCGAAGGTCCAGTCGCGCAGACCGCTCCGCAGCAGATCATTGACATCGGAGCTCAGCGTGGCCTGCATCTGCGGTGCCACCTGATCCCGCAGCGCAGCGAGATCCCGCCCTTGGGCCAGCGGCCGATCGTTCTCGTCGACGATCCGGAAGGTCACCCGCAGATGGTCGGGAAGCGCATCCGGTTGCCAGGCGTCCGGTGGAATCTCCATCGCGGTCAGCCGGCGAATCTCGCGCTCCAGGGCTGGCAACAGCGCAGCATCGGGGTCGATGGCGGGCAGGATCGCCCGGGCAGTGTCCGGGATCGGAACCAAATTGCGCCGCAACGCTTTGGGCAACGTACGAAGCAGAGCGGTGACCAGCTCCTCGCGCATGCCGGGAACGGTCCAGTTCAGCGCATCCCCGGACAGCTGGTTGACCACGGCGACCGGCACGTCGATGGTCACCCCGTCATCGGGGGCCCCGGGCTCGAAGCGGTAGCTCAGCGGCAGCCGCAGATCGCCGGAGGTCCAGACGTCGGGAAAGGCCTCACCCGACACCGCTCCGGCAGCCGCGGCGTTGATCAGCATCGATGCGTCAAAGGTCAAGAGGTCCGGCTGCGTGCGTCGGGTCTGTTTCCACCAACTGTCGAAATGCCTGGCGGAGACGACCTCCGGACCGACCCGTGCGTCGTACAGGTCGAACAGTGCCTCGTCGTCGATCCTGATGTCGCGTCGGCGCACCCGGTCCTCGAGTGCCTCGACATCCTCCAGCAGCTGGCGATTGTGGGCGAAGAACACGTGCCGGGTGGACCAGTCGCCCTCGACCAGGGCATGGCGGATGAACAGCTCGCGAGCCAGGACCGAGTCGATCGAGCCGTAGTTGGACTGTCGGCCGGCGATCAGCGGTACGCCGTACAACGTGACGCGCTCGACGGCCATGACGGCGCCGCGATTGGCGTCCCAGTGCGGCTCGCTGTAGGTCCGTACGACCAGATGCCCGGCCAGCTTCTCGATGGCCTCCGGATCGGTACGGGCGGCCGCACGGCCGAAAAGCCTGGCGGTCTCGACGAGTTCGGCGACCATCACCCAACGCGGCGGCTTCTTGGCCAAAGCCGAGCCCGGCCACAGAGCGAACCGCGCATTGCGTACTCCCAGGAAGTCGCGATCACCCTCGCGTACGCCGATGTGGGTCAGCAGGCCGGACAACAACGAGCGGTGGATGGCAGCAGAATCATCCGGCGCGCGACTCATCGTCATCCCGAGGTCACGGGTGATCCGGCGCAATTGGCTGAGCAGATCCTGCCATTCGCGTAGCCGCAGGAAGTGCAGGAACTCGCGCTGGCACAGCTTGCGGAACTGATTGCCCGACAGCGCCTTCTGCTGATCGCCGAGGTAGTTCCACAGGTTGAGCAGGGCAAGGAAGTCCGAGGTGGGATCGGCGAAGCGGGCGTGCGCCTGGTCGGCCTGCGGTCGCTTGTCGGCCGGACGTTCGCGCGGGTCCTGGATGGACAGCGCCGAGACGATCACCAGCACTTCGTGCAGGCAACCGTTGCGATCGGCCTCGAGGATCATCCGGCCCAGGCGCGGGTCCACCGGAAGCGCTGCGAGTCTTCGGCCGGTGGGGGTCAGCCGATTTCGTGGTGTGCGATGCGTCGGGTCGGACGTCGGCGGGCGGGCTCGTTCGAAGGCGCCCAGTTCCTCCAGCAGGGTGATCCCGTCGGCGACCGTGCGGCGGTCCGGCGGATCCAGGAAGGGGAAGGCCGCGACGTCGCCGATGCCCAGAGCGGTCATCGCCAGGATCACCGAGGCGAGGTTCGTGCGCAGGATCTCCGGGTCGGTGAACTCCGGTCGGGACTCGAAGTCGGCCTCGCTGAACAGCCGGATGCAGACGCCGTCCGACGTTCTCCCGCAACGGCCTTTGCGCTGGTTGGCCGAAGCCTTCGAGATGGGTTCGATCGGAAGTCGCTGGACTTTGCGCCGGTGGCTGTACCGGGAGATCCGCGCCGTACCAGGGTCCACGACGTACCGGATTCCGGGAACGGTCAGCGATGTCTCGGCGACGTTGGTGGCCAACACGATTCGTCGACCGGTATGCGGAGCGAAGACCCGGTGCTGCTCTGCGGCGGACAGCCGGGCGTACAGCGGCACGATCTCCGTGCCCGGCAGTGCGACCGTACGGCCGCGCAGGGCTTCGGCGGTGTCCCGGATCTCGCGTTCGCCGCTGAGGAAGACCAGCACGTCTCCGAAGCCAGGTTCGGTGCTGAGTTCGTCGACGGCATCGAGGATCGCCTGCAACTGGTCGCGGTCCGGGTCGGAGTCGGGGTCATCCGGATCGATCACCGGCCGGTAGCGAACCTCCACCGGGTACGTCCGGCCGGACACCTCGACCACCGGGACAGGCGTGCCGAGAATCGTGGCGAAGTGCTCGGCGAACCGCTGTGGGTCGATCGTGGCCGAGGTGATGATGACCTTGAGATCCGGTCGGCGGGGGAGGATCTCGGCGAGGTAACCGAGCAGGAAGTCGATGTTCAGGCTGCGCTCGTGAGCCTCGTCGATGATGATCGTGTCGTACTGGGTCAGCAGCCGGTCTCGGGTGATCTCGGCCAGCAGCACGCCGTCGGTCATCAGCTTGACCAGGGTGTCCTCGGAGACGTCGTCGGTGAAGCGGACCTTCCAGCCGATGGTCGTACCGAGCGGCGTACCCAACTCGTCGGAGATTCGGGCGGCGATCGTACGA
>JBPCOF010000129.1:0-13233 GCA_051000515.1 Geodermatophilaceae bacterium
TCGGGATCGTGGCGATCAGCTCGACCGGCAGACCCAGTTCAGCGATCAGACAGGCCGTGGCGACCATCGCGGCAGCACCGGCCATGTCGGATTTCATCTCATCCATCTTCGCCGCGGGCTTGATCGAAATACCGCCCGAGTCGAATGTGATGCCCTTGCCCACGATGGCAATCTTGCAGACGGCGCGACCCGTCGGCATGTAGTGCATCCGAACCAATCGAGGCTTGCGGTCCGAGCCGGAGCCGACGGCAAGCACCCCGCCGTAGCGACCTTTGGCCAGCGCTTTCTCGTTCAGGATCTCGATCCTCAGTCCAGCTGCCTTGCCGGCCACCTCCGCGCGACGGGCAAACTCGGCGGGATAGAGATCGTTCGGAGGCGCATTGACCAGGTCGCGGCTGAAGGTGACAGCCGTGACGAGGGCCTGGATCCGCCGCACCTCGGTCTTGAGCGCCGGATGCTTGGCGTCGGCAACCAACAGGTCGACCCGCTGTGCAGGAGCGTCCCGAGCCGGCGGGTTCTTCGACTTGTAAGCCAGGTAGCGGTAGGTCCCCAACAGCGCCCCCTCGCCGGCGGCCCGGATCCGGTCGAGGTTGTCCTCGGTCGCGGTGGCTTCAAGGGCAAGAGCGTTGAGGACGTTGCGTCGCCCGCTCAACGCTCGTACTGCCGATCCGGCAGCGCGGCGGACACTCTCGGCCGAATACCTCCCGGCCTCGTCCGGGGTACCCAGCCCGACCGCGGCCACGACCGGGAACGGCCCGGCCCCCAACGTGGCGATCCGGGTGACCTCGCCCTCGGCGCCGGAGGCGGACAGCACCTTCAGGGCGTCAGGGAGCTTCCCACCCAATACCTCGTCGAGTGCCTGCGCGCCCGGGGTCAGCAGCGGACGCGTCTTGCCCTTGCCGATCCCGACGATGATGGCATCGGCAGTGAGCGAGGCCAGGGCTTTGTCGATGACATGCAAGGTGGGCATTCCACGGATGCTATCCGCAGGTAGTCGCCTCGATGCATCGCCGGAGGGCTGCTGGCCTGGCCGCTAGCGTGTCCGGCCATGACCGCGCAGCGCTCTCCGCTCCATGACCGGCACGAGGTACTTGGCGCGAAATGGGCGGACTTCGGCGGGTGGACGATGCCGGTCGAGTACCCGGGCGCCGGTGGCGGGGTGCTGGCCGAACACCTTGCCGTACGGACTGCCGTGGGCATCTTCGACGTCTCGCACCTGGGCAAGGCCACCGTGTCGGGACCGGGCGCCGCCGCCTTCCTCAACTCCTGTCTGAGCAACGACTTCGATCGGATCGGAGCTGGGCAGGCGCAATACACACTGTGCTGCGACGACCGCTCCGGCGGAGTCGTCGACGATCTGATCGCCTACCTGCGCGGGCCTGACGAGGTCTTCCTCGTCCCGAACGCGGCCAACACCGCCGAGGTCGTACGGCGCCTCCGGGCCGCGGCGCCGGACGATATCGACGTCATCGAGCAGCACGCGGACTTCGTCGTCCTGGCCGTGCAGGGGCCGCGGTCGGCCGACGTGCTGGCGGCGGTGGGACTGCCCGCCGACCACGACTACATGAGTTTCACCGAGACCTCCTGGAAGTCGCCGGCTGGACAGTCGGCGCCGGTGATCGTGTGCCGTACCGGCTACACCGGCGAGCACGGGTACGAACTGGTCGTCCCGTCGGCAGCCGGACCGCCCTTGTGGGATGCAGTTCTGGAGGCCGGGGCCGAGTACGGGATCCGACCAGCCGGGCTCGGCGCGCGCGACACTCTGCGAACCGAGATGGGGTATCCGCTGCACGGCCAGGACCTGTCCTTGGACATCACGCCCAACCAGGCCCGTAGCGGCTGGGCCGTGGGCTGGGACAAACCGGCGTTCTGGGGTCGTACGGCGTTGCACGCCGAGAAGGAGGCGGGTACCGCGCGACTGCTGTGGGGGTTACGGGCGGCTGGGCGCGGCATCATTCGCCCTCACCTACCGGTGCTCGACTCGTCTGGGACGCTGGTCGGCGAGACGACCAGCGGGACCTTCTCCCCGTCCTTGCGGGTCGGAATCGGTCTCGCTCTGTTGGACCGGGGCATCGGCATCACCGGTGGCAGCGAACTCCAGGTCGACGTACGTGGGCGGCCCCTCGCCGTGACGGTGGTCAAGCCGCCCTTCGTCGAGGCGCATGTTCGGTAGTTAGCCTGACTGAATGGACTGGACCTGGCGGTACGAGGACGAGGAAGGCGCGACCCTGGATGCGCCCGAGCCGGAGGCCTTCGAGAGCCGCTCCGACGCCGAGAGTTGGCTGGGGGAGAACTTCGCAGAGTTGGCTGAGGACGGTGTGGTCGCGGTCACCCTGTTCGACGGGGAGACGAAAATCTACGGCCCGATGAGCCTCGCCGCCACCGAATGATCGCTGAGCTTCAGATGTCGTCGCCGACGGACACGGCCGGCTTGGGGAACCGCCAACGGCGAACCATCGTCGCGCGGGTCACCCCGTACCAGATCAGCGCGCGGTTGGACTCGGTGGTCCCGGGCAGCCGCTCGGTGACCATCTTCTTGATCCGACGGCCGAGAAAGGCCGAGTCCACGATGATCGCGACGAAGAAGGCCATCCACAACAGCACGGTGTAGCTGCGAATCCGGGTGTCCGGGATGAAGTAGCCGACCAGGACGAGCGCTGCGATGAGCAGGAACACGCTGCCGATGTTGCGCCGCGAGTCGACGATGTTGCGGACCAATCGGCGAGCCGGGCCCTGGTCTCGCCGAGGCAGGGCCGACTCCACCCCGGAGGAGGCAGCGGCACGGGTGTTCTTGCGGCCGGAGGCCTGCGTCTCCCGCGTGCGGCGGTAGGCCTCCTTCCTGGTGGTCGGCGGTGGCAGCGGTGGCCCGGAACGTCGTCCCTGCGCATCCCGTCGCTTCGGCGTGGGGCGGCCCTTGCCGGCGGCCGCTGACTCGAGTTGGGCAGCCTCGATCAACTTCTGACTCGCTTCGGCATCGGCTCTTCCCCTGCCCATGCCGGGCAACTTCACAGTGGGCAGCTTCACAACTGTGCAATCTAGCCGCCGGTAGCGGTGCTGACACCTGGGAGTGCGCATGCCCAGGCGCCGGCCCTGACGACGCGTGGGCCGAGCTCACGAGCCGTGAGGGCTATCATGGAACAGACCCCAGGAGGTCGCTGTTGGCTCTGGATGACAGTGACTACCGCGGCGGGGACGATGCGCCCGACGAGCGCCCAGGAGGGCATGGCATGACCACGAGCACCGAAACCACCGAGACCGCGTCCAAGCCGTTGAGCGGCGTTGTGTTGTCCGATCCGGCCGCCGCCAAGGTGAAGGCGCTCATCGACCAGGAGGGCCGTGACGACCTGCGCCTGCGGATCGCCGTACAGCCGGGTGGATGTTCTGGCCTGCGTTACCAGCTGTTCTTCGACGAGCGTGCCCTCGACGGGGACGTGGTGGCCGACTTCTCCGGCGTACAGGTGGTCACCGACCGGATGAGCGCGCCCTACCTCGGCGGAGCCGTCATCGACTTCGTCGACACGATCGAGAAGCAGGGATTCACCATCGACAACCCCAACGCGCAGGGATCTTGCGCGTGTGGCGACTCGTTCAACTGACTCCATCGGGTGGGAACACCGGGTAGATCACCCCATCGACCACTCCATCGAGCAAGAAGATCGTGATCCGCCGGAGCAGCCTGTGCCCGTCCACGGTGAATGTCGGCAGGTTCCACGCCCGGATGAGTGCCGTGTCGCTGTCCGACAGCAGGGGATAAGGCAGCTCCAGTCGCTGGGCCGCTTCGCGCTGCTCGGCGCAGGATTGAGTCGAGATGCCGAAGATCTGTACGTCTTGCTCCGCGAAGTCCGCGTAGAAGTTCCGGAAGCCGCAGGCCTGCGGCGTACAACCGCAGGCCCCTGGTATCGCGTCCCAGCCGTCCGGAGAAGGTTGCCCGGGTGTACCTGTCCGGGGGTAGCCGAACGCCACCGTCCGGCCAGGAATCCGATCGAGTCGAATCACCTCGCCCGTCGTACTTGGCAGCCCCACCTCGGGCGAGGAAGAACCGAACAGGCAGGTCGGCACATCCTTCCCGGCGGGGCATGATGGTCACGGACAGTGCGGGCCAACCCAAGCCGAAGGGATTCCGGAGCCGGTATGAACGACAGCCAAGCTGGTGTGATCCGACTCCTGCGCCTGGCCCAGGCCGGCCAGCCAGAGCAAGCGCTGGTGCGGGCTGACGAATTGCTCCGCTCCGGACAGAGCTTGGGTGTCCTCTACGCGAGAGCCGTGGCCCTGCGGTGCCTCGGAGACCACGACGGCGCGGTGCAGGGTGCCGAGAAGATGCTTGCCATCACCGGTGCACGCGCACTCACATCGAGCGCCGCAACGATGACCGCAGGCACAATGACTGCAGGCCCGAGCGCAGCGGCCGAGATGGCTGGATGGCATTCGATTGCGCTGGCCTTCCGTGCCTGTCAACAGATGCTGATCAGCGAGATCGGCTCGCAGGTCTTCGACCTGGAGTCGACCCTGCACGATCTGGCTCAGGCCGAAGCCGCTCTGACCATCGATGTCAACGACGGATTCGTTCTAGCCACGGCCCACACCGGTCTGGGCCACGGTTACCACGATCTGCGTCTGTACGAATTGGCGTTGCCACATTACGAGGCAGCGCTGCGTGCATCACTGACGTACTCGGCTGAGATCGCAGTGTTGACCGCGGTGACCAGCCAGCTCAATCTCGCTGAGCTGCATCTCAACTGGTCGGTGGAGTTGTTCCGGATCCGAGAGACGGCCCGCGCCCGGGACAAGAGTGCCACCGCCGCTCGGCATGCCGTCCTCGCCCAGGAATACGCGAACATCGACGAGACCGTGTCGTATGTCGCCATTGCGGGTCTGCTCGCAGCTTGCGCCGACTCGAGCGGTCAGGCGGCCGACGAGGTGGTCGTCCGCATCCGCGACGGCTTGCAGGCCGTGGAACAGCACGGCCTGCGCGAGAGTCGCGCCTTCGCGTTGCCGTTCCTGGCTTGGGCGCTGGAACGGGCCGGACGGCTACCCGAGGCCCTCGAGGTAGCAGCGCAGGCCTGCGACGCCTTGCCTGCGGACGCGACGTGGATGCTGACCTCGGCCGCCTATCACACCCGCGCGGCGCTACTCGCGCGTTCGGGTTCGGAATCCGCGCGGGCAGCTCTGGCCTACGGCGACCAGCTCGCCAAGACGATGTGGCGTCAGCGGCTGCGAACATTGCACAACGCCCGGTCGGTTCAGATCCTCCAGCGCGTGACCCTCGAACGGGACCGGGTGCAGGTGCTCGCCCATACCGACGCACTGACCGGAATCGGTAATCGACGGGCCTTCGATGTAAGAGTCGCCGAGCTGGACAGATCGGCTGACCCGACGGAGGTCGCCATGATCGTCGTCGATGTGGATCGGCTCAAGGCGGTCAACGACGCCGGCGGGCACGAAGCAGGCGATCTGACGTTGCAGGCCGTTGCCGGCGCGCTGACCAGCCAGGTCCGGGCCGGGGATCTGGTGGCCCGTCTCGGCGGCGACGAGTTCGTGGCGGTGGTGGAAGGTACCGATTACGCCCAGGCCACGGTGCTGGCCGACCGCATGGCCGAGGCCGTCTTCCTGGCCCTCGGTTCAGCGGTGACCGTCAGTGTGGGAGTCGCCACCGGGCCGGCCCGTGCGGCTGGCGCCGGGCTCCTACAAGCGGCCGACCGCGCAATGTATGCGGCCAAACGAGCCAGTCGAGTACGGCCGAGAGCCGTCGAGACCCTGCCGACCGATCAGAGTCGCACCGGGTGATGCACCTCCGGAATCTCGGGAGTGATCCGGTTCTCGACGAAGATTCCGTGCCAGATCATGAAGACCAAGACGGTCCAGAGCTTGCGGGAGAAGTCGATCGGACCCCGGCGGTGGGCCTCCAGCATCGCCAGGATGTCTGTACGCACGATCAGGCTCTCGGTCTGTGATTCGACGATGATCGACCGTGCCCAGTCGTGCAGCTCGTTGGCCAGCCAGAGCCGGGTCGGGACCGGGAAGCCGAGCTTGCGTTTGTTGAAGATCTGAGGGGGCACGACATCGCGAAGGGCTTGGCGTAGCGCGTACTTCGTCGTCTCCCGGGTCACTCGCTCGCTGACCGGCAACGTCGAGGCGACGGCGAAGACCTCAGGGTCGAGAAAGGGGACCCGCAGCTCCAGCGAATTGGCCATCGTCATCTTGTCGGCCTTGACCAGGATGTCGCCACGCAGCCAGGTGAACAGGTCGACGTACTGCATCGCCGTGACGTCGTCGTACCCGCGAGCGCGGGTCCGCTCGTACAGCGGAGCGGTGAGATCGCTGATCGAGACGCCGGAGTCGTAGGTACGGAGAAAGCCCAGCTCCTCGTCGCGGAAGATCCGGGCATTGCCGTAGTAGCGCTGTTCCAATGGAATCGATCCTCGGCGAAGGAGGTCCTTACCGCGAACACCGGCCGGGATGCGCTCGGACAGCGCTGCCAGCCCACGAAGGACCCGCTTGGGCAGCTTGCCGAACGCTGCCAGGGACAGCGGCTCGCGGTAGATGTTGTAGCCGCCGAACAACTCGTCCGCGCCTTCGCCGGACAGGACGACCTTGACGTGTTTGCGGGCCTCCCGGGCGATGAACCAGAGCGGAACCAGTGCTGGGTCTGCAACTGGGTCGTCTAGATACCAGACGATGGCAGGTACGGCCTCGGCGAACTCGTCCGCGGTCACCACCCGAGTGATGTGTTCGACCCCGATCGCCGCGGCTGACTCCGCTGCCACGTCGACCTCGGAGTAACCCGCGCGCTCGAACCCGACCGTGAAAGTGAGCAGGTCCGGGTTGTACTGCTTGGCCAGTGCTGCGATCGCTGTCGAGTCGATCCCCCCGGACAAAAAGGCTCCCACCGTGACATCGGCGCGCATGTGCACGCGTACCGACTCGTCGAGGGTCTCGCGGATCCGCATGTAGAGGTCGGCCTGGTCCCGCGCTCGCACCGGACGCACGGCGAAGTCGGGGTCGAAATAGCGCCGGGTGGTGATCTCACCGTCCACGACGGAGAAGCAGGTGCCGCTCTCGAGTCGACGGATCCCTTCGTGCATCGAGGCAGGCTCGGGTACGTACTGCAGCGTGAGGTACTGCTGGAGCGCGCGATGGTCGACACCGCCGGACTCGGTGCCCAAGAGCTGGAGCAATGCCTTCTTCTCGCTGGCTACGTAACAGCCGAATGAGTCGCCGGCGACGTACAGGGGCTTGATCCCGAACGGATCGCGGGCCCCGAAAGCCTTGCGCTCCAGGGCGTCCCAGATGACAAAGGCGAACATGCCACGCAATCGGTCGACGCATTTCTCGCCGAGGAAATGATAGGCGGCCAGGATTGATTCCGTGTCGCCCTCGGTAGCGAAGGTCGCGCCGAATTCGCGGGTGAGCTCAGCACGCAGTTCGACGTAGTTGTAGATCTCGCCGTTGAACAGGATCCGATAGCGGCCCTCGGCATAGGGCAAGGGCTGCGGGCTGCCGTCGACGTCGATGATCGAGAGCCGGTTGAACCCGAGCACGACGTTGTCGTCGCTCCAGACATCACGGTCGTCGGGTCCGCGGTGATGCAGGCACCCGAGAGCCTGGGTGACGTCGTCGAGCCGAGCCTTGGCCTGTCCTTCGAAGCTCAGGAATCCCACTAGTCCGCACACGTGTCGCCGTACTCCTGTCTGGTCGATGGTGAGGCTCGCGACCTAGTATCTCGTCATGGTCGGCATGGAGACCGAGGCAAGCCCCGCTGAGCGTGTCCGAGCGCTGTGCGACCTACGGGGCGAGGCCTCAGTCGCCGCTGGATGTGCCGAGATCCTCCGAAGCGACACATGGGAGGACCGGGAACTTCTGGCCGTGCTCGGTGGTCGGCACGCCGTCCATGAATACGAGCGCACGGAACCGGCCGAGTCTGAGCAGAGCTACTGGGCACCGACCTGGGCAGCCCGGGGTCTGCTCTACGCCTGGGCCGACACGGTGGCTCCGGCGGTGGTAGGCGCGCTCGGACACGAATACTGGCGGGTGCGGGAGATGGCGGCAAAGGTCGTGGCCGTACGAGAGATCGGGTCGGCCGGTGACGCGGTGGCAGCGCTGGCTGGCGACCCGGTCGCGCGCGTACGTGCGGCTGCGGCACGCGCATTGCGCGTGGTTGGCGAGTTCGAACACGCCTCGGCTGCGCTGGCGCTGGCGCACGACAGCGACGTGCAGGTCCGGGTCCGTGGCGAACAGGCGATGGCCGCGATGAGTGCTCGCCTCGACCGGGACCTGCGCGGCTAGAGCGGGTCTCCGGCCCGCACCCTTTTCGTGACGACCCGCTCGGTGACGAAGGACATGAAGGGGATGGTTCCGGCGAGCAGGACAACGATCGTGCCCTTCCACGACCACTTGCTGCGCTGGGACAGGTCGAAGGCGGCAATCAGATAGAGCACGTACAGCGTGCCGTGGATCGGCCCGACGATACCGACGACCCGATCTCCCGTGGTGCTCAGGCCGCCGTCAGCGAGGTACTTCAGCGGCATCCCGACCAGGACCAACACGATCAGTCCGACGCCGACGACGACTGCGATGATTCGAAACCGCAGGAGGGCAGCGGTCATGCCGGTCGGGATCTCCGGGGCCCTACCGGCTGAGGTCTTCAGCGGTTGCTCAGCCGGCACTGCGAGCCTCTTCCTTTGCCGCCTGCTTAGCCTTGGCGGCCTCGTTGAGCTGGGTCAGATAGGCGTTGTAGGCCACGAGTTCAGGGTCGGGTGGGACGTAGGGGACCAACGCGGTGCCTGGTCGTCCATCGTCGGGGCGACCGAGTACCGGATCACCGTTGCCCTGCAGTGCCTGATCGCCGCGGATCTCCATCTTCAGCAGGCGTACCCACACGAAGATCGCATAGCCGCCGAAGACCGGCCAGAGCAACGCGTAGGAGAGATTCTGCGCCGCCCCGCCGAGGGCTTGGGACCGGTCCCACTGCCACCAGCCCAGGCGTAGGCAGACCACGAACACCACGAGGACGAACAGGTGACACAACAGCCGCTTGGGCCCGAAGATGCGGGGATCCACACCTCGACGCTACCCCGGCGTAGGCGTTGCGCGCGGGCGCCGGCCAGGTGGTTCTCCGACCGCGCCCCGGCGCTAGTGCGGGAGGCACTTTCCGATACTCTCGCGAGGCGGAAACCATCGATTCGCCGGCCAGCCGGTGTTCTCGACTACCCCGGGAGGCACTCGCGTGACCCAACGGCGCAAGCTCGTTCTGCGGGCTGCGGTGCTGGCGCTGCTGGCCGTGATGATGACCGGCTGCTCGACCGAGGGATTCCTGCGTTTCGGGTGGCCCGAAGGCATCACCGACCAGGCCGCCAGAATGCGCGAACTCTGGACCGGCTCGGTGATCGCAGCGCTGGTCGTCGGAGTCATCGTGTGGGGCCTGATCTTCTGGACGGTGGCCTTTCACCGGAAGAAGGACAACGAGATCCCGCGGCAGTTCAAAGAGAACCTTCCGCTGGAGATCATCTACACCGTCATTCCGGTCGTCCTCATCCTCGTCCTGTTCTACTACACCGTCGTCGTGCAGAACGTCGTCACGGACAAGAGCGAGGAGCCCGACGTCACCGTTGCGGTGCACGCGTTCAAGTGGAACTGGGAGTTCGAGTACGCGGATACCAACGACGACTCGGACGACATAGTTACCACTGTCGGAACCTCCACCGAGGTCCCGATCCTGGTGTTACCGGTCGACGAGGTGATCCGCTTCGAGGTCTACTCGACCGATGTCATCCACTCCTTCTGGATCCCGGAATTCACGTTCAAGCTCGACGTGATTCCGGGTAACGAGAACGGCGAGGACAACGTCTTCCAGGTCACCATCCGCGAAGAGGGGTCCTACGTCGGGCGCTGTGCGGAACTGTGCGGGAGCTATCACGCGTACATGAATTTCGAGCTTCGCAGCGTGAGCCAGGAGGACTACGGCTCGTACATCGATGCCCGCGAGTCCGGGCTTACGACGGCCGAGGCGCTCGAGGAGATCGGACAGGATCCGCAGTCCTCGACCACCCGCCCGATGGACACCGATCGTGAACAAGCCGTGAGTAGCGGTGATTAGCAGCCGGATCGAGAGCCGGTCGAGCGGTCAACGATGGGAGGAGCAGTCGTGAAGATGGAGGCGCTGGTCTTCAACGGTCTTGCGGTCTTCCTGGTCGGCTCTGCTGTCGTCTACGGGATCTGGGCGGAAGAGCCGATCGGCACCACCGCACTTGCCCTGTCCGGTGGGCTGTGTGTGATCATCGGCGGCTTCTTCTGGTTCGTCTCCCGGCGCATCGATCTGCGCCCGGAAGACCGCCAGGACGCCGAGATTGCCGAAGGTTCCGGGGACTTGGGTTTCTTCAGCCCGGGGAGCTACTGGCCGGTCACGCTGGCTGCTGCCGCGGCCCTGACCGGAGCCGGGCTTGCCTACTACTACGTCTGGCTGATCATCATCGGGTTCGCGGCACTGATGTTTGCCATCGGCGGGCTGCTCTTCGAGTACTACCACTCGCCGCCGGCCCACGACTGACAGCCCCGGCTTCAGAGTTTCTTCGTTCAGACGGCCGCGTAATAGGCCGTCCGGTTACTCATCGGCCTGGTATCCGCTGACCACCATGGCTCGGTGCAAGTCCGCTCTGAACGTGGCGAGGTCGTTGGCGATGATCGCCTCGACCCAGGTGGCGACCTCGATCCCCAGGATCGCCGATTCTGACGGCACTATGTCGCGGAGGGCGAACGGCCAAGGTGAGTTCGCTCGTGGAGGCGGTGCCGAGGAAGTCCGGACCCTCGACCTCAGGTCGAGCTGACCAGATCTGGAGATTTCCAGCCCTCTGCACCCGTACCGGAGAACTAGTGGAGAAATAGCAGAGGCTGCCCGAATGACCAGCTGCGCGGTAGCCGTCCGGTGGGCTGGCTGGCTGGCTGATCGGGGCGACGGTGAACGTGACCGTGGGTGGAAGATCGAGCCCGTCCTTTTGGTCGGCGAAGATCACCAGCGGTACGCCCGGCGAGCGATACAGGAACACCGAGGCCAGCGCACGGGAAACGCGGCCGTTGCCGTCGGCGAACGGATGAATGCACACGAACGCATAGTGTGCGTACGCCGCCTGTAGCACCAGTTGGCCTAGGCACAGATCGTCTCGTGTAGCTGACGGATCCAGGACTCGGTGATCGGGCGTCGTCCCGGTGACGAGGTCAAGGACCATCTCATAGCCCGTTCAGGGCATCGGCGATGGACCGCTCGACATCTTTGCCGTGCTGTCTCAAGGCGGCTTCCCAGGTGGCCGTCTGCTCGGCGATGGTGCGCGTGAAACCACGGGAGGTGGTGTAAAGACCCTCGATCGCGCCGGTGTCCACGGCGGCATAGCGCGTCGCGACCTCGACGGCGGCCCGCATAGCCTGTTGTGTGGCGCTCGCCCGAGCCTGATCGGGAAGGTCCGCATAGGAGTCCACGACGGCGAAGTCGAAGTCGTCACACCAACCGAGGAAACTCGGGAACGGCTCGTCGTGGCCCGGCGGCACGGTCGTCGATGAAATCAGGCTACTGGCCCAACCTGAACTACGATTCCCGAGCGGCGGATGTGTCGCCGTGCTAAGCGAGTGTGACCCTCAGTCAGGGGCGCTCGTCGGAGGGTCTACCCCCGTCGGAGGGTCTACCACCGTCGGAGGGTCGCCCGGAACCGGTGAGTTCGCGTTGGTCGCTGTCGGCCCGAGCGGACTCGATGACGGCCGACTCCTCGACGGGGGAGAAGAAGCCCCGTACTCGGCGCCCAGCCCCACCCAGGCTGTTCATCTTCTTCGGGATCGGCGCGCCGCCATACTGCAAGAGACCGTGGCCGTGCTCGTCCACCGGCCCCAGGGGCTGATGCACCTCGATGAACTCACCGCTGGGCAGCCGCCGGATGATGCCGGTCTCGATGCCGTGCTCGAGCACCTGACGGTCGTGTCGCTGCAGCCCGAGGCAGAGCCGGTAGGTCCCCACGTACACGATCGGCGGCAGCACGATCAAGCCGATCCGGCCGATCCAGGTCATCGCGTTGAGGCTGATATTGAACTTGTCCGCGATCAGGTCGTTGCCGCCAGAGATCCACAGCACCATGTAGAAGGTGATCACCATCATGCCGAGCGCGGTACGGACCGGCACGTCGCGGGGGCGCTGCAGGAGGTTGTGGTGCGCGTTGTCCTTGGTCAGCTTCCGCTCGATCGTCGGATATAGCAGTAAGAGGGTGACCAGGATCCCGGGCAGCACCGCCGTCGGCCAGAAGATCGCCGGTATCTGGTAGCCGAACAGGGAAATGTCCCAGGCGGGGAACAGTCGGGTGGAGCCGTCCAGGAAGCCGACGTACCAGTCCGGTTGCGAACCGGAGGACACCTGGGCGGGGTTGTACGGGCCGTACAGCCAGATCGGGTTCATCTGGATCAGGCCGCCCAGTGCGGCCACCACAGCGAACACGACCATGAACAGGCTGCCACCGTTGGCCATGAACACCGGATAGAAGCGGTGCCCCACCACGTTGTTCTCGGACTTGCCCGGCCCCGCGAACTGGGTGTGCTTCTGCTTGATCAACAGCAGCAGGTGGACCGCGATCAGCGCCAGCAGGATTCCCGGGATCAGCAGGACGTGGGCGATATAGAACCGACCGATGATGTCATCACCGGGGAACTCGCCGCCGAACACCGCGAACTGCGCCCAGGTGCCGATCACCGGAACGGACAGCAGGATCGCGCTGGCGATTCGCAGCCCGGTGCCTGACAGCAGGTCGTCGGGCAGTGAGTAGCCGGTGAAGCCTTCGAGGGTGGCCAGTACCAGGAGCAACACGCCGATCGTCCAGTTGGCCTCACGTGGCTTGCGGAAGGCGCCAGTGAAGAAGATCCGCATCATGTGGACGAAGATCGCGGCGACGAACAGCAGGGCCGCCCAGTGGTGGATCTGGCGCATCAGGAGGCCACCGCGGACGTCGAAGGAGATGTCCAACGAGGAGGCATATGCCGCCGACATCTCGACTCCGCGCAGCGGCGCGTACGAGCCCTCGTAGGCCACCTCCTGCATGGTGGCGTCGAAGAAGAACGTGAGGTAGGTCCCGGTCAGCAGCAGGATGACGAAGGAGTAGAGCGCGATCTCCCCGAGCAAAAAGGACCAGTGCTCGGGAAAGACCTTGTTCAGCGTGCGGCGCAGCGGCGCAGCGATCGTCATCCGGTCGTCGAAGTCCGCTGCGGCGC
>JBPCOF010000180.1:0-3567 GCA_051000515.1 Geodermatophilaceae bacterium
GGCTCCGACGCCAACGAGCATCCGGGCGCCGACGCAGGGCTCCGAGTCCTGAACAGGGTGCGTCCACCAGCACCCGATCGGCGAAGCCGGTCCGCCACGGTGCGGCCAGGCCGTCCGCAGCGACCACTGCGACTGGCTCACCCCTGGTTGCCTGGGCGACGAGCTGGGCCCGATGCGGTGCCCGGTCCGCGGCCAGGATCCTTACGTCGTCGCCGGCCAACACCGCCAGCAGCGCCGCCTTGCCGCCGGGACCAGCACACAGGTCCAACCACCAGTCGGTCTGCTCACCGTCGCCGACGGCGGCACCGGCAAGGGCAAGTGCCATCAGCTGGCTGCCCTCGTCCTGTACGCCGGCTCGGCGATCGCGGATCTCGGCGAAGGAGTGCGGGGACCCGCCGCTGGGCAGCCGGACGGCGTACGGCGACCACGGTCCCGGCTCGCCGCCGACCGATCTCACCAGTTCGTCGCGGGCTATCCGCCGAGCGACGAGATGCACGACCGGGCGTTCATTGTTCGCGGCCAGTGCCGCCCCCAGCTCGGCAACGTCCGGCCCCAGGGCGTCGGCGATCGCGCGCACGATCCACTCCGGATGGGCGTGGCGCAAGGAGAGCTCGATTACGGAGCTGTCGGGGCCGTCGTCCTCGTCTGCTGAACGAGCAGCCGGGGCAAGCTCTGTGATCCACCCCTCGAAATCGCGCTTGCTGACCTTGCGCAGCACCGCATTCACCAGTCGAGCAGGTCCTTCACCGACGACCGAACCCGCGAGGTTGACCGTCGCGGCCACCGCCGCGTACGCCGGTATCCGGGTATGCAGGATCTGGTAGGCGCCCAAGCGGAGAACGTCCAGGACCGGCGGGTCCAGCTCGCCAGGTGGCCGACGGTCCAGGCACCGGGCCAGGATCGCGTCGAGCGTGCCCTGCCAACGGACGGTGCCGTACCCGAGTTCGGTGGCAAGCGCGGCATCGCGCTCGTCCAAGTTGGCCTGGTCGAGCAGCCCAGGCAGGGTCAGGTTGGCGAAGGCCCCCCGTTCGCGGATGGCTGCGAGCAGGTCCAGGGCTATCCGGCGCGGCGGATCGGGGGTCCGCCGTGGTGGTGTTGGCCGGCGTTGCGGTGGACGGCGGTTGGTGTTGCGACCGCGCTCGGGTGGGGGCATCTCGATCAGCCCAATCGCTGACCGGGTGACGGGCGAGCGCCGCGCGCCCAGTCAGCTGCCGCCATCGGTCGGCGACCTGGGGCGCGGATCTCGCCGAGTTCGACCGGAGTGCTAGCGGTTCCGACCAGCACCGCGTGCTTGCCGACACTGAGTTCACCGGGATCGAGCAGGGCCGAACTCCGCGCCGTCGGTGGGACAAGGCGGACCGGTCCTAGACCCAGCCGCTCGTTGTTGAGCAGCGTCCACGCGCCCGGTGTCGGTGTACAGCCTCGGATCCGCCGATCGATGATTGCCGCCGGGAGTCGCCAGTCCACATGTGCGTCCTCTGTGGACAGTTTGGGAGCCAGACTCACGCCGTCAGTGGGCTGGCGGCGAGGCCGCAGTGTCCCGGCCTGCAGACCGTCCAGGGTGTCGACAAGCAGCCGTGCCCCGGCCGTGGCCAGTCGGTCCAGGAGATCCCCCGCGGTGTCCCGCGCTCGGATCGGCTCGGTCAGTACGCCGAAGACCGGTCCGGTGTCTAGACCCTCCTCGAGCCGGAACGTGGTGGCTCCGGTCACGTCGTCACCGGCCATGATCGCGCGCTGCACCGGTGCGGCCCCGCGCCAGGCCGGAAGCAGGGAGAAATGCAGGTTGATCCAACCGTGGCCCGGGATCTCCAGGGCGTCGGTGGGGATCAGCGCGCCGTAGGCCACCACCGGGCAGGCGTCCGGTGCCAGCGACCCAAGGGCTTCGACGAACTCTGGATCCTTCGGTCGTACGGGCCGCAGGACCTGGACGCCCAGTTCTTCGGCCCGGCGGGCCACCGGAGAACTTCCGGCGTGCCGACCACGCCCGCTGCGCGCGTCCGGCCGGGTCACAACCGCCAGGAGTTCGTGCTGGGAGGCAGCGATCGCATTCAGCGCAGGCAGCGCCGACTCCGGCGTACCGGCAAAGACAAGTCTCATCCTTGGCGGCGGCGGGGAGCGCGGGATGTCGTCATCGTTTGGCAGGGTACGGGCGTGCCCATCGTGAAGTGTGCGGGACGAGGTAGCGGTTGATGGCTCGTCACCGTTGGCCGATTCGGCGCGTGACAGCCGCGGCGGGCACGTCGGTCGACCTCAGCAGATTTCCGGCGACCGTGCCGGCCGTGGCCCAGCTGCTGCGCGACGGCCTGGAACTCGGGCCGGCGACCGTGCTGGTGGGCGAGAACGGTTCGGGCAAGTCGACTCTCATAGAGGCCATCGCGCTCGCGTACGGCCTGTCCTCCGAGGGCGGTTCCACCGGTGCACGACACTCGACCCGGGTCAGCGAGTCAGAGCTGTGGCAACTGCTGTCGTTGGTGCGCAACCCTGGAGCAGCGCGCTGGGGCTATTTCCTCCGAGCCGAGACCATGCACAGCTTCTTCAGTTACCTGGAGTCCCATCCTCCTCGTGGTGAGGAGGCGGTCTTCCACGAGTTATCGCACGGTGAGTCGTTCCTTGAGCTGATCCGCGACCGCTTCACCGGGCCGGGCTTGTACCTGCTCGACGAGCCCGAGTCGGCGCTGTCCTTTACCGGCTGTCTTGCCCTCCTGAGCGTGCTGATCGACCTGCTGCAGACCGGAACCGCGCAGGTGATCCTTTCCACCCACTCACCGCTGCTGGCCGCCCTGCCGGCCGCCGACATCGTGGAGATCGGGGACTGGGGCATGCGCCCGAACACCTGGTCAGAGCTCAGCCTGGTCCAGAACTGGCGTGCCTTCCTCAGTGATCCGGAACTCTTCGTGCGCCATCTAGTGGACCGAAGCTAACCTTTCTGGGATGCATCGGCGGCCGACCCGCTACGGCGGAGGCGAACACAACGAGTTGGTCGTGGTCCTCGATTGCGTGGACCTGGACCGGGCGAGTGCCTTCTGGTGCGCCGCCCTGGGCTACGTCGAGCCTCCCGCCGAGTTGCAGAGCGGGCCCTATCGCCAGCTCCTTCCTGTCGCTGGGGAGGGGATCGAGCTGTTGCTGCAGCGAGTTCCCGAGGGACATCGGATGAAGAACCGAGTGCATCTCGACCTCCGGACACCGGACGTGCGGCAGGAGGTGGCCCGTCTTGTGGGCTCGGGTGCGAGTCAGCAGACAAGGGAGCCGATCGAGGAGGACGGGTGGGTGTGGCACGTGCTGTCCGACCCGGACGGAAACGAACTGTGCGTCCTGCAGCCACCCACCGAGAATGCGTGAGTCCGACTGCCATCGGAAGTCATAGATCCGTCGTTGTGCGACGGAGCACATTGTTATGGGAAAGTTATTGTGCTGCAGGCCTTCTGAGCGGTCAGGAGTGTCAGGTCGATGCGCTGCTGCTGGACGCGATCGCCGAGGCCGATGCCCGCGGCTTGGCCAACCGACGGGCTGCTCATCCACTCGGGCCTGGCTGAGGTCGGCTCATCGCATCGCGCCCTACGAAGCCGC
>JBPCOF010000056.1:0-3285 GCA_051000515.1 Geodermatophilaceae bacterium
CGCCGCCAGGGAGCAGGTGGTCGTCCGGGTCGACGAACTCGCCACTGACCAGCGATGGCCGACGCTGGCCGAACGTGCCATCCCGGTAGGTGTGGCCAGCATGCTGTGCGTACCGCTCTGCGTGGACCAGTCTCGGCTGGGCGCGCTCAGCCTCTACAGCGAGCAGCCCAATGCGTTCTCGGAACCGGACCTCCAGCTGACCGGCCTGTTCGCCACCCACGCCGCACTGGCGCTCTCGGAGGCACAACGAACCGCGCAATTGCAGGATGCCCTACGAAATCGTGACCTCATCGGGCAGGCCAAAGGCATACTCATGGAGCGGAGTCAGGTCACCGCCGACGAGGCCTTTCGGCAACTTTCGCAGGTCTCGCAGTCTGCCAACCTGAAACTGACGGCAGTCGCCCAGCACCTGATCGACACCGGAGAACTCGTCGGCAACCACGCGACCTAGCTCGTCGGCGCGGCCCCTTCTGATGGTCGGATGAGTGACTGCAGTCCGATGATCATCATCTCGACACCGCGACGAAGTTGACTGGCTCCGTCGTAGTCGGCAAGTTCGGTCCCGAGGGCACGCAGTTGGGGAAACTCGGGCTTGGGCAACCGGTGGAGGGCGAGTCGGAGCTGATCGACAGCTTCTTCGTGGTCCTCGACACCCTCCTGCAGTTGGCCGAGGACGTGCCCGTGCAGGAACCCGAAGAACAGCCGGTAGGCATGCAGGGCATCGTTTGATGTGTAACCGGCCCGAGTAAGTAGCTCTAGGAAGTCCTCCAGCAAGACCAGCGTGCCCGCCGGGCGAAGTCCGAGGGGGGTGGCCCGCGGCAGGGTGACCAACAACGGCACCACGTTCGGGTGGGCGAGGGCGAGGCGTTGGAAGTCCCCGGCCAGCTCCCGCAACTCCTGCCTCCAGTCAGCGGCAGCCGGATCGATGCTGAGATCGTTGAGCACCAGCTCGACGACTCCGTCCAGCAGCGCCGCCCTGTTCCGGGCGTACCGGTAGAGCGTCATCGCCTTCCGGTTCAGAACCTTGGCGACACCACGCATCGACAGGGACTCCGCACCCTCGGCGTCCAGGACCTCCAGGGCAGCCCCCCGCACGCGCTCGACGTCGAGGGTGGTGCGGGCCGCGGCATCTTCGTCCGTCGCCTCGTGGTCGCCCTGCGCCATCGGCGTCCCCCGCTGTTCAGCGCTCCGTTTGCCGCCAGTCATTCTTACCCTATACGCTTACGATGTACGAGTACGGAGTATGTGAAGCAGTCGCCTACTCACTGTGCGTCACCTCAACCGAGCTGGCGCCCAAGGTGGCGCTGCCGCATCGGTCAGCCACCCAAATTGATGGGGGTTTCATGACCACACCTCGCGGCTCGGATTCAGGCGTAGAAATTGAACGTGTGCGGGCGAACCTCACCGGCGCCTACGTCACCATCGCCGGGGTCGTCCTACTGGTCATCTCGGTCTTCCTCGACTGGGCCAGCAGCGACCAGGACGACGTCACGTACAAGGGCTATGAGGCGGACAGCCTCGTTCCGTTCTCGGCCTACCTGGGGATCGGTTTCGCCGTCGCACTCCTATACGCCGGCAGTCGCGCCTACCGCCGTCAGCACCGCGGGCTGTCGCTGGCGTCCATGGCAGTGGGCCTCGCCGTGACCCTGTTCGCCCTGTCCTGGCTCTTCGACATCCCCGGCGCGTTCGGGGAGCAGGCCGGATACGGCGCCGAGATCGGCGTCTACGTCGGGCTGGTCGGAGCGGCGCTGTGGACCATCGGCTCGGCCCTGCTCGCCAAGGAGCCCGAAGGCGACCCCGAGCACGACCGGGTGCACCACGCCAACGACCGTGACAACGACCGTGGCACCGACGGCACCCGCGGCCCCTCGGGACGCTAGACCGCAACAGGTCGGAGCAGGGGGCGCGCCTTGTGCGCGCGGCGCGCCCCCACCTCTGACCGCTCACCGCATCACCGTTCAGTGCGCTGTCAGCATCCAGTCAGACCACCCACCCCAGAGAGGTGACAACGCATGGCCGGACCAAGCAACGACACGCCCCCCGGCTCGGACGAAGACACGACGACGGAGCCTCCTACTGGTTCCGACACGGCCCCCCCGTCGGCTCACGACCCGCGCGACACCGATCACGCAACCGGTGAAGATCAGGCCGAGGAGAACATCGCCAACGAGCCGGCGAGTTGAGGCGCATGGCCACCGTGGACTGCTTCATCGCCGCCACCCCGCCGCGGTTGTTCGCGGTGCTGAGCGACAGTTGGTACTACAGCGATTGGGTTGTCGGCACCTCTCACGTACGGGCTGTCGACGAGCAATGGCCCGCCGTTGGCAGCCGGATCCACCACGCCGCCGGTGTGTGGCCCCTGGTGATGCGCGATGTCACAACAGTCGAGCAGGTCGAACCCGAGCGTTCGCTGGTACTGACCGCCCGCGGCCGACCACTCGGCGAGGCCCGGGTCGTGATCACACTTGCTGCCGAGCGCGACGGCACCAGGCTGACGATGGAAGAGACGCCGACAGCAGGACCTGGGCGGTGGCTTCACAACCCAGCCAGCGAAGGTCTGCTTACCAGCGCAATGCAGAGTCGTTGAATGGACTGAGCGCTTTGGCCGAGCGGCGCACCATACCGACCACGTAACAGCGCACACCCGTGCCCCACCCTGCGTGACAAGGAACCAGCATGTACCTGCACATGGAACAACTGATCAATGAGATCGCCGTCGACGAGCCGGATCCGGCCGCGGCGAACGCCCTGCAGGAGGGGCTCGGCGGCCAGTTCGGTGAGATGTGCACGATGATGCAGTACCTCTTCCAGAGCATGAACTTCCGTGGTGACCCGAAGTCCAAGCCTTACAAGGATCTGCTGCAGGGCATCGGCACCGAGGAGATCAGTCACGTCGAGCTGATCGGCACCACCATCGCTGCACCGCGCGGCCAACCCGGTACCCAACGATGACCATCCACTGCGACGAGCCGCCCGGCTCGTCGATCAGCCGCCGTGAGAGAAGGTCCTCATGTTTCTGCACAACCCCAAGATGATGTACACCGTCCGGGTGGATGACCCCAACCCGGCGTTCGGCAAGATGCTGCTGGAACAGTTCGGCGGCCCGAACGGGGAGCTGGCCGCGGCGATGCGGTACTTCACCCAGGGCTGGAACGAGTCGGACGGACCCCGCCGCAGCATGCTGCTCGACATCGCCACCGAGGAGCTGTCCCACCTGGAGATGGTCGCCCAGACGCTGGCGATGCTGCTCAAGGGCTCACCGTCACAGCTGGTCGATCAGGTCGA
>JBPCOF010000127.1:0-3762 GCA_051000515.1 Geodermatophilaceae bacterium
GTGCCGGCCGGCGAGGTGCGCAGCCTGCAACGGGTCTACCAGTGGGAGCAAACCAAGTCACAGCACCTGCTGATCGACGTCGAGCACCCCACCGCCGGCCCGTTGCAGCTGCCTGGCGTCCCCCTGCGGTTCGACGGCGGTGGCCGCAGCGAGCACCTGGCACCGCCGACCCTCGGCCAGCACAACGAGGCCGTACGCGCCTGGCTCGATGAAGCCGACGCGTAGCCGGCGCTGGTGCTCCAGCTTGGCCAGCTCTGCCTTCAGCACCTCCGGCGTGGCCGCAGTGGCACCGCGGCGCAGCTACGGCAAGCGGGTCATGCCCAGCTCCGTATCGGCATCGAGCAGACCATCCAACCTGGCCGGGCGCGGAAGCTCGAGCAGGGCACAAGAAGGTGGTAAGTCTCTGCCCGGGCGCTTTCCCAGGCAGCCAAGGCTCGCCAACCAAGTCGGTCGAGCACCTGAGCCCGATAATCCCGGCGGGTGCGACCTTCCCAGCCGCCGTAGGAGCTGAGCAGTGGCGCGCGCTCGCCAGCGCCGATCCCCAGACGGTCAGCGAGGCGATCGACCGCCGCAGAGCCAAGCCAGCCAAGATCGTCATCGGTCAGCGTGAAGAACGTGATCAGATCGTGCTCGGCGATCTCGCTCGGCCATCCGCTGAGCCGGGCTCGCCATCGGACAGAACCGAACCGGCATTGAGCCGGGCTATCCGCGCCGGTCAATGCCGGAAAAGACCAGCGCCACTCCGTCCCGCGGTGCCCGTCAGCGGATCGTCTATCGGGCGCAGGTAGCCGACGAGTTGCTTCCTCTTGTGCTCCTGTCCTGCCGTCAGATCACCAGCTCGGCCGGAACGATCCGGACGGGAAAGGGGTCGTCGGTGACATGAGCGGTGCTGCCCTCCACCAGGGCCTGCTCCTCGTAGGTCCGCCCGGCCAGGCGCAAGATGGTGAGGCTCGGCACGGCCGGGTCGACCAGCCAGTACCAGGCGGCGCCGCCCTCGGCATAGATACGCCGCTTCTCAGACAGGTCCCGGTCTCGTCCAGTGGGGGAGAGCACCTCGACCACGAGCAGAGGGGCAGCCACGATGGCCCGCTCGGTCACCGCCTCGGGAGCAGCCACGAGCAAGTCCGGCTCGGGGACCTGACCCGGACCGATCCGCCAGGCCACCGGGGCCACGAAGGTCTGGAGGCCGAGCGGCCGAGCGGCCTGGCGGAGCAGCACGAACAGCTCACCCACCACCCGCTGGTGGCTCGTCCCGGGCGGCGGCGTCATGACCAGAGCACCGTCCAGCACCTCGTAACGGTTGCCGTCCTCGGGGGTGGCAAGTAGGTCCTCCAGGTCCAGAGGACGGTCGATGACAATCTTCACGCCCCCAGCATGGCACGGGTCCGGGAGGCGGAGCTGCGTCCGCTACAGGCTCCGTCGTCCGTTGAACGACTACTGCCACTCGCCATGCAGCAAGGTGGGCGACTTTGCCTGGATTGGCGTCACGATGATGGCTACGCCTCCGAAAGCGAACCACGGGTTCGAGAGCACGAGGCTCCAGTGGGTCTCCAGAGGACCAATGCTCGCCCGCAGCCCAGCGGCGTTCCCAGCGAGGAGTACTTCCAGCACCACCCCGCAGATCGCGCGTCGGACACCGACGACAGCCAGGAGCAAAACCGCGGCATGCCGCCACCGTCCGGGTGCTCGCGGGCTGCAGGTAACGGCGATGACCGCGATGCCTATCAGGAGAAGCAACGCGGTACCGAAGAGACCGAAAATGATGAAACTCGTCGGGCGACGTTCTGCGAGGTCATGTCCAGCCGACGAGGCGAGACCAATCGAGCCGCCTAGTGCCCAGAACAGGTGGAGGCACGCGAACTAGCCGCACCAACGGCGTGTTCCTCACCTGGTGGTTCCGATGAGGATCCGTCACGGGCACGTTGCAAGCCGGGATCCCTCAGTCACGGCGGACGCTCCACCTTGGTCACAGGTTCCGCCTGATCAGGCCGCCCTGGCCGCCGGACCTCAGCCCGGGACTCAATCGCCTTTCGTGCCGTCTGCCAGCTCGCGCAGGATGTCGAGGTGCCCGTTGTGCCGAGCATTTTCCTCGATGAGGTGCAGTAGGACCCACCGCAGGGTGGGGTGGTCGCCCGAACTGAGGGCGCTCGCGGAGCGATCATCGAGATCGTGCCGGGTGATGATCGCATCAGTGCGACGGGCCTGGTCGACGTAGGCATCGACAATTTGATCGAACGCAGAGACTGCCCCGTCGATGAATTCCTGGTCAGGCGATTCCTCGGTCCAAGGGCCGAGGTCTGGACCGTCGACGAAACCGTTCTCCACCCACGAGTGCTCGACCCAACGCATGTGATTGATCACGCCACCCACCGTCATCAGCGGTGACGACACCAGCGGCGCGCTGCTGACCTTCTCACCTGGTAGTCCTGAACTCTTCTCTACCGCCGTGTCCCGCGTGTACTGCAGCATCGTGAGCAACGTCGTGCGTTCGTCCCAAGCGCTTGGGGTATCGGTGCGGTTCATACACGGACTGTGGCGCACCCGAAGCAACCCGACAAACGAGATAAGGCACCGACGCCGCATGACCCAAATCCGCAGGTCAACAATCTCGCCCGGCGAAGGCCCGGTTCGTCACCGAGACCGCCGCCTGGGAGTGGACGACGTCCCGGGCCGAGTGTTGTTCACCCGCGCCGACAAACCGAAGCTCAACGATCCGGTGCCGCGGTTCATCCCCGGCCACGAACTCGCCGCGCTGATGACAGCCGTCAACCAATTGCCCGACCCCTACCAGCGAGCCGCCTCATCGTCGCCAGGTGGAGCGGCGCGCGTCGTGACGAGATCCGCCGCCTGGCCGTCGACTGCCTCGATACCTACCCCGACGGGCACCCCAGGCTGCGGATCCCTGTCGGCAGGGGCTACGCCGAGCGCATGATTCCGCTGCAGCGACAGGCCGCCGAAGCGTTGCAGCCGTTGCTCGACATTGCCCGCGATCAACGTGGACGCAGCCGCTGGGACCCTAGCGCTGGGCGCGAGGTCCAGCACATCCTCGTCGTCCGCGGCAAACTGCTGTCCAAAGCACTGCTGTTCGACCTGGCCCTCGCCGAAGCCCGCACCGCAGCCGGCCTGGTCGACTCGGCCGGCAAAGCGACGATCCCCGCACACCGGTTCCCGCACACCATCGGCACCCGACTCGCCGAAGGGGGCGCTCGCATCCAGACGATCACGGCCGTGCTCGGGCACCGCACCCCGAATATGTCGATCATCTACGCCACCCTGTCCGACCCCTCAGTGAAACAGCAGTTCCAAGACGCTCTCGACGGCCACCTCGGACCCGACGTCACCCTCGCCGGCCCCGCCGCCGACGCGTTACGCGAACACCGCCTCAACCCCGAAGCGGTGTCCTGGCTACAGAGCAACCTCCTCAAGACCGAACTCGAACTCGGCCACTGCCTGCGCACACCCGCCGAGGGCCCGTGCGAATGCGACCTTGTGCTCACCTGCTCCAAATTTCTCACTACCAGCGACTACGCACCCCGGCTACGCGCCCGCCTCGACGTCGAACAGCAACTCATCGACGACGCCACCACGCGCGGATGGCAACGCGAGATCGAACGGCACACCGCAACCCGGTCGCGACTCGAACAGCTCCTCAACGACCTTCGATGCAGCGGCGATCGCCAATGACTCCGAGGCCATTGTCGGGTCGTCTCAGGTCAACAGCGTGGCCACGATCGGCAGGCGAACGAGCAAGTCTTCCCACGA
>JBPCOF010000148.1:0-11260 GCA_051000515.1 Geodermatophilaceae bacterium
TGCCGTCCACGAGTGCCAGCCCGACGACGACCGAGGATCCCCCGGGTGCCACGGGGTACCCGCTTCCCGAGGAAGCCCGGGCCTACACCCCCGAGGGTGCCAGGGCCTTCTTCGACTACTTCATCGCCGTGCTCAACGCCTCGCGACCGCTTCACGACCCGGTGCCGATACGCGAGATAACCCAGGGCTGCGAATACTGCGACGAGCTCTCGGCACGCTATACACAAGCAGGAGTAGATGGCATCACGATTGTCGGCGGCGACGTAGTCCTCACTGCAGTAGGCGAACCAGTGCTCGGTCCACTGGAGAACGGTGCAGTGGGTGCCGGGATGGTCTTCCGGCTGATTCAACAACCCGCACAAACCCTTGACGCAGCGGGTGCTCTAATCAGCGACACACCCGAAATAGCCGCTGAGGGCACGATCGAGTTGGCGTGGCTGGCCGAGCAGCGAGACTGGCTTGTCAGTGTCTACAGCGTGGACGCGGAATGACTTCAACCCAGGGCCACGGCCGGTTCGCTCTGCCACCAAATGGTTGGGTTCTGTTTCTCGCCATAGTGGTGGGCATTGTGTTCGCGACTGCTGTGCCCACGGGCGTGGCTGATGCGGACGAACCGCCACCCTGCGCTGTCGACATCTGCCCGGATCCGCTCCCGCCACCGGGGGCGCCGCCAGATCCTGGTGGGGCATTCCCGAAGGTGGTCCAGCACCTGGCGATCATCGGCTCCGCCCCGCCGGGTGGAACGCTCTACCTGGCCTCAAATGTGCCACCAGATCCGCACTACTGGATCTGGCAGATCGAACCGATGTGCGATGTCCAGGGCGGGGGTTGTGTCCCGGGCCAGTTCTGCGCGGGCGCTGATCAGGGCGTCTACATGGACATCAACGTTAAACCGCTGGCCCAGCCTGGACAGCCGGATCCGGTCGCGCCGCCACCGTCTCCGGGACGAACAAGCGTGTTCCTTCCGCCGCTGCCGGGAACGCCGCTTGGCACCGCCTATGGCGGGTGGCTATCCGCGGGGGAGGGTTGTGTGGACGTCAGCCAGCTTGACGTACCGCCGACGCCGGAGGAGGTCTACGAGCAGTTCATCCTGCTGCCGATCCCCGGCTTGGGCTTCACGGTCCAGCCGCCTGACCTGGGGCTCGTCAACCTGCCGGAGATCTACTTCACCACAGAACCAACCACCGGGGTCTACACCGTGGACATCCGCGGGTACACGGTCATTTTGAGCACTGAGGTCGCTCAGTTCCGCTGGTACACCGGGGACCCCGCCGAGCCGGTGCTGGTCAGCGATGGACCGGGGTTGCCGTACCCGAACCCGTACGTCACGCACACCTATCTCGCCCGCGGCGACTACAGCGCCGTACTGGAGACCATCTGGCAGGCCATCTACACGATCGACGGCGGATCCGCGTACGCCGTCCCTGGCACGGTCACCACCGTCGGCCCGGCCAGGACGATCACCGTTGTCGAGGCGCATCCCGTACTCACCGACCCGTACGACTGATCTGGCAAGCCAAGTCCTTGGCCAGGCTTGTGGAGTGTCCAGCGACCAGCAGCGGGCCGGAGATCTGTTGATCGTGAGCGCGTCAGGTGGAGCCGGACTGCACGTCTGGCGCTCATGATCAGTGTCATGAGCGCTCGCTCACGTAAGCTAAGTGGCCGCTACCAGCAGTCCGATCGCCACCCCGGCGGTGACCGCGGCCAGGCCGACGACCAGGCTGAGCGCGACGTTCGCAGCGGCCGCGAGATAGGCCCGGTCCTCGACCAGGCGCAGTGTCTCCCAGGTGAAGGTGGAGAACGTGGTGTACGAGCCGAGAAAGCCGGTGCCCGCCGCAGCCAGCACGCGGGAGTCGAGATCCAGCGATGTCGCAGCACCGGCCAGCAGTCCGAGAACAAGGCATCCGGTGATGTTGATGGTCCAGGTGCCCCAAGGCTGCGCTCGGTCGTGGCGACCCTGGATCAACCGGTCGAGCAGGTAGCGGGCCGGGGCTCCCAGCGCAGATCCCAAGGCGACCCAGAGCAGCGTGATCACGAAGGCGCCGGCCGTCCGGAGCGCCCAGTCCTAGCGGTCCGGATTCGCACCGCTGCCCGCCCGACCAGCACGCCGGCCGCGGCGGCGAGAAGGCCGGCAAGCAGGCTGCTCCCCAGATAAGCGCTCGCGAGGCCGACCCGATCGGCGGTGGCCAGGTCATGCACCTCGAGCATCCAGGTGCTGAACGTCGTGAATGACCCGAGGATGCCGATGGCCACGAACGGCCGCAGATATCTGCGTTGTGGCCCAAGGGCGACGATCAGTACCAAGACGATCGACAGTACGAACGCGCCAGCGACGTTCACCGCGAAGGTTGCCCACGGAAATCCGCTGCCAGCTACCGGAAAGGCGCGCTCGAGGCCATAACGCGCCGTACCACCAAGCGCACCGCCAGCCGAGACCGCGGCGAGGATCCCCCACCGGTGCCCAGCCAGCCCTCCCGGGGTGCGGCCGATCGCCGCAGTAGGGCGGTCCGCGGCGAGTTCACTGTCAGCGAGGTCAGGATCGAAGGGCAGGCCGTCGGTGCTTTGTCGACGCATGGCTCCTCCTACCCATGGCTCACATCGGGTAGGGACCGTTGACCGCATCGTCGCGGTGGTTGTCGGCAGGCCCCACTGCCATCACGCCAGCCAGAGTGTACCCATCCGGCTCAGCGCAGCTGCCGGAAGAGCTGCACCGCGAGAGCAACGGTCGCGAGGGGCGAGGACGAGGCTGGCCAGACGTTGCTCCAGTGCGCCCAGCCACACGCTCGCCTGAGGTTGACTCACAAGCTTGTTGCTCCCCGGTCGATGGCCCGCTTCGTCACGGCCTTGGGATCTGACGAACAGGCCGCGACCTCGGTTCAGGTCAGAACCACGAGCGGAACATCATCCGGGCCCGCCACTCCACCTCCGGCAACGGACTGCCAACCAGGATCGGATGCAGCCAGATGAAGTTCAGAATCACCAGGCCGACGTACACGCTCACGGCGAGCAGGCCGATCCGGCGACGCAGCACCGAATCACCTTGGCGGCCAAGGACGGAGCCGAGAGTGAGAGTGACGGCGAGGATGAAGAAGGGTACGGCCGGTGCCATGTAGAACAGGAACATCGTGCGCTCGAGGTTGATGAACCAGGAGAGCCAACCGGCGGCAATCCCGGCGAGCACGACGCCGGCTCGCCAGTCCAATCGGGACACCAACAGCCAAACCAGCCAGATCACCGCGGGGACAAAGGCGAACCACAGCACCGGCGTACCCACGAGCAGCTCGTACCGGACGATCTGCCCGCCGGCCCCGTCGGAGATGCCCTGTGGGTTCCAGAACAGGATCGGCCGGCCTGTCACCAGCCAGCTCCAGGGGTTGGACTCCCACGGGTGGTTCGAACTCAGGCCGTTGTGAAAGGTCAGCCACTGGGCATGCTGATGCCAAAGGGAGCGCAGACTGTCGGGGACGAAACCAAAGGCGGTGTCCGGGTTCTGCTCTGCCCAGTGCCGGCCCTGCGAACTCTCACTGGCGAACCAGCCCGCGAAGGAGGCCAGGTAGGTCACGATCGGCAGCACCGCGAGGGCGCCGAGGGCACCGGGCAGAACTCTCCGTACGGCAACGCGGGTCGGACGCCGCGAGCCGGCCGCCCGCAGTGCGCCGCGGTCCCACAGCACGGACAGGATGGCGAATGCGGCAAGGAACCAGATCCCGCTCCACTTCACCGCACAGGCCGCACCCAGCAGGATTCCCGCGGTCATCCGCCAACTGCGCAGACCCAACCGCGGTGACTCGGGCAGCGGGCCGGCCTCGAGCATGACGGCCAACCGGGTACGGACCTGGTCGCGGTCGATCAGCAGCGCGGCCAAACCCGCCAGCACGAACATCGGCAGGAAGATGTCGAGCAGGCCGGTACGCCCGAGGACGAAGGAAAAGGCGTCGCTGGCTAACAGCAGCCCGGCGATCGCCCCGAGGTAGGTGGAGCCGGTCATCCTGCGGGCGATCCAGAACAGCAGCAGCACGCAGATCGTCCCGGCGATGGCCGAGGGCACCCGCCAGCCCAGTGGGGTGTCCCCGAAGACGATCTCGCCTAAGCCGATCAGCCATTTGCCCAGCGGCGGATGCACGATGTAGTCGTAGCCGCGGTTGTATTCCGAGCCGAGTTCCAGCATGTCCCTGGCATGGACCGGGTAGTAGGCCTCGTCGAAGATCAGGTCCGGCGGGTAGGACAGCCGCCACAGCCGCATCCAGAGCGCGACCCCGCCGAGCACGGCGGCCAGGATCAGCGCACGAGCGCGGTCGGTGGGCAGCGCGGGACGCAGTCGGGCGGCGAACCCCGTACGAGTCGGGGGCGTGCTGGTGAAGGATAGCGGCTCGGACGGCGCCTGGCTCTGGGTCGCCGAGCGTTCCGGAGCCAGTACCGCCATGGCAGCGATCGTAGGCTGACCTCGTGTCCGCAGCCGATCACGTGCCCGACAGTGCGCACACCGACCGACAGCGCTCCGGCCGGCTGATCGTGGCCGGGGCACCGCTGGGTCAGGCGGGGGACGTGAGCCCTCGGCTCGCAACGGCACTCGGCAATGCGGACGTTATCGCTGCCGAGGACACCCGTCGGTTGCGACGCTTGGCCGCCGACCTCGGCGTCACCGTGTCCGGGCGGATCGTGTCGTACTACGACGCCGTCGAGACGGCCCGGGTGCCCGGACTGTTGGCCGCCCTGGGAGCGGGATCCGACGTCGTACTGATCAGTGACGGGGGGATGCCGGCTGTCTCAGATCCCGGCTACCGGTTGGTACGGGCGGCCGCCGATGCCGGGTACGTCGTGACCAGCCTGCCCGGCCCGTCCGCGGTCACCACCGCGCTCGCGGTCAGCGGCCTGCCCTCGGACCGATTCTGTTTCGAGGGATTCCTGCCGCGTTCGACGCAAGCCCGTACCCGGCGACTGGCCGAGTTACGCGAAGAGCAGCGCACCATGGTCTTCTTCGAGGCGCCGCACCGGATCTCGGCCACGCTGGAGGCGATGGGCGCGGAGTTGGGTTCCGGCCGGCGGGCGGTGGCCTGCCGTGAGCTGACCAAGACCTACGAGGAGATAGAGCGGGGCAGTCTCGCCGAACTCCAGGTGTGGGCCGCCGCCGGTGTACGGGGGGAGCTCACTCTCGTCGTCGCCGGCTGGGAGGCACAACGGCCGGCCCGCGGCCCCGATGATTTCGTCGGCGAGGTGCTGGCCCGCGAGGGAGCCGGAACGTCGCGGAAAGAGGCGATCGCCGAGTCGGCCAAGCACTTCGGGGTACCCAAACGGCAGGTGTACGACGCGGTCGTCGCCGCCCGGCCACCGCGGATCTGAACCATCGCGAGGCACCGCATGCACGGTTCCCGTAGGAGGACGGGTGCATTCGGTGATCGGCGGCGCGCTTCGACGACTCGGCGACTCTGTCGCCGCTACTGGAGGTAGCCCTCCACCTCGCCCGCGGAACGCTCCCGCGCCTGATCCGGGTCCGCCCCCGCGTCACGGAGGGCCTGCCGTTGGCGCAGCAGATCCCATGACTGGTCACGGGCGATCTCGATCTCTCGAAGCCGTGCCTGCTCCTCGTCCGGAGTGATCTCCCCGCGACCCAGGCGCTCCCTCAGTTCGTGTTCCTTGTCCACGAGCTCCTGTAAGCGGTCGTGAATCTGCTTGTCCTCCATGGGTTCTCCCTTTCGAGGGTCGGGTGGTCGAGTCGTTGGCTGGATTCGATCAGGTCGGTGTCAGAGCCAGCCGTTACGCCGGAAGCCGCGGTAGAGGAACGTGCAGGCCAGCACCATGATGATCAGTACGAGCGGATAGCCCAGCCGCCATCCCAGCTCCGGCATGAAGTCGAAGTTCATCCCGTAGATGCCGGCCAGCATGGTCGGGACGGCGATGATCGCCGCCCACGCCGAGATCCGGCGCATGTCCTCGTTGTCGGCCACGGAGACCTTGGCCAACTGCGCCTGCAGGATCGAGGTCACCAACTCGTCGTTGGCCAGCACCTGCTCGCCGGCTCGGGAGACGTGGTCGCTGACGTCGCGGAAATAGGTCCGCATGTCATCCGGGATCAGGGTGACCTGACGGTCGGCCAGCATCCGCATGGGCGCCTCCAGCGGCGTGACGGCACGGCGCAGTTGGAGCAGTTCTCGTTTGAGCTGATAGATCCGCCCGACGTTGTTGCCGCCCTTGTCCGCGGAGAAGACCTGCGCCTCGACCTCGTCCACGTCGTCCTCGACCGCGTCGGCCACGATCACGTACTGGTCGGCGATCATGTCGGCGACCCCCCAGAGCACAGCCGAGGGGCCGTGGGTGAGCAGGTCGGGTTGCTCCTCGAGTCGTTGCCGCAGACCGCGCAGTGGACTGAGCTTCCCGTGCCGGACGGTGATCACGTAGTTACTGCCCAAAAAGACCATCACCTCGCCGGTCTCGACGATCTGGCTGGTCGCGGTGAGTTCGTCGTGCTCGACGTAGCCAGCAGTCTTGAGCACCATGAAGAGCATGTCGTCGTAGCGCTCCAGCTTCGGTCGCTGGTGAGCGTGCACCGCGTCCTCGACGGCAAGCGGGTGCAGGCCGTACCTCACCGCGATGTCCGTGAAGTCCTCCGCGCTGGGCTCATGCAACCCGAGCCAGACGAAACCGCCCGCATCTGCGGCCACGTCGTGCGCTTGGTCGACATGGACCGCCTCGCCACGGCGCTTGCCGTCGACGTATACCGCGCAGCCGATAACGGACGGATGCCGGTGGGCCTCGGAAAGGCTCATTGGTTTCCACCCTGCCCTGTGGGTTACTAGCTGCCAACGTTAAGGGTAGGGGTAGCGATGAATCTCCTCCGTACGAAGTCCGTCGAGCAGTCCATTGCCGACACCGAAGAGCCAGAACACCAGCTCAAGAAGCGGCTGTCCGCCTTCGATCTCGTCGTCTTCGGCATCGGCGTCATCATAGGAACCGGCATCTTCGTGCTCACCGGTGTGGCGGCCAGGGACAGCGCCGGGCCGGGCGTGGCGATCTCCTTCGTCATCGCCGGAGTGGTCTGCGGATTGGCGGCACTGTGTTACGCAGAGTTGGCCTCGACCGTGCCCGTCGCCGGCTCCGCCTACACCTTCTCCTTCGCCACCCTCGGCGAACTCATCGCCTGGATCATCGGCTGGGACCTGGTCCTGGAGTTCTCCTTGGCCGCCTCGGTGGTAGCCGTCGGCTGGTCGCAGTACCTCGTGACCCTGCTCGACGGGCTCGGGATCACGGTTCCAACGGCGATCGCCGGAGGGGAGGAGTCGGCCATCAATCTGCCGGCGATGCTGATCGTTGCCCTGCTCACGATTGTCGCCGTGCTCGGTATCAAGCTGTCATCGCGGTTCACCGCCATCATGGTGACCATCAAGGTGGCGATCGTGTTGGCCGTGATCGTGGTCGGCGCGTTCTTCATCAAGGCCGCCAACTACAGCCCCTTCATTCCGCCGGCTGAGCCCGCCGAACGGACCTCCGGTCTGCAGGCGCCTCTGCTCGAATCCTTGTTCGGCCTCGAACCAGCCGTGTATGGCATCGGTGGGATGCTCGCCGGGGCAGCGCTGGTCTTCTTCGCCTTCATCGGGTTCGACATCGTCGCCACCACGGCCGAAGAGACCAAGAACCCACAGCGGGACATGCCACGGGGAATCCTGGGTTCGCTGGCGATCTGCACCGTTCTCTACGTCCTGGTCAGCCTCGTCGTCACCGGGATGCAGAAGTACACCGAACTCAACCCCGACGCCCCCCTGGCCGAAGCGTTCAACTCCGTCGACCTGCCGGTCTTTGCCACCCTCATCTCGTTGGGCGCAGTAGCCGGACTCACATCGGTCATGCTGATCCTGATGCTCGGCCAGTCCCGGGTGCTGTTCGCCATGAGCCGGGACCGGCTGTTGCCCGTTGGCCTGGCCAAGGTCCATCCGAAGTGGGGTACGCCTTACCGGATCACGATCGGGGTCGGCGTCGTCGTCACGATCTTCGCCGGCTTCATCCCGCTGGAGGCACTGGCCGAGTTGGTCAACATCGGAACGCTGTTCGCGTTCATGCTGGTCTCGATCGGCGTCATCATTCTCCGCCGGACCCGGCCGGACCTGCCGCGGGCCTTCCGCGTGCCCTTCAGCCCGGTGCTGCCCGCCTTCGCCGTGCTGGCCTGCTTGTTCCTGATGCTCAACCTCACCGGCGAGACGTGGCTGCGGTTCCTGGTCTGGATGCTGGCGGGGCTCGTCATCTACTTCCTCTACGGCGCGCGGCACAGCCGGTTGGCGCCCGGGCAAGATCGCGCGCCGGTGGAGGACACCGCGTCACCCCAAACCGAATAGCCGCCGTCACTACCCTGAACGCGTGAGTCCTCGCCATATCCTGACCGCAGTTGCCTGGCCGTACGCCAACGGTCCACGCCACATCGGGCACGTGTCCGGCTTCGGCGTGCCGTCGGATGTGTTCAGCCGCTATCACCGGATGGTCGGCGATCAGGTGCTGATGGTCAGTGGCACCGACGAGCACGGCACCCCCATCACGGTCGCGGCCGATGCCGCAGGGATTGCGCCGAGGGAGATCGCCGACCGGAACAACCGGATCATCGTCGAGGATCTGACCGCTCTCGGGCTCTCCTACGATCTGTTCACCCGGACCAGCACCGTGAACCACCACGCAGTGACCCAGGAGATCTTCCTCGGGTTGCTCAAGAACGGGTACATCTTCCCCAAGACGACGCTCGGCGCGATCAGCCCGTCGACCGGGCGGACACTGCCCGATCGCTACATCGAGGGCACCTGCCCGATCTGCGGCTACCCGCACGCCCGCGGCGACCAGTGTGACAACTGCGGCAACCAGCTCGATCCCACCGACCTGATCGAGCCACGGAGCAAGATCAACGGCGAGACGCCGTCCTTTGTGGAGAGTGAGCACTACTTCCTCGACCTGCCGGCCTTTGCCGACGCGCTGGCCGCCTGGCTGGAGACCCGGAAGTCATGGCGACCCAACGTCCTCAATTTCGCCGGCAACCTGCTGGCCGATCTCAAACCGCGCGGATACACCCGCGACATCGACTGGGGTGTGCGGGTCCCGCTCGACGGCTGGCGGGAACGCGACGACAAGCGCATCTACGTCTGGTTCGACGCCGTCGTGGGCTACCTGTCGGCCTCCATCGAGTGGGCCAGGCGGCGGGGGGAGCCGGCGGCGTGGCGCGAGTTCTGGCAGGGCCCGGACAACGACTCGTACTACTTCATGGGCAAGGACAACATCGTCTTCCATGCCCAGATCTGGCCCGCTCAGCTGCTCGGCTACAACGGCCAGGGAACCAGGGGCGGTACGCCCGGCAGCTACGGAGCACTGAACTTGCCGACCGAAGTGGTCGCGAGTGAGTTCCTGACCCAGGAGGGCAAGAAGTTCTCCTCCTCCCGGTCGGTGGTCATCTACGTACGCGACTTCCTGGCCCGGTACGACGCGGACGCCTTGCGGTACTACATCGCCGTGGCCGGACCGGAGTCGCAGGACACCGACTTCACCTGGGCGGAGTTCCTGCGTCGCAACAACGACGAGCTGGTTGCCGGTTGGGGAAATCTGGTCAACCGCTCGATCTCGTTGACGGCCAAGAACTTCGGCTCCATCCCGGCTGCCGGGGAACTCACCGCGGCCGACCGCGGACTGCTCGAATCCACCTCCGGCGCCTTTACCAGGATCGGTGACCTGCTCGAGCGCTCGCGGCAGAAGGCGGCAGCCACGGAATCCATGAGGGTGGTCGCCGAGGCGAACAAGTACCTGTCCGACGAGGCGCCGTGGAAGCTGCGGGAGACCGATCCCGACCGGATGGCCACCGTGCTGCATGTCGCCCTGCAGGCGGTGGACGACTGCAAGGCCCTGCTGACGCCGTTCCTCCCGTACTCCGCGCAGACCGTCCACGAACTGCTCGGCGGTCAGGGCACGTGGTCGGCCGAGCCGCGGATCGAGGAGGTCACCGACCTCGACGACGGCTCGCCGTACCCGGTGATCACCGGGGACTACACGCAGCAGTTGGCCACCTGGGGCTCGACGCCCATCCAGTCGGGTACGCCGCTCGCGGCGCCGACACCGGTGTTCAAGAAGCTCGATTCCAGCATCGTGGACGAGGAACTGGCCAGGCTTGCAGATGAGACCCCGCCAGATGAGCCGGAGTAGGGCAGCTCGGGCCACCCGGCTCGGACCTGGCCGAGAGGGCGGGAGCATCGCAGCGAGCTCTGCGAGCGAGGAGCGGACCGACCGGTGAGCGCAGCGAGCGAGGCCTCCAGTAAGAATCGCCCAGAAGCCCCGGAAGCTTTGCCGGCGACGGCGGTGGACAGCCACTGCCATCTTGACATCATCGCCGAGTCACTGGCCGAGGACGGATTCCCGAGCGTCGAGGTGAACGCCGAACTGGACGCGGCAGCTGCCGTCGGGATCACCCGCGTCGTGCAAGTGGGGGTAGACGTGGCCTCGTCGCAGTGGTCGGCCGACCTGGCAGCGCGACGACCCGACGTACTCGCGATGGTGGCGCTGCATCCGAACGAGGCCGGGGCCGGCGCGGCCACCGACGAATCCCTGGCCGAGATCGAACGGCTGGCTGCACAGCCCCGGGTCCGGGGCATCGGCGAAACCGGCCTGGACCACTTCCGAACCGGGGCGGACGGCTGGGCGCTACAGGAGCAGTCCTTCCGGGCACACATCGACATCGCCAAGCGGCACGGCATCGCTCTGATGATCCACACCCGTGACGCCTACGAGGACATGCTCCGAGTCCTGGACGAGGAGGGCGCGCCGGAGCACACCGTCCTGCACTGCTACTCCTCCGATGCCGAGATGGCCCGCCGCTGCCTGGATCGCGGGCTGGTGCTGAGCTACAGCGGGACGGTGACCTTCGCCAATGCCCGGGCCACGGCGCAGGCAGCAGCCAGCACCCCGCTTGACCAGATGCTGGTGGAGACCGACGCACCGTTTCTCACGCCGACACCGTTCCGGGGCCGCCCGAACGCGCCGTACCTCACGCCGTACACGATCCGGGCGCTGGCCGAGTTGACCGGCACCGAACTGACGACCCTGTGCGAGCACCTCACCGCCACCGCGGAGCGGGTCTTCGGCCCCTGGCACTAGCGCTCACCTCATCGCCGCTATGCACATCGTGCTTATCCGGTTGGCTCCGCTGGCCCCGGGACGGATCTGTTCCGGTCAGTTTCGATTAGCGCTCCAGCTCGTGCAGGCGAGTTGGCCCTCGTGCGATCGAAGATCATGAGCGGTTCAGGTG
>JBPCOF010000171.1:0-8419 GCA_051000515.1 Geodermatophilaceae bacterium
GGATCTTTTCCTGGCCGACGTCCTCGGAGTCCATCGCGTCGGCCTCGGCTTCGCGTCCGGCCAGCGAATGACCGGCGGTGGTGGTAAAGCCCTTGGAGAACTCCTCGACGGCCGCGACCACCGCTGCCTCGGTGTCGTCGTCGAACTTCTTGGACTCCCGAATCGTGTCCAGGACGCCCTTCTCGTTGTGCCGCAGGTGGTCGAGGAACTCGGACTCGAAGCGGCGCACGTCCTCGACGGGCACCTTGTCGACATGGCCCTGGGTGCCGAGGAAGATCGAGACGACCTGCTCCTCGACCGGGTACGGCGAGTAGACGCCCTGCTTGAGCAGTTCCACGATCCGCGCACCCCGGTCCAGGGTAGCCCGCGAGGAGGCATCCAGGTCGGAGGCGAAGGCCGAGAAGGCCTCCAGTTCGCGGTACTGCGCGAGGTTGACCCGTAGCGAACCGGCGACGGACTTCATTGCCTTGATCTGAGCGGCACCACCGACCCGGGAGACCGACGTCCCGACCGCCATGGCCGGACGGACACCTTGGTTGAACAGGTCGGACTGGAAGAAGCACTGCCCGTCGGTGATCGAGATGACGTTCGTCGGGATGTAGGCAGCGATGTCGTTGGCCTTTGTCTCAATGATCGGCAGGCCGGTCATCGAGCCGCCTCCGAGGTCATCGGACAGCTTCGCGCAGCGCTCGAGCAGCCGGGAGTGCAGGTAGAATACGTCTCCGGGGTAGGCCTCACGACCCGGCGGGCGACGCAGCAGCAGCGAGATCGCGCGATAGGCCTCGGCCTGCTTGGACAGGTCGTCGAAGACGATCAGAACGTGCTTGCCCTGATACATCCAGTGCTGGCCCAGGGCCGATCCGGTGTAGGGCGCCAGCCATTTGAAGCCGGCCGAGTCCGACGCGGGGGCAGCGATGATGGTCGTGTATTCCAGCGCACCGGCTTCGTCCAAGGCCGCCCGGACCCCCGAGATGGTCGAGCCCTTCTGGCCGATGGCGACGTAGATGCAGCGGACCTGCTCGTCGGGGTCGCCCGATGCCCAGGCCTGTTTCTGGTTGATGATCGTGTCCACGCAGACCGCCGTCTTGCCGGTCTTGCGGTCTCCGATGATCAGCTGGCGCTGTCCGCGCCCGATCGGGGTCATCGCGTCGATCGCCTTGATTCCGGTTTGCAGCGGTTCGGACACGCTCTGCCGGTCGATCACCGAGGCGGCCTGCAACTCCAGAACCCGCTCCTCGTCGCTGTCGATGTCGCCCAGTCCGTCCAGCGGCTGGGCGAGCGGATTGATCACGCGACCCAGAAAGGCATCGCCCACCGGTACCGACAGGATCCGGCCGGTACGGGTGACGCGCTGACCCTCGGCCAGGCCCTGGTAGTCACCGAGGATCACGGCGCCGATCTCCCGGACGTCGAGGTTCAGGGCCACGCCCAGGACGCCGTCCTGGAACTCCAACAGTTCATTGGTCATCGCCGAGGGCAGACCCTCGACGTGCGCGATACCGTCCGCGGTGTCCACCACGGTGCCGACCTCCTCGCGCGAGGCGTCCGCGGTGGAAGAGGAGACGTACTCTTCGATCGCGCTCTGGATCTCGTCCGCGGAGATCGTCAACTCGGCCATGTGAAGGTCCTGTCTGTCTGGGAAATGACGTGGAAATCGGGCTGGGCGCAGCGTCATGAAACCGGCTTCGTCGCGCTCGTTGCTTGTCCGCCTCGCTCGCTGCGCTCACCGGTCGGTCCGCTCCTCGGGCCGCGGACGGCCCTGCGATGCTCCCGCCCTCTCGGCTCAACGGACCAGCCGCTGACGTGCCGCGGCGAGCCGGAATCGGATGCTTCCATCGATGATCTCATCGCCGACCCGAATGACGAGACCACCGAGAATGTCGGGGTCCAGGGAGATCTGAAGTGCGATCCGCCGGTTGTAGATGCGCGACAGGCTGTCCACCAGTCGCTGCTCCTGTTCATCGGTGATCGCGATCGCCGTGGTGATCTGCGCGATCGAGCGCTCCCGGCGCAGGGCCGCGAGATCGGAGAGCTCTTCGATGGTCTGCTGAGCATGGCGGGCACGGCCGCCGGTGAGCCTGGCGGCCAGCAGCCGCTCGGTGACGCGATGGACCTTGCCCCTGACAAGGGCATCCACAAGGGCCGCACGTTGGCTCTTGCTCGCGGCCGGATCGGACAGCGCGCGCTGCAACTCGGGGCGACCGGCGACGATCCGGCCGAACCGGAACAGCTCGTCCTCCACGGTATCCAGTGCGTTCTCCGCCTCGGCCGAACCAAAGGCCGCCTGTACGGCCAGCCGCTCGATTCCGGCGGCGAACTCGCTGGGAAGCGACCATCGAGCGCGTACCGCCGCTGCCACCACTGATCCGGTCCGCGCGTCGACCTTGCCGCCGAAAACGGCTGTCGCCAAGGCCGCCCGGGCCTCGGCGTTGGTCGCGCTGTCGGCCAGCGGCCGGCGCAGGGAGGGCTGGGTATCCAGGACGTGGGCCACGGCGAAAAGCTCGTCCGCCAAGGTCAGCAGTATCTCGGCGGACTGTCCCTCGGTCGCTTCATCAAGCTCGGCTGTGACCGCTTTCAACGCTTCTCGACTGGCCGCCTGCATCAAGCCCGACTTCCAGACGTCGAGCTCATCAAGGAGTCTGCGGACTCCCGGTCGCCGACCCGGTCGGTACCGGAGCCCACCATCTGGTCGAGTTCGTCGAGAAAATGATCCACGGTGCTGACCCTGCGCTCGTCGTGGGAAAGCGACTCGACGATGATTCGCTCGGTCAGTGCCATCATGAGCCCACCCATCTCGCCCTGGAGCTGGCGCACGGTCTGGTCCCGCTGCGCGATCAGCTGCTCCTCGCCCCTTTGGCGGATCCGTTCGACCTCACGCTCGGCCTGCTCGCGCAATTCCTCTCGGATGCGTTCTGCGTCGGATCGCGCGGTGTCACGGATCTTGGCCACCTCGTCACGCGCCTCGGCCAGCGCCGACTCGAAGCGCCGCTGAGCCTCGTCGAGGTCGCGCTCGGCCTCTTCGCTGGCATCCACCTGTTGCGAAATGGTGTCCTGTTGCTTGGTGGCCATCCGCGACAGGATGGGCCAGACGTAGCGGTAGAGCACGAAGAGAATGATCACAAACGCGAAGATCTCGGAGAGCAGAACTGCCATCAGCTTCCGCCTCCGCCGGCTGGCGCTTGCTCTACTTCGGCGAGGAAGCGGTCCACCGTCGAGCGCTCATCCTCACCGATTGGCTCGCCCATGATCCGTTCGGCAAGGCGCGTGGACAACCCGCCGAGTTCTTCGTGCAGTCGACGCGTCGTCTCCGCATGCGCAGCGGCTAACTGCTGAGCACCCTCGCTCTGGATTCTTTCGACCTCACGGTCGGCCTGCTCGCGCAGCTCCGCACGTACCCGCGCCGCATCGGCCCGCGCGGCGTCTCGGATGCTGGCCGCCTCAGCTCGCGCCTCGGCTAGCTCCGCTTCGTAGCGCTCCCTCGCCTGCTGCAGCGTGCGGGTTGCCTTCTCACGGTCCTGGGCCTGCTTGCGAACCATCTCCTGCCGCTCGTCCAACGCTCGGGACAGCGGTGGCACCACGTAGCGGTAGAGCACGAACAAGACGATGGCGAACAGCGCGAACTCGACGAAGATGGTGGCGTTGGGCAGCAGGAAGTTGGTCGTACCCCCCTCAGCCGCCAGTGCGCGTGTCGTCATCGAGCAACAGCTCTACGCTGCGCCAGTGACGAATACGAACAGCGCCATGAAGGCCAGGTTGATGAAGTACATGCCCTCGGCCAGGCCGATGATCAGGAACATGGTGGTGTTCAGCCGGCCAGCCGCCTCGGGCTGACGCGCTACGCCCTGGATCATCGCCGAGCCGACCAAGCCATCAGCGATCGCGGCACCGATCGCGCCGCCCCCCAGCGCCAGCCCACCGCCGACCATCGCAAGACCGAGCAGAGTCCCGTCGCCCCCGCTGTCGGCAGCCACGGCCAGCACACTGGACACACTCATTGTCTTCTCCTCGCTCTTCTCGTGCCACACCTCGGGTGGGCAGGCCACGAAATCGTCTTTGGGGGGCGAAGGCAGCGACGCCTAGTGCGTCGCTGCCTCTTCGTCACTGCCCACCGCTTCGCTGAAGTATATGACAGTGAGCAACGTGAAGATCAGCGCCTGGATGACGCCGATGAAGATGTCGAAAAGCTTCCAGGCCGCGTTCGGCGCCCACAGGATGTAAGCCGGTAGCAGGGCAATGATCGAGACCATGATCCCGCCGGCAAAGATGTTCCCCCACAGCCGCAGGGACAGCGAGACCGGTCGGGCGAAGTACTGCGTGATGATCTCGGACGGGGCAAGGAACGCGTACGGCTCGGTCAGGTGTCCGAAGTGCTTCTTCGCACCCCGCGCGCGGATCCCCGCAACTTGTACCCAGATGATCACCAGCAGCATCATCGGGTAGGCCAGGTTGACATCGGCGGTGGGTGGCGGAAGGACGTGCTCGGAGGGCAGCGCGGCCAGCAGGTTGCAGATCAGGATGAACGCGAAGAGCGTCACTCCCAGCGAGACGACGCCGCGGGGGGCCCGCACGCCCATGCCGTCCCGGACCTGCCCCTGCACCCAGCCGGTGAGCGCCTCGAACACCAGTTGCAGCGTTGTCGGCCGCCCCCGGGTAACCCCCCTCGCCATGTAGAGACCCAGCCCACACACGATCGCGCCCGCGATCGCGGTGGCGATGATCGTGTCGATGTTCATGGTGAAGCCCAGGAACTCACCGGTCCAGTGCTCACCCGGGGTGATCTCTTCGGCGGCCAGCACGGCGGCCGAACCGGCCGCGTCGTTCGTCATCTCTGTCGGATCTCCTTGATCAGCGGCAGCATCGAACTCACGATGGCGAGGAACTGAAACAGTGCCAGCCCGCCGAACACGGCGAGACCGGCGGGACGGAACAGCAGTACGAGGCCGAACGCGATCACGGTGATCGCCGCGAGCCGCACCAGCACCGAGCCGGTGAACCGGATCTTGGATGGCTTGGCGTCAGAGAATCGCTCCACCGAATGTACGACAAGAGCGGAGTTCAGCAGACCTAGGCCTAGACCTACACAGCCGAACAGCGCGTAGCCAGCGTGGCCCAGGGGCACTAGCACGGCGATCCCGAGCACAGCCACAACGGCGGCGGCTAGCGCCGATCGCCGGAGCGTGGTGCGGGTGACCGGAGGGGTGTACGGCGTACCGGCTACCACGACGATCTCATCTCATTCACATATACCTCTTGAACTGCTTGTAGAAGTAGGCGCATGCGGCGACGACACCCAGTGCCAGCCCGGCGAGTGCGAACGCGGGGAAGGTGTCGAACGGAAGGTCGACCAACCAGCCCAGGCCGAAGCCCACCACGACGCAGCCGGCTAGGGTCGTCCCCATTGACAGCAGGTCGCCCAGGCCGGGACCGCCAGCTTCCATCGGTGAGTTCAGCCGCCAAGCTGTCAGGGGTAACCGGGCCAATCAACGTCCGGTGAACCGACGCTACCAGAGCGTCGCCGACCGGAGCGCCGGTCATGTCCTGGCCCGTTGCCGCCGAACCGGCGCAGACCGCTGCCCGGGTCTCTGACGGCCGATCTTCGGTAGCTGGGACAGCACGACGGCGACGACGGCCAGCACGGCCATTCCCACCAGCACCGGGATCGTCTGACCGGTGATCGCGATGGCTACCGTGCCGAAGGCGAGCAACCCCGACCGCATGGACATCGTTAGCACCGCGCGCCGCTGGGAGTGCCCGATCTCCAGCAACCGATGGTGGAGATGCTGCTTGTCCGGGGAGAACGGTGAGCGACCCGCCCTGGTACGGCGAAGCACGGCCAGGACCAGATCGACCAGCGGAATGGCCAGGACCGCCAACGGGATCAACAGTGGCAGGGTCAGGGGCAGGACCCCGCCGAACGAGGAAAGTGCCTGCGGGTCGGCCCGTCCGGCCGCTGAAACCGCGGCGGCGGACAGCGTCAGCCCGATCAGCATGGAGCCGGTGTCCCCCAAGAAGATCCGGGCGGGGTAGAAATTGTGCGGCAGAAAGCCCAAACAAGCACCGGCGAGCAGAGCCGTCGTCAGGGCCGGCGCCGAGGCGACGTCGCCGTACCCGGTACGGGCCAGGTAGTAGGAGTACGCGAAGAAGGCCAGTGCTGCGATACCCGCGACACCGACGAGCAGCCCGTCGAGGCCGTCGACCATGTTCATGGCGTTCACGGCCAGCACGGTCAGCAGGATCGTCAGCGGCACTCCGACATCGGAACCCAATGAGACGGTGCCGATGTCGCCGAACGGGACGTACACGTACTGCAATTGCACCCCGAGCAGCACCATGACGCCCGCGCAGGCGATCTGCCCGACGAGCTTTGTCAACGGATCGAGGTCGAACCGGTCGTCCACCGCGCCCAGCAGGCAGATCAGTCCACCGGCTACGAGGACGGCAGTGGTTTCCGAGCTGTAGCCGAAGGTGCGTTGCAGCGCTGGAAGCTGGTGAGCGACGAGCATTCCCGCGACCACGCCGGCATACATGCCGAAGCCGCCCCACCGAGGGGTCGGGATCGCATGAACGTCTCGGTCCCGGACCTGGGTCATGGCCTTGAAGTGTCGGGCCAGGGTCCGGGTGACCGAGGTGGCGAGGAAGGTGACTATCGCTGCGGTCAGCAGAACGACCGAGTACTCGCGCACCCGTCAAACCCGGGGTTCCGGATAGGCCGGGTGGGCAGCGACGAGGTCACCGACCTCGGCCGCGATCGCGGCCGCTTGTGCTCCGGTCGTATCCCGAATGGCCCGACCGATCAGAGAGGCGATCCGCTTCATCTCATCCGGACCCATGCCCTGCGTGGTGACCGACGGAGACCCGACCCGTACGCCCGAGGCGACGCTCGGCGGCTGGGGGTCGTACGGAATTGCGTTCTTGTTCAGCACGATCCCAGCTGCATCGCAGCGCGCTTCGGCTTCGGCGCCGGTCACGCCTATTTCAGAGACATCGAGCAGCGCGAGATGTGTGTCGGTGCCACCGGTGACCGCCCGTAGCCCCTCGTCCTCCAGGCCCCTGGTCAGTGCTTGGGCATTCGTGATGACTTGGCGGGCATAAGCCTGATACTCCTGGCTCTGGCACTCCTTGAGATTGACCGCCTTGGCGGCCACCGAGTGCATCAGCGGACCACCCTGCATCATCGGGAAGACCGCCTTGTCGATCGCCTTGGCGTGCTCGGCCTTGCACACGATCGCCCCACCACGGGGTCCGCGAAGGACCTTGTGGGTGGTGAAGGTCACCACGTCGGCGTAGGGCACGGGACTCGGGATCGCCTGTCCGGCAACGAGTCCGATGAAGTGCGCGGCATCGACGATGAGAATGGCATCGACCTCGTCGGCGATCTCTCGGAAGGTCGCGAAGTCGATCGTACGAGGGATCGCGGAGCCACCGCAGACGATGACCTTGGGGCGGTGCTCACCGGCGAGATCGCGGACCTCGTCGTAGTCGATGTGCTCGGTCTCCTTGCTCACGCCGTAGTGCTTGGCGTTGAACCATTTGCCGGAGAAGGAGACCTTGGTCCCGTGGGTGAGGTGCCCGCCGTGAGGGAGCGCCATCCCCAGCAGGGTGTCTCCCGGTGACATGAAGGCGCCGTAGGCGGCAAGGTTGGCGCTGGCTCCGGAGTGCGGCTGGAGATTGGCGTGATCGGCGCCGAAGAGCTCCCGTGCCCGAGCGATGCCGATCTCCTCGGCCTTGTCGACCTCTGCGCATCCGCCGTAGTAACGCCTGCCGGGATAACCCTCGGCGTACTTGTTGGACAATGTCGAGCCCAGCGCAGCCAAGACTGCGGGGCTGGTGAAGTTTTCGCTCGCGATGAGTTGCAGCCCGCCGCGCAGTCGTCCGAGCTCACCGAGGATGACATCGGCAATCTCCGGATCGGTCTCACGAAGGGCAGCGAAATCCGGCCCCCAATAGGTCGAGGTGGTCATGGCTGTGGTGGCTCCTCGGGTTCTGTTGGCGATTTCGCTTCTGTTGGCACAGTACGGATGGTCGGCACGAGGTAGCGCAACCGGGACTCGGATACCGCGCCTACGCGCAGCACCCGCGGTGGATCGCAGGTGCAGTCCACGATCGTGCTGGCTTCGCCGTCGGGACGCGGACCATCATCCAGCACGACGGATACCACGTCTCCGAGCGCCTCGATCGCATCGTCGGCCGTCCGTGCCGGCGGGCGTCCAGAACGGTTGGCGCTGGACACCCCGAGCGGCCCGGTCTCGCGCAGGAGGTCGCGGGCCAGGTCGTCGTCCGGAACGCGTACGGCCACTGTCCCCTGTCCGTCCCCGAGATCCCAAGCCAGCGAAGGGGGGTGTTCGACGATGACGGTCAGGCCGCCGGGCCAGCACGCCCGGGTGAGCAGACGCGCAGCCGAACCCAGGTTCGTCGAGAC
>JBPCOF010000216.1:0-7729 GCA_051000515.1 Geodermatophilaceae bacterium
AGCGAGCCGGTCAGCCCTCTGCAGCGTCTCCTCGCGGGAGGGCACGTCCGGATGGCGAAGCCGCCGGTGACCGCCTTGGTCTTTGGGTGAGGGCCTTGGTGACCATCTGGGTCGGTCGCTACGATGCTCGGCGCTGGCTTGCCACCCCGCCGCCGAAGATCTACACCCCTGCATCCTGGGCTTTCCGGGCCACCGCGTGCGCGGCCTCGCCCGCGGCGGGCCCTCCTGGGGAGGTCACCGCGGCATCGTCGAACGAGATTAGGTACCGCGTCGCTGGCATGACCCTTGCCCCGGCCTCTGCTGAACTGTCCTGTTGTCGGTGGGTATTCCATCGGTAAGGAGATGGTGTCGGCGTACGACCTCACGTGTTGTTCGGTGTACGACCTGACGTGTCGGTGGCCCGGCTTGGGGATCATGTCATGGGCGGCTCCGGGTGAGTAGTTCCTCGATGGTGAGTAGTTCGCCGCAGTCGCATTCGCCGCCGGTTCCGAGGCGGCGGCAGAAGAGGCTGCAGTCTGGGCAGTACTGCTCGGCGAGGTATCGAGTCTCGCTCGGGGCACTGGCTAACGGAGCTGGCAAGACCACCTTGCTGCGAGCTCTGGCTGGCGGGCTGCCTGTCTGCGACGGCGTCGTGGAACTTGATGGGCAACGGATCGACAAGGTGCCCGTCTGGACCCGCGTCCGCGAGGGCCTCGCGCACGTCCCGGAGGGCCGGCACGTCTTTGGGTCCATGACCGTGAAAGAGAATCTGCAGGTCGGCGGTCTTGCTGTGCCTGAGCCTGCCTCGATTGAGCAGATGTGGGAGCTCTTCCCACGGTTGCTCGAGCGGCGTGATCAGTTCGCTGGGACGCTCTCTGGCGGGGAGCAGCAGCAGCTGGTGGTGGTGGTGGCGCGCGCCCTCATGACTGGCCCGAAGGTCCTGCTGATCGACGAAATGTCTGCGGGCCTTGCGCCCGTCATGGTCGAGCGCTTGGTCGACGGTCTGGCCGCGATCCGCGAGCAAGGTGTCACCGTCGTACTCGTGGAGCAGGCGCCGCACATGGTCGCGGCTATTGTCGATAGGGCCTACCTGCTGGTTCAAGGGCGCATCGTCGGCAACGGCACGCTTGACGAACTTGGCGGCAACGATGCCCTCGCCCGCGTCTACCTAGGTGTCTGATCCGGTCTGCTCCATGTGGCGAGGATTTGGCCTGCGTCGCTGAGCCTGTCGCTTGGGCCATGCGGGGTGGGTACTTGGCTGCGGCTGAACCTGGGGGCCGGTGCGGGCTGGATCGCGCCATCGATGACAGCGAAGGTTTCCCAGGCATGTAGATGCTCGTCCTCGTGAGCTTCTCCGAAGGACAGTACAGGAGTCACGCACGCGTCGGTGTCGGCAAAGTGTTCGACCCACTCCTCGCGGGTCTTGCTGGCAAATCGTTCTCGGAAGTGAGCCCGAAGACGCGGCCAGCCGGCAGCGTCAAGCTGCTCCGGCAGCTGTGCTGTGTCAAGTCCCAAGCCCAATAAGAGCTGTGCGTAGAACTGCGGTTCTAGGGCGCCGACGGCGACGTAGCCGCCGTCGGCGCACGCGTAGGTGGCATAGAAGGGAGCCCCGCCGTCCAGCAGGTTCGATGCGCGCTCATCGCGCCAGGAGCCGGCTGCGCGCATGGCGTGGATCATCTGAGCGAGGAGCGACACACCGTCCACCATGGCGGCATCGACGACCTGTCCTTGGCCTGACTGGGCACGTTCCCACAGAGCAGCGAGGATCCCGACCAGAAGCAGCATGGAGCCACCCCCGAAATCGCCCAGCAAATTCAAGGGTGCCACAGGCGGTCCTGGCGGATCGCCGAGGGCGTGCAGCACGCCGGTCAGGGCCAGATAGTTGATGTCATGTCCAGCCCGCTGCGCCAGTGGCCCGTGACGCCCCCAGCCGGTGATCCGACCGTAGATGAGACGGGGGTTATGGGTGAGGAGCACGTCTGGACCGAGCCCGACGCGCTCTGCAACGCCCGGCCGGAAGCCTTCGATGAAGATGTCCGCGTACTCCAGGATGCCCAGGAGCGTTTCGCGGCCCGTCTCGCTTTTGAGGTCCACTTCGATGACTTGGCGTCCGCGAAGCAAATGATCAGGGCCACCTGCGGTCAGTACAGAATGGTCTTCGCCTGGCCGTTGAACGAGCACCACTGTTGCCCCGAGGTCGGCCAGGACCATACCCGCATGTGGCACGGGTCCCTTGCCGGCGAGCTCTATAACGCGCAGTCCGTGCAGCGGCCCTGCCACCGCTCAAGGCCCAGCTGGTCGTTGCTTGGCGCGGGCTGCGCCCAGCAGTCCATTGACGATCAGTTCTACGTACTGGTCGCCGAGTTGGTCGACCGTGAGGTGGCCGCCCGGGGAGAACCACCGACTGATGCCGTTCAGCATGTCGAGCATGGCCAGCGAGGCAAGGTGCACGTCCGCGATCTCGAACTCACCCGAATGGACGCCCGCGGCCACCACGTCGCGCACCCTGCGCTGGTACTGGCGCCGATATTCATCCACCTCCGCCCGGTGCGCCGGGGTGAGCGCGTTCATCTCCTGTAACCCCACCAGGTGCTCGACCCGACGCCGGCTGAGATGCTCGAGATGGGCTCGGATCAACATTGCCAATCTTTCGCTCGGCGTCCCCGGGGCATCCAGCAAAGGCAGGTGATGTTCGACCGGTTCACGCGTCACGCTCAAGGCGATAGCGTAGAGGATATCCTCCTTCGAGGAGTAATGGTGGTAGAGACTCGCGCCTCGGATTCCGACAGCATCCGCCACGGCGCGCATGCCCACATCGTGGTACCCAGCGTGCGCAAATAGCTTCGCGGCCGCCGCGACAATGTCGTCCGTGCGCACCGGCGCCCGCGGTACGCGCGTCGAGCCTGCGGCACCATCAGGATCAGGAACCGCGTAGATCTCGGTCACACCGACGCTGCCACGCGCGCCGCGGCAGTCGCCCGCAATTCGCGCTTGAGGATCTTGCCCTGGGCATCGACGGGCAACTCGTCGACCATGAACACCGTCTTCGGTGCCTTGTAAGCCGCGAGCTGCTCCCTGCAGAACGCAATCAACTCAGCGTGGTCAAGGTCGAGGCCGGGACGCCTGATGACGAAAGCGGTGACAGCCTCAGACCATTTCTCGTCCGGCAGTCCGACCACAGCTGCCCGCAGCACAGCAGGATGTTGATGTAGCGCCCGCTCCACCTCCTGCGACGAAACGTTCATCCCTCCAGACTTGATCATGTCCTTGCTGCGATCGTAGAAGAACAAATTTCCGTCGTCGTCAACGCGCACGATGTCTCCGGTATGCACCCATCCGCCGCGCATCACCTCAGCAGTGCGCTCAGGATCTTTGAAGTAGCCCAGCATGACCGAGGGAGTCCGGCACACCAACTCCCCGATTTGACCGTCGTTGCCTTCGTCGTCAACGACACGCACCTCAAGATGGGTTACGGGTTTGCCGATCCACGATGGGTCGTGGTCGGGGATGTCGTCGAGTGTGGTGAACCAGCCAACCGAGCCGAGTTGGGACAACTCGGACTGCCCCCAGTACGTACCCCACACAGCGCCGCCCGTCGCGACCGCCCAGGCCTCGACCACATGGGGCGTGACCTGCCCGCCGTAGGTCATGCACCGAAGGACAGAGCCCACCGCCTCCGGACCGAAGGCGGGCTGATCAGCCAGCGCCAGATAGAAAGTCGGCGTCTGGGCAATGACCGTCACCTGCTCGCGCTCGATGATGGCGAGGCTGGCCGCCGGGTCTGTACCGGCTGGGAGAACGAGGGTGGCGCCCATCATCGTCAGAGTGGTCATGGAGCCGATGCCGGCGATGGTGTGGAACGGCATAACGAACAGCCAGGTGTCATCTGGGCCGGTTTTTACGCCCCAACTCCACGCTGGGCCCGTCGAAATCAGATAGTTGCGGTGCGGAATCATGACGCCCTTGGGGAACGCCTCCGTCCCGCTTGTGTACACCACCAGGGCGACATCCAGTTCGTCGACATCCGCCTCCGGGTCGCTGTCATCCGACACGTCTGCCATGCCGCTCGCCAGAGATAGCCAACCGGCAGCGGGTGAGTCGTTCTCCTCCGCGCCCAGCGCGAAGAGAGCGGGTTCGTCGGCGAGCTGGCTTCGGAGCGGCGCAATCAGTTCGGCAAAACCGAGCCCGGCCACAATCACCGTCGGTTCTGCGTGTTGCAGTTGGTGCAGAATCTCCGCCGGCCGGTAGAGGACGTTGATGCCCGTGAACGCCGCCCCGATCTTGAGGGCGCCGTAATAAACCGCTACGACTTCAAGGCTGTTGCGCGCCATCACCGCTACGCGGTCGCCGCGTGCTACGCCGTGCTTGACGAGCAGGTGTGCGCAGCGGTTCGACATGCGGTTGAGCTCGTCGTACGTGCAGGTCGCCCGGCCACCATCCGCGTCGTAGGTGATGAAGGCGACCTTGTCCGGTTGTGTTCGGGCGTGCCGACGCAGTTGATCGCCCAGAGTCGCACGTCCTAGAGCTTGGGTGTAGAGGTCCGGGACCTCCCGGGCGATCATGCGACCGATACATCCTGAGTGAACATGGGCTCGCCGAAGCGCTCGAGCGAAACGATCTCCTCGACGGGGCTGCGCGTGAGTTTGGTCGGGAATCCCTTAGCTGGGTAGCCGATGCCGACGTGCGCCGCGGTGATGAAGTCATCCGGGATCTCGATCAGCTTACGTACGGCCGGTTCCTCGATGCACAACAGCGTCGTGACGGCGCTGGCAACGCCCTGGTCTCGCAACGCCAGGGTCAAGTTCTGCATCGTCGGGTAGATCGAGCCCCCGCCGACCACGCTCAGACGTCCTAGCTCGGTGTCCGTGGGGTGCAGTCCGCTGACTTCGGCGCACAAAACCGCGATCACCGGGATTTCCGCGAAGTGGCGGGCGAAGTAGTCGGCATCGGTGATGCTCTTGGGTAGCGCGCCAGCCTGGATCGTTCCTTCGTTGAGCCCGTTGAAGTATGGCTCCCACAGCGGCAGGTACAGGTCTGCCAGCGCCTTGCGACGCTCTTGGTCCCGCACCACTACCCAGCGGACCGGTTGCCGGTTGCCGCCCTGCGGGCCAAATCGCGCGGCATCGAAGGCCCGGCGCAGAACGTCGTCTGGGACCGGATTCGCAGAGAAGTAGCGGCAAGTCCCAGTGGTACGCATGGCTTCGGTGAGTTCCATCGATTCTCCAACCTATCGGCGGTTAGGGCAGGTCACCCACCTTGGTGTGTCAGGCGCCACACGTCAAGAGGCCACGGAAGGTACTGTCCGCTCGGCGGCGGATGTCACCCATCCCCACCCGTGGTCCAGGTCTGGTGTTGCGGCCTAACCGCTGTTACGGTCGTCTCTCGTCGTCCCGCCATGGCTTGCTGTGCCTGCGGGCTGACGCCAACCGGCTAGAGCCAGGAGTTCGCTTGTGAATGCATCTCCCGATGTAGAGGCCCTGCGCACGCCCGGGCTTCTCGAGACAGCGGTGAGGGCCGCGAACATCCCCTCGCTGCTGGCGGTCCTCTACCAACTCACCGGGGATCGCGCCTGGCTAAGCGAACGCTATCGGCCCACCCGAAGCCGGGGGATGGACGACAACGACTCGGCGGGGCTATCTAAGGACGTGCAAGCGGAAATTCGGGCCGGCGCCGTGAACGCGGTGCGCGTGTGGGCCAACGGGCGCCCAGCAGCCGTGCCAGCACCCACAGGCCCGGATCTGATCGAGCTGATGAGCTTCAGTATGGGTGAGGCCGTTCCGGACGAGTACGAGGCGATGACGGCGGAACTCGCCGGGTTCCGACCTCTGCCGCCTCGCATCCCGTCGTCCGCCCAGCGACCTGACTTTCACGTCGTGGTTATCGGCGCTGGGGTGTCTGGTCTGCTCATGTCGATTCGTCTCAGTCAGGCAGGTATCGCACACGTAGTCCTCGAAAAGAACGCCGACGTAGGCGGATCCTGGTGGGAAAACCGATACCCCGGAGCCGGGGTGGACACACCGAGCCACCTCTATTCATTTTCATTCTTTCCCCGAGCTTGGTCTACGTATTTCGGCAAGCGCGACGAGGTGCAGCAGTACCTTTTGGACCTCGTGGACGCTTTCGACCTGCGCAAGGCGATCCGGTTCGGAACCGAAGTGACAGCGGCGTCCTACGACGAGCAGACCCAAAACTGGACAGTCACGGCCACCACCCCCGGCGGGCACGCCAACACCTTTGTGGCGAACGCTGTCGTGACAGCCGTGGGCCAGCTCAATCGACCCAAGATTCCGGCCATCCCGGGGCTGGACACTTTCCATGGTCCGCTGTTCCACACCGCACGATGGCCAGAAGGCCTAGACGTCACGGACAAGCGCGTGGCCGTCATCGGGACCGGTGCGAGCGCGATGCAAGTCGTGCCCGCCATCGCCGAGAAGGTCGCGGAGCTAACGGTATTCCAGCGATCACCGCAGTGGGTTGCTCAAAACGACGACTACTTCCGCCCGATCGAACTCGGCAAGACGTGGCTGATGGAGCACGTTCCCTACTACCACACCTGGTACCGAACGCGGCTCGCCTGGAATTTCAACGACAAAGTGCACCCGACCCTGCAAGTCGACCCCGAGTGGGAGTTCCCAGACCGTGCCGTCAACCAGGTCAATGACGCCCATCGGCGCGTCTTCACCGAGTACCTCGAGGAGCAGCTGGCCGGCCGAGACGATCTACGAGCGAAGGCGTTACCGAGCTACCCGCCCTTCGGCAAAAGGATGCTGCTGGACAACGGCTGGTTCGCTGCCCTCAAGCGTGACAATGTCGAATTGGTGGCCGAGGCGGTGGTGGAGGTCACCGAAACCGGTGTGCGCAGCCAGTCCGGCCTGCAGCGCGACTTCGACATCGTCATCCTGGCGACCGGATTCCAAGCAAGCCGCGTGCTCTATCCCATGGACATCCGAGGTCGAACAGGTCGCCCTATTCGAGATGTCTGGCGCGACGACGATGCATCGGCTTTTCTGGGGATCACCGTGCCTGACTTCCCTAACCTGTTTCTCACATCCGGACCGCACACGGTCTTGGGGCACGGCGGCAGTTACATCACGATCGCCGAAGCCCAGGGGAGATACATTCTCGACGTCCTGTGCACGATGCTTGAAGAGCGAATCGGCGCCGTCGAAGTCCGACAAGACGTCCACGACAGCTACAACGCGCGAGTCGACGACGCGCACCGCCGTATGGTCTGGTCGCATCAGGGGATGGACTCCTGGTATCGCAACGCGGCCGGACGGGTTGTGGCCAATCTGCCCTGGCGCATCGTCGATTACTGGGAGATGACGCGTAGCGCCAATATCTCAGATTATGTCGTTGAGCCATACGAGCGCTTCCCTCATTCGAGTCCGCTCGTGTCCGGACGTAGCGCAGGGTGACGGCGCCTACGACCTCAGGTATGAGGCGGCCGTTGGCCCGAGCCCGTGACGGCAAGGCGCTGGACGTGGATGAGGCTGCGGTCCTGCTGTCGGCGCGGGGTGCGGAGCTGACCGAGTTGTGCGCGGCGGCGGCGCGGGTGCGTGATCAGGGACTGGTCGACGCCGGCCGCCCGGGTGTCGTGACCTACTCGCGCAAGGTGTTCATCCCGCTGACCCGGTTGTGCCGGGATCGCTGTCACTACTGCACGTTCGCCACCGTGCCGGGTTGGCTGAGCTCGCCGTACCTGTCGATGGACGAGGTCGTGCAGATCGCGCGGGAGGGTGCGGCGCTG
>JBPCOF010000245.1:0-6740 GCA_051000515.1 Geodermatophilaceae bacterium
GATCATCGAGGAGATGAACGCGCAGGGCATCGGCCCGGCAGCCTGACATCTCGGGCCGGGTGAGTTCCGCTCGACCCGACAGACCGACCGGTCACCGCTGTGTGGACGCGCTTCGACGCAGGGGCAACGGCAATGTGGGTGAGCCATTCACCGACTCGGATACTTACCGGAGTTCTGCCGAGCGTGCTCACCAACTGCCATCCCGGCTTTGCTGACCGCACACCTGGAGGTTCCGTGCCTGCCTTGGCCTTTCTCGACCGTGAGCACACCGTGGCCGGTCCCGGCTTCAGCCGCTGGCTCATTCCGCCGGCCGCACTGGCCGTACACCTGTGCATCGGGCAGGCGTATGCGACCAGCGTGTACAAGAACGCCCTGGTGGCGCACTTCGACACCTCACTGACGGCCATCGGAATCATCTTCTCGATCGCGATCGTGATGCTCGGTGTCTCCGCCGCGATCCTGGGGACCTGGGTGGACCGGGTCGGCCCGCGCAAGGCGATGTTCACTGCCGCGTGCTTCTGGGCGTCCGGCTTCCTTGTCGGGGCGTTGGGGATAGGTACGAACCAGCTGTGGCTGGTCTATCTCGGGTACGGGTTCATCGGCGGGATCGGCCTGGGGATCGGCTACATCTCACCGGTCTCGACCCTGATCAAGTGGTTCCCGGACCGGCCGGGCCTGGCCACCGGGATGGCCATCATGGGCTTCGGTGGTGGGGCGCTGATCGCCTCGCCGCTGTCCAGTCAGCTGCTTGCCCGCTATGACAGCGGATTCGATCCGACCGACCCCACCACGGTGGCCTCCGGCGACGCGGTGATGAAGCTGTTCCTCACCCTGGCGGTCATCTACTTCCTGGTGATGATGCTGGGGGTGTTCAACGTCCGGGTCCCCGCACCTGGCTGGAAGCCACCTGGCTTCGACCCGGCCAAACTCACCGCCAAGCCGATGATCACTGCCGCCAATGTCTCGGCCAAGAACGCAGTCAAGACCCCACAGTTCTGGTTGCTCTGGACGGTGTTGTTCTGCAACGTGACCGCCGGCATCGGCATCCTCGAGCAGGCAAGCCCGATGATCCAGGACTTCTTCCGCGGTGGGGACGGTGTCTCCGCGGTGGCCGCGGCAGCCGGCGCCGGGTTCGTCGGCCTGCTGTCGATCTTCAACATGACCGGGCGTTTCGTCTGGTCCAGCACGTCAGACTTCATCGGGCGCAAACCGATGTACGCCATCTACCTGGGAGTCGGGATCGTCCTGTACTTCCTGCTCGCCACATTTGGCAACACCGCGACGGCACTGTTCGTACTGCTCGCCGCGATCATCATCTCCTTCTACGGCGGCGGGTTCGCGACCGTGCCGGCCTACCTTCGCGACCTGTTCGGCACCTATCAGGTGGGCGCCATCCACGGCCGGCTGCTGACTGCCTGGTCGGCAGCCGGAGTCGCCGGGCCGCTGATTATCAACGGCTTCCTCGACGCCCAAGGCAAGCCCGGCGAGTTGGTCGCCGCCGACTACCGCCTGGCCCTGTACACGATGGTCGCGATCCTGGCGGTCGGGTTCGTCGCCAACCTGTTGATCAGACCGGTGGCCGATCGATTCCACGAGAGCGAAGGACACACTGACGCCTTCCTCGAAGCCCGGGAGGCCGAGGCTGGGTCAGACAAGGCCGTAGCCGGAGGGAGTTCCCGATGAGCACCAACCACGACCGCGAACCAGTGGGCAGCCAGACACCGCGGCTTGTGGTGTCCTGGTTGATCGTGGGATTGCCACTCGTGTACGGGGTCTACCAGACGATCAGCAAGACACTGCCCCTCTTCGGCGGCTAGCTGAGCGGTCCAACAGTGCGGTGAGAACATCGCGTAACCACTCCCGCTGCGACGCGGAGTCCGGTTCCAGGAGGAACTGACTCAACGCACCGTCGTGTGCCGCACTGACCGCCCTGGCCAAGGCCCCGGGGGCGCGCAGCCCGGGAGGTAGGGCAGCTCTATCCACAGTCGCCTCGAGTGGTGCGCTCAGGGCGGCAAGCAGCGCGGCGCGGTGCTCGGCAAGCATGATTGCCACGGCTGGGTTGCGAGCCGCATGCAGCAAGAATTCGGTCTTCAGGATGGTCCACTGCCGGTCGATCGGTAGTGCTTGGACAACGCTGTCGACCAGTTGCGCAACCGCTGCGCCGGACGAGGCCCCGGCCAGGACTACTTCGACCTCCTTGGTGATCATCTCCGCGCGCTCCTCATACAGAGCGAAGAAGAGTTCCTCGAGACTGCTGAAATTCGAGTAGAACGCTCCGCGGGTGTAGCCCGCCGCCGCACACACATCCTCGATGCTGGCCCGCCCGTACCCGCGCTCGGCGAAGACGGTGAACGCCGCATCCAGCAGACGAGCTCGGGTCTGGGCCCGTCGTCGGGTGACCCGGGCCGCCGGTTCCCGGGAAGGCGCCCGACCAGGACTGAGATCGGGTGCCGCGCTCACGTGCTCACCCCTCACGGGACTCACTCTCCCCTTTTCGATACATCAATGAATTCGATACGTTAGTGTATCAACTATGAGCCAGCTAGAGCCGCAGCAGGGAGTGCACGCTGAACGTCCGTAGCCACGATCTGCGGGAGGCCATGTCGCTGCGCACCCTGCTGCTGGGGTTCGGCGTGCTGGTCCTGCAGGTCGGATTCGTGCTGTCCTTCGTCGGCGCGTTCCACCATCCCGAACCGCATCACATCTCAGTGGCCGTGGTGGCCCCGCCCCAGGTCTCCGGAGAACTCGTCACAGACCTCAATTCGATCTCCGGGGAGCCGCTGCTTGTCACAACCGCTACCGATGAACAAAGCGCCCGGGCCGCCTTGCTCGATGGATCGATCAGCGCCGTTCTGGTGGTTGACACCACGAGCAATGTGGACTCGTTGCTCGTTGCCGCAGCGGGCGGTAGGTCCACTGCCAATGCCGTCGAGCAGGTGCTGAACTCGGCCGAGGCGAGCCAGAACCGGACGGCGCAGGTCAGCGACCTGGTGCCCGTGCAGGACGGCGACGCCGGTGGCTTGACCGGGTTCTATCTGGTCGTCGGATGGACCATCGGCGGGTACCTGGTCGCCGCCCTGCTCGGAATCGCTACGGGCCCACGGCCGGCCTCCATGCGACTGGCAGCAGTCCGACTGGTCTCCGTATTGCCGTACGCGGTCATCTCAGGCCTGGCCGGGGCGATCGTGGTCGGACCGGTTCTCGGAGCGCTGACCGGACACCTACTCGCGCTGTGGGGCATCGGGGCGCTCGTCGTGTTCGCGGCCGCCGCGGTGACGGTGGCCTTCCAGGTGCTGTTCGGCGTCCTCGGCATCGGGCTCACGATCCTGTTGTTCGTAGTGCTCGGCAACCCGAGTGCCGGTGGCGGTGTCTCCGCGGATCTGCTGCCGCCGTTCTGGCGAGCCATCGGCGGTGCGATCCCCAATGGCGCTGGTACCGAGGCGATCCGCCGGGTGACCTATTTTGGCGCCCACAACATCGCTAGCAACCTCTTGGTCATAGCCATCTACGCGGTCGCCGGCGTCGCGATCGCCATGATCGTGAGCGGTTGGGCTGCACGGCGCACCCGCCCTGGGCGCTCATGATTACGACGGCCTGCCGAATGTCCCCCCGGGTCTGGGCCAGCCGATCAGCCGGCGTTGACCGCGGATCCGAACAGGCGCGGGAAGGTGTCGGTCCAGGCGGTCCGTAGGTCGGCCAGCGAGATCGGGGTCATGCCCTCGACCGCGAGTTCATCCCCGCCCGACGATCCGAGTCGGCTCATCGGCACACCCGCCTCGAGACAGGCGGCTTCGAGGGCGGCCAGGCCATCCGGCAGGCCGGCCACGAGCACCCGACCGGCGGATTCGCTGAACAGCCCGACGAATGAGTCGCCGGTCAGCCGGATCCGGGCACCGACGCCGTAGCGCAGGACCGATTCGGTCAGCGTGGCTGCCAGTCCCCCGTCAGAAACATCGTGCGCCGCAGTCAGCCATTCCTGCTCAGCGGCGTCGACCAGCACAGAAGCCAGGGCAGCCTCGGCAACCAGGTCCACCGTCGGCGGAAGGCCACCGAGGTGTCCATGCACGATCCCGGCCCACTGCGAGCCGCCGAACTCATCGCGCGTCGCACCGAGCAGCGCGATCTCCTCGCCGGCGGCCCGACCCAATCCTTGGCGCAGGCGCAGCCGCACGTCGTCGATCAGGCCCAACACCCCGATCACCGGAGTCGGGTGGACTGCCACGTCACCCGTCTGGTTGTAGAAGCTGACGTTGCCGCCGGTGACCGGAAGCCCGAGTTCCCGGCAGGCATCGGCGATTCCACGGATGGACTCGGAGAACTGCCACATCACCGCGGGTTCCTCCGGGCTGCCGAAGTTGAGGCAGTCGGTGATGGCGATCGGGGTAGCACCGGTAGTCGCCACATTGCGGTAAGCCTCGGCGACGGCGAGTTGCGCCCCGACGTACGGGTCGAGCCGCCCGTACCTTCCGTTGCCGTCGGTGGACAAGGCGATCCCGCGATGGGTCTGCTCGTCGATCCGCAGGACGCCGGCATCCTCGGGCTGGGACAGGACCGTGTTGCCGCGGACGTAGCTGTCGTACTGCTCGGTCACCCAGCTCTTGTCGGCCAGGTTGGGATGAGCGATCAAGCGCAGCATCGTGTCCCGCAGTTCGTCCGGTGACGAGGGACGGGGTAGCCGATCGGGGTCGTCGGCCTGCAGGTCGTCCTGATCGGGCGGTCGGGACAGCGGTCGCTCGTAGACCGGACCGTCGTGAGCGACCGTGCGTGGAGGTACGTCGACGATCTGTTCACCCCGCCATTCCACGGTGAGTCGGCCGGAGTTGTTCACCGTCCCGATGACGGCTGCAAGTACCTCCCATTTGGCGCAGATTTTCAGAAACTGGTCGACCTTGTCCGGTTCGGCAATGGCGCACATACGCTCCTGCGACTCGCTCATCAGGATCTCTTCGCACGTCATCGTCTGGTCGCGCAACGGCACTTCGTCCAGGACGACATGCATTCCACCAGCTCCGGCGCTGGCTAACTCCGTTGTGGCACAGGACAACCCGGCGGCGCCGAAGTCTTGGATCCCGACCACCAAGTCGCCGGCGAAGATCTCCAGGCAGCATTCGATCAGCAGCTTCTCGGTGAACGGGTCCCCGACTTGCACCGACGGCCGCTTGGTCGGCTTCTGGTCGCCGCCGTTGTCACTATCGAAGGTTTCCGAGGCCAGGATGCTGGCGCCACCGATCCCGTCCGGACCGGTCCGTGATCCGAAGATGATCACCGCATTCCCCGGTCCGGGTGCCCGGGCCAGTTTGATGTCCTCGTGCCGCATCACCCCGACGCACAACACGTTGACCAGCGGATTTCCGGCGTAACAGTCGTCGAAGACCAGCTCACCCCCGATGTTGGGCAGGCCCAGACAGTTTCCGTAGCCACCCACACCGGCCACGACGCCAGGCAGCACACGTGCGGTGTCCGCTGCGTCAGCAGGCCCGAACCGCAACGGGTCCATCACCGCGATCGGTCGCGCGCCCATGGTCAGGATGTCGCGCACGATGCCGCCGACCCCGGTCGCCGCGCCCTGATAAGGCTCCACATAGGACGGATGGTTGTGCGACTCGGCCTTGAAGGTCACGGCGTACCCGTCACCGACGTCCACGACGCCGGCGTTCTCCCCGATGCCGACCATCAGCCGTTCGGAGTGTGGAAGGTCGCCGAACGTTCGCAGATGCACCTTCGATGACTTGTACGAGCAGTGCTCACTCCACATGACCGAGTACATCGCGAGTTCGGCGCTGGTCGGCCGCCGATCCAGGATGTCCCGGATGCTGTGGTATTCGTCGCTGCGCAATCCGAGTGCGGCATAGGGCTGTTCCTGGTTCGGTGTCTGCGCGGCGGCCTTTACGGTGTCGATTTTCACGTTGCCCGACCAGCGCCCGCACCGACCAGCGAGGCCAAGATCGACGTGAAGAACCCCAGGCCGTCCGTGCTCGGCCCGGTCAAGTCCTCCACCGCGTGCTCAGGGTGCGGCATCAGTCCGACGATCCGCCCGGTCGGATCGGTCACCCCGGCGATGTCTCGCGATGATCCATTGGGATTTCCGCCGACGTAACGTGCCAATACCCGGCCCTCGGCCTCGACGGCATCCAAGGCTGCGGCGGCGGCGACGTAGCGTCCCTCACCGTTCTTCACCGGTACGACGATCTCCGCGCCCTCCGCGAAGTCGTTCGTCCATGCCGTACGGGCTTCGATTCGTAGTCGCTGGTCCCGATTCCGGAAGTGCAGATGCGCATTCCGGGTGAGCGCGCCCGGGAGCAGTCCCGACTCGCACAGGACTTGGAACCCGTTGCAGATGCCCAGCACTGGAACCCCTCGTTTGGCCGCATCGATGACCTCGCGCATGATCGGCGAGAAGCTGGCGATGGCGCCGGCACGGAGATAATCGCCGTAGGAGAAGCCCCCCGGCAGGATCACCGCATCCACCCCGCCAAGGTCATGGGTGCCGTGCCAGAGCATGACCGGACATCCGCCGGCCAGACGTACCGCGCGGGCGGCGTCAGCGTCGTCCAATGAACCCGGAAAGGTCACGACGCCGACCCGTACGTCTGCGAGATGGCCGGCTACGCCCTGCGCTGATGCGGTCACGAAGTCTGGAGGTGGACGGAGAAGTCCTCGATCACCGGATTGGCCAACAACGTGTCCGCGATCTGGCGGATCGCCGCCTCGTCGACCGGATCAGTGACCTCGAGTTCGAA
>JBPCOF010000284.1:0-18294 GCA_051000515.1 Geodermatophilaceae bacterium
GATCCGTGAGGCGATCAGCTCCGCCGTCCGGCGAAGAGGGCGCAGCGACAGGCACCGCGAGCGCGAGGAGATCTGGTCGCTGCGCGATGTCGACCTGACTGTTACGGCCGGAGAGTCGCTCGGAGTCGTCGGCCGTAATGGCGCCGGAAAGAGCACGTTGCTCAAGATCCTGACCAGGATCACCGAACCCACGCGCGGCGTCGCGCGCACCCGCGGTCGGGTCGGCGCTCTCCTCGAGGTCGGCACCGGATTTCATCCCGAACTGACCGGCCGGGAGAACGTCTACCTCAACGGCGCGATCCTGGGCATGAGTCGCCAGCAGATCCGGCAGCAGTACGACGCCATCGTCGACTTCTCGGGTATCGAGCGCTTCCTGGACACGCCGGTCAAGCGGTACTCCTCCGGCATGTACCTGCGGCTGGCCTTCGCCGTCGCCGCCCATCTTCAGGCCGACATCATGGTCGTCGACGAGGTCCTGGCCGTCGGGGATGCGGACTTTCAACGCAAGTGTCTCGGCAAGATGGCCGAGGTCGAGCGCACCGGGCGCACTGTGCTCTTCGTCAGCCACAACCTGGACGCGATCCTGCGACTGTGCCCCCGTTCGATCTGGCTCGAACAGGGTCGACTGGTCGCCGAAGGTCCGACGCAGGACGTGCTGGACAGCTACCTGGCTTCGGGCGTTCGGCGTACCGCCGTCAGCCGGTACACCGACCCGGCCGACCCGGTGGCACTGCGCTCGGTCACCGTTCTCGACGCCGCCGGGCGGGCCTCGTCTCTGTTGGCACGGGACCAGCCGTTCTCCATCGACGTCGAGTTCGAGGTATCCCGGCCGGTCCCCGGGCTGGATCTGTCGTTGATCCTCTCCAATCTGCGCGGGCTGCGGGTGCTGGACGAAGCATGGTCGGACACCGCTCCGCTCGATCGCGGACAGCCGGGGCGCTACCACGCCAGAGTCTGCATCCCTCCGCTGCTGATGACCGGTGAATACACCGTCGGTGTCTGGATCGGCGGCGTACGAGTCGCTGCTCTGGCAGGACGATGCGCTGCAGTTCCGGCTCGAGGGCAGCGTGCGTGGCCGCCCCGAAAGAGTGCTCCAGCTGCAGCCGGACTGGCAGGTCGACGTACCGGAACGACCGGCGGTGCTCGGAAGATGACCGCGGGCCGGACCGTCGACGGACTCCACCTCGGCTTTGCCTGCTCCTGGTGGCACCCGAGGGAGCCCACCTGGTCCTACACGCCGGCCGGACTGCTGCGCGCGCTGTCCGACCAGGACGGGTTGACGGTTACTTCCATCGACGCCCAACGGCCGCTTGCCGGGAAGGCCGCGATGGCACTGGCTTACCGGCATTCAGGAACGGCGTGGCAGCATGGCCGGCTCAATCGGTGGTTCACCCAGCGAAAGATCTTGCGGGACACGTTGAGCTCGGGCAGTGACGTCGTGTTGGCTATGAGCGTCACCGAACCCCTGTTACCCGTACCAACGTTCCTCTACCAAGACATGGGCTACAGCGTTGTACGGGTCTATGACCGGCGGTTGGGCCATCGATCCTCGAACCTGGGTCCGGTCACGGCTGCACGGCTGGACGATCTGGTTGCCGAAGAGGCCGACCGGTTTCAGGCTTGCGCGGGAGTGTTCAGCATGAGTCAGTGGTACGCGAACTGGCTGACCGATGTCGTCGGCGTCCCGCCGAACAAGATCCATGTCGTGGGTGGCGGCCTCAACGCCGCGCCGGTCCGTCGCCACAACTCACCGACCAGCCCCTCGGCAATCCGGCAGCGCAATCGTCTGCTCTTCGTCGGGCGGGACTTCTGGCGCAAGGGTGGAGATGTCGTGGTGGAAGCCGTGGCCGCGCTTCGGCAGTCCGGCGCCGGGGACTACCGCCTGACCGTCGTCGGCCCGACGACCTGGCCGCTGGGAGGCGCCGTACCGGAATGGGTTGATTTCAAGGGATCGCTGACCCCTGCTGAGGTCAGCGAGCTGTGGCAGGAACACGACGTTTTCGTACTTCCTTCGCGGTTTGAGGCGTATGGACTGACTTTCCTGGAAGCTCGGGCCAGCGGGTTGCCGTGTGTGGGGCGGCGGGCCTTTGCCATGCCGGAACTCGTGCCCGACGGCGCCGGTGCCCTGGTTGCGGAGGAGGCCGGTGCCGACGAGTTGGCTGCTGCCATCCATTCGGTGAGCACCGACGAGGTCATGGCCGAACGGGTGGCCCGGGACGCCCCGATCGTGGCGCAGGAGAATTCTTGGCCGGCCGTTGCCGGACGGATGCTCGACGTCATCTCCCGGCGCGTGCCGGCGCAGCCGTTCAGAGCGGTTGGAAACAGTGATCCGACCCCCCTCGTCCGGAAACGAGCTGGCTGATGATGAGGTACTGGAAATGACCAACGACGACAAGCTCCGAAGAAATCCGGGAAGAGCCGTCGTCACCGGCGGCGCCGGTTTTCTGGGCTCGCACGTGTGCGAACGACTCCTCGGCATGGGCTGGGAGGTCTTGGCGCTCGACAATTTCCTCACCGGCGCCCCAGAAAACATCAGCCATCTGCTCGAGCACGACGGCTTCCGGCTCGTCCGCGCAGACGTCACTGACTACGTCCACGTCGCCGGACCGGTCCGGGCCGTCCTGCATTTCGCCTCGCCGGCCTCGCCCATCGACTACCTGCAGCTGCCGATCGCGACCATGAAGGTCGGCTCGATCGGCACCATGCACGCACTGGGTCTGGCCAAGGAGAAGGGCGCCCGGTTCCTGCTCGCCTCCACCTCCGAGGCCTACGGGGACCCGCTGGTGCACCCGCAGCCGGAGACGTACTGGGGCAATGTCAACCCGGTAGGCCCGCGCGGGGTCTACGACGAGGCCAAGCGCTTCGCCGAGGCGCTGACGATGGCTTACCGGCGCGCGCATTCCGTGGACACCGCAATCGTGCGGATCTTCAATACCTTCGGGCCCCGGATGCGACCCAACGACGGCCGGGCAATCCCCACGTTCATCCGGCAGGCGCTGCACGGCGAGCCGTTGACGGTGGCCGGGGACGGCTCGCAGACGCGATCGATCTGCTACGTCGACGACCTGATCGACGGCATCTTGGCGCTGCTCCAGTCCGACCTGCCCGGACCGGTCAACATCGGCAATCCGCACGAGATATCCGTCCTGGACCTGGCGAACTGGATCCGGGACCTGTCCGGATCGGCGTCCACGACCGAGTTCGTTCCCCGCCCGGAGGACGACCCGGAGATCCGCCAGCCCGATATCACCCAGGCCCGGCAACTGCTCGGCTGGGCGCCCCAGGTGCCGATCGAGACCGCGCTCAAGCAGACGATCGCCTGGTTCCGCGAGCATCCGGACTTCAGCGGCCCTCGAAGGACTGCCCCCCCGCCGATGATCGGTGAGGAATCCGGACCCCATATCTCGGTCTGATCTTCGCGCTGCCCCAGAGAACCCGGCTGCCCTAGGGAATATCGCTGCCCCAGAGAACATCGGGCGGATCGATGCCTACCCGGGCCGGCGGAGATGAACGCTGCGCCCGACTCGGCCGTATACAGGTCCAAGACGGGTTGCGGTGACACGGGCAAGGAGGGCGATGGGGCTGCGGCTGGTGACAGCAGGCTCGGCACAGCATCGACCGCCGTCGCTGACCGACGAGGTGGATATCCGGAAGGCCTACGACGCGCACGTCGGTGAGCTGTACCGGTTCGCGTTGCGGGCCACCGGCGACGAGAGTTCCTCGCAGGACATCGTGCAGGAGATCTTCCTGCGCGCGTGGCGATCTGCCGATCGCTTCGATCCCGCACTGGCCAGCCTGCGGGTGTGGCTGTTTGCCATCGCCCGCAACGCGGTGGTGGATCATCATCGGGCAATGGGAGCCCGACCATGGTTACGCGGACTGACCGACCAGCCCAGCGACACCGGGCGCTCGGTGGCTGATCACGCCGAGCGCCTCGTTGACGAGTGGGTGATCAACGAGGCGTTGAACCGGATCGGTGAGGAACAACGCCATGCACTGACGGAGACCTACCTCCGCGACCGGCCCTATGCCGACGTCGCCGCGGAGGTCGGGATCCCCGTGGGCACGCTGCGCAGCCGGGTGTTCTACGGACTCAAGGCGCTGCGAGCCGCACTCGACGAGATGGGGGTGACCCTGTGATCCAGGATTCACATCAACAGTTTCGGGAGTCTCTCGGCGCGTACGTGCTGGGACATCTCGACCCTGCCGAACAGAGCGCGGTCCGAGCTCACCTGGACACCTGCGCGGGCTGCCGCGCCGCGGTCGCCGAACTGAGCCCCGTGGCCACGGCCCTGGCCGGCGCCAAGCGGGCACAGATCGCAGCCGTAGGTCAGCTACCGCCAGGACTGCACGCGCAGATGGATACCGCGATCAGGACCGAAGCCGCTCGTCGGCGCCGTTCCCGGGTGACCCGCGGCGTGGGCGCGCTGCTCGTGGCGGCTTCGGTCGCGCTGCTGATCGGGCTCGGCGTGACCAGCCTGCTCGACCGGACTCCGGATGCCCCCGTCCCGGAAGCCGTAGCGGTCGTCGTCGACTCTCAACTGGACGCGGTGACCGCCTCGGCGGGACTGATCGCACATACCTGGGGGACGGAGGTCAAGCTCCGGACCACCGGGCTGGAAGCCGGGGCGCCCTACCGTGCCGTGATCATCGGGGCCGATGACGTCGAGTTCCCCGCCGGTACGTTCACCGGCACCGGTCCGAACACCATCAACTGCAATCTCCATTCCTCGGTGCTCCGAGCGGATGCGAGGGGCTTCCAGATCCTCGACCAGCAGGGCGGTGTCGTCATCAGCAGCGACTTCTGACGCCCGCCCTGCAGCTCGGCGTCGCACCGGTACCGGCTTCGTACCGGTACCAGCGTCAAGCCGTGCGTGCGGTCAGGGCATCCGGCGGGACTTGCCGGTCCGGCTGCTGATCTTGCTGACCATCTCGCGGGCTTTGCGCTGGTTCTCCGGCTTGGTGGCCTCGTTGCGCGCCCGATCGATGAGCTCCCGGATCTTGCGCTGATTCTCGGGCTTGGCGGCCTCCCGCCGAACGACGTCGACGATCTTCACCGCGACGCCGGTCTTGAGCGCACTCTTGATCATTCCCATGTTGTCCTCCTGATGAAACTACGCTCGGTTCGCCCAAGCATGCCTGACCGGTTCATACCCTTTTCGCCAACGTCCACACCGGTCATGGCGTGCCCTTCGAGAGAATAGCGGGATGAACGGCGGCACCGCCTCGGCGGAAATGATCGGCGCCCTTGGCTGGTCCGATGTTCCCGACAGCGCACGTCGGCGGATCGCGGGCCTGCTGCGTGACTTCACCGCAGTGACCTGCGCCGGAGCCGCGGCGCCGACGGCACGCCTCGCCGCCGACTACGCCACGGCCCAGCACGCCGGTGATCAAGCCACCTTGCTCTATGACCGGCGGCGGGTCTCGGCCACCGGAGCCGCGTGGGCCAACGGTGTCCTGGCCAACGCGTTGGACTTCGATGACGGGCACCGGCTGGTGAAAGGGCACCCAGGCGCGAACGTCGTCCCCGCGGCGCTGGCGCTGGGCGAGAGGATCGGGGCCGCGCGCGAGGAGGTACTCGCGGCGATCACGGTGGGGTACGAGATCGCCGTGCGAGCCGGAATCGCCCTGCACGCTCGGGAGGCCGACTACCACGGCTCGGGCGCTTGGGGAGCGATCGGTGCCGCCGCTGCTGGGGCTCGGCTGCTGCACCTGGCACCCGCACAGGTCGGCCACGCATTGGGGCTGGCCGAGTATCACGCCCCGATGGCGCCGATCATGGCATCGGTCGCCGACCCGGCGATGACCAAGGACGCCTGCGGTTGGGGCGCCCTGACCGGTACGTCGTCGGCTCTGCTCGCCGCTGACGGGTTCACCGCGACCGACAGCGCTGTGCTGGACGCACTAGATGACCCGGGTGCCCCGGCGAGCCAACTCGGCCAGCACTGGTACGTCGAGGACGTGTACGTCAAGGCATACCCCTGCTGCCGTTGGTCCCAGCCGGCCATTGCCGCGGCGTTGACCGTACGCGGTCGATACGACATCGAGCCGGCGTCCGTCGCCGCGGTAACCGTACGGACATTCGGTGCTGCGGCGGCGCTGTCCCGTCGTGCTCCGACGACGACCGAGCAGGCGCAGTACAGCCTGCTGTGGCCGGTCGCTGCCGCGCTGGTCCATGGGGAATTCGGTGTGGCGCACGTCCTGTCGCCGGCTTTCGACGATGAACAAATCCACGATCTGGCGGCTCGAATCAGGGTGGCTGTCGACCCGGTCCTGGACTCTGCCTTTCCTGGTCTCCGGAAGGCGGCTGTGACCGTCGAGACGACCGACGGCACCCATTACGAGTCAGACCTCGCCGAAGCCCCCGGCGAACCCGAGAACCCGCAGTGGGCCGCCATCATCGACGCGAAGTTTGCCCGGTACGCCGGCCAACCACCCGAGCACACCCCCTTGACGCGGCTGTTGTCCTGAGGTCAATGGCCCCGGACGGTCAGACCGCACAGCCGTCCGGTCCGCAGACCGGTGCTGCCTGCGTTGAACTGGCGCCCACGACGGTGAGCGGGTGAGCTTGGGCCCACGCCTGCTCGAGGACCTCGAGGATCTGGTCGGCGGGTTGGGCGCCTGCGATGCCGTACTTACGGTCGACCACGAAGAACGGAACGGCGCTGATCCCCAGTCGCCCGCCCTCGGACTCGTCGTCTCGTACGGCGCCGGCGTACCGCTGCTCGTCCAGTGCCACGCGCACCTCGTCGGCATCGAGCCCAGCCTGCGCCGCGAGTCGGGCCAGCACGGTCCGGTCGCCCACAGCTTCACCCTCGGAGAAGTACGCGCGCAGCAGCCGCTCCTTGACCGCGTCCTGCACCCCTCGCTCCCCAGCCAGATGGATCACCTGGTGGGCGTCGAAGGTGTTGGCCCTGATCGCTTTCTCGAAGTGGAAGTCGAGCCCCTCGGCGGACGCAGCGTCGGTCATCGTGTCGAGCAGCTGCTGAGCTCCGGCGCGGCTGGTGCCGTACTTGCGGGCTAGCCGGTCGGCATAATCCCCTGAATCGGAGTAGTCGCCCTCTTCGGTGTGATCTTCCGCCGTACCTGACCGTGCGCCCGGGTCGAGCTCGAAGCTCTTCCATTGCACGTCGATCTGATCGCGATGCGCGAAGCCGGCCAACGCTGCCTCGAACCGGCGCTTACCGATGTGGCACCACGGGCAGACCACGTCTGACCAGATCTCGACCTTCACAGCTGCCTCTCGTCGGCGGGTACTAGGCAGAGCAACGTTCGCAGCACCCGGTCGCATTCCGTCCCGGTCACCCGCACGCACTACCAGCGAACTCTCAGGTTGCACTCGGCCGACTCCCGGGCGGTCCGACGACGGTGGCAGGTACCCACAGAAGGAGATCCACCATGAACCCTCCCCCGGAGACCATCTCATCGGGATCGTCGTGGCCGCCGCCGGCCTCAGCCGTTCCGGCCGCTTTCGCATTCAGCCCGCCCGCGGCACCCCCCGCGCCGCCGACGTTGACCGGACCGCCGACGTTGACCGGTCCGCCGGGGCCTCCCTGGCCGCCGCCGCTGATCGGAGCGCCGGGTCAGCCGGCGCCGCGTACGCCGAGATGGCGCGTCGCGGCGGCCACCTTGGCGCTCACCGCCTTGGTGGGCGGCGGTGCGGGCGCGGCGGTGGCGACCGTGATCGCCGACGGTGCGAACACCGCCCCTGCCGTTGCCGCCCAAGCGATCACCGTGTCCAATTCCGCGACCGCGACGGAGGTGACCGCGGCAGCGGCCAAGGCCTCGCCGAGTGTGGTCACGATCTCCGCAACCGGATCCAACAACGGCGGTACGGGGTCGGGTGTGGTCATGAGCACCGACGGGTACGTCATCACCAACAGCCACGTCGTGACCCTCGACGGCACAACGACCAACGCAAAGCTCTCCGTACGAACTGATGACGCAACGTCGTACGAGGCAATGGTTGTCGGCACTGATCCGACCTCGGACATCGCGGTGATCAAGCTCCAAGACGCCACGGGCCTGACCCCGGCCACCTTCGCCGACTCCGAGAAGATCCAGGTCGGGGACGTCGCGGTGGCCATCGGGGCGCCCTTGGGCCTGTCCGGAACCGTGACCGACGGCATCATCAGTGCCGTGCACCGCGCGGTGACGACCGGCTCCGGCCAGTCGGCCGGCGACTCGACGGTCATCGACGCCATCCAGACCGACGCCGCGATCAATCCCGGTAACTCCGGTGGGGCCCTCGTCTCGGCGACCGGCGAGGTCATCGGCATCAACTCGGCCATCGCCTCGGTCGCGCAGACCGCCGTGGGTGGACAGGGCGGCCAGTCAGGGAACATCGGAATCGGCTTCGCCATCCCGTCCAACAGCGCCGTCGACATCGCCAAGCAGCTGATCGTCGACGGGACCGCCGAGCACGGCTACCTAGGCGCCGGCGTAGCGGCCGGCGACTCCGGTGCCGGAGCGATGCTGCAGCGACTCAGCGCCGACGGCCCGGCTGCCGCAGCCGGACTGCAGGCTGGTGATGTGGTGACGGCGATCGATTCCCGCCAGGTCGAAGCCCCGGCCGACTTGGTCGCGGCCGTACGGTCACACGCCCCGGGCGACACCGTGACGCTGACCTACACCCGCAACGGCGACTCATCGCAGGCAACCGTCACCCTCGGCACGGCACCCACCTCCACCGGTTGATCCGCCTACGCTCGCGGGGTGACCGCCGCCCCGCCGAGATCCGGCCCTGTCTCCGCGCCGATCGCTGGCGGGCTCGACGACGCCAGCCGCGCCCGCGATCTGGCCCGGATGAAATGGCGGGCCACCGGCCTGCTGATCCTGGCCGCGGTCATCTTCGTGATCTGCCTGATCATCGGGGAGGACACCGGGGCCTGGGTCGGGTATGTCAAGGCCACCGCGGAAGCATCGATGGTCGGCGCCCTGGCCGACTGGTTCGCAGTCACCGCGCTGTTTCGTCATCCGCTGCGGATTCCCATCCCGCACACCGCGATCATCCCGAACAAGAAGGACCAGTTCGGGGCGAGCCTGGGTGCCTTCATCCAGCAGAATTTCCTCACCGAGTCGGTGCTCGACGACAAGATCCGCAGCCTCGACGTACCGACCCGCATCGCTGAATGGCTCGACCAGCCGGGACATGCCCGCAAGCTTGGGAACAGCCTCGGCGCGGCCATGGTCGGCATCACGACGGTCCTGCGCGACGAGGACATCCAACCCGCGGTCAGCCAGATGGTCGATCGCCGACTTCGGGATACCCCGGCCGCCCCCGCGCTGGCTCGCGTCCTGGCCGTCGCCGTCGAGGGCGGCCACCACCAGACCTTGCTCACGGCGGGTCTGCGCGGCCTGAACCGCTTTCTCGATGAGAACCGCATCGTTCTGCGCAATGCCCTCGGCGACGAGAGCCCGGAGTGGGTGCCCGACTGGGTCGATGACCGGGTGTTCCAGCGTGGGTTCAAGGCGTTGCAGAGTTTCCTCGACGGTGTCGCCGCCGACGACCAGCACGAGCTCCGCAATTCCCTCGACGTACGCCTGCGCGCCTACATCTCGGCGCTCAACAACGACCCGGTGACTGCCGCCAAGGTGGATGCCCTCAAGGAGGAACTGCTGGACCAGCCGGCCGTAAGGGAGTGGTCCGGTTCGCTCTGGCGGGCGATCAAGACCGGGCTCGTCGAGGCCGGCACCGATCCCGACTCCGAGCTCCGCCAACGCCTCGAGCTCAGCATCGTCCACATCGGACATCTGCTGCGAGACGATCCTGAGTTGCGGGACAAGCTCGGCGGCTGGATCCAGAACGCGGTTCGGTACGTCGCTCGTACCTATGCCGAGGACATTGCGGACCTGATCGGCGGAACCGTCGCTCGTTGGGACACCGACGAGACCAGCCGCCGGATAGAGCTGCAGGTCGGCCGCGATCTGCAGTTCATCCGGATCAACGGCACGGTGGTCGGTGCCCTCGCCGGGCTGGTCATCTACACGGTAAGCCAACTGCTCACCTGAGCTGGCCCCAGGATCGGTTACGTCCGACGTGCCACATCCCGCAGCCTACGTCCGCCTTCCTCGGACGTAGGCTGCGGCTGGAGTACGAGATCGGCTACAGCGCTCCGCGCGGCCAGGGACCGGTGATGGCCAGCGTTCCACCGCTGCCAGCTTCGTCGTAGCCAAAAATGTTGACGAACAGGAACACCCCGTCGTCGCTCCAACAGGCGCCGGCGAACTCGCTGTCGTTCATGATGTTCTCGGCGAAGGGGAAAGGCTCGCCCTGCAGGGTGAGGCCGATGAGTCGGTTCTTGTCCTCGCCGAAGAACGGGCTCGTGTCGTTCTGGCCCGCGTTGGCCGATGATGCGTCGTCCTCGCAGAGCACCAGTCCCCCGCGTGGGCTGACCACGAGATTGTCCGGGGAGTCGAGCACGTCGCCGTCGGGTGACTCGAACAGCAGCACCAGTTGACCACCGGACAGGCCTTGGGGGACGTACTCCCAGATTTGCCCGTATCCCTCCGCGAAGCCGTCGTCGTTGACGTCACCGTTCTTGGCGTCGCCGCCGCTGGTCGAGGCGAAGAAGATGCTGCCTGCTCCGTCCCAGCAGCCCTCGAGCCGGTTGAACTTGGCAGCCCCGCGGGCGAATGCTTCCTCGAAGACGGCGTTGGGGGCGTCCTCAGACGGGTTTGGCTGCCAGATCGTGATCCACCGAACCGGGAGCGCGGCGCCCTGCTGCTGTCCCTCCCGCAGGTCTACCGAGGGCATGCCCTGGATGCCGAGGATCTGCAGTACTCCGCCTCTGGACAGGTCCGCCGGGTTCCTGGGCAGGAAGCGGTAGAAACCGCTGCCACGCCCCGAACCGGCGTCCTCGGTCATGTAGACGATGCCCGTACGGTCATCGACGGTTGCCGCCTCGTGCGAGAAGCGGCCCATGGCGACTAGGGGCTCGGGACCGACCGGGGAGCCGGGTGCTGACGCGTTGAGCGGATTGAGGTACACGTAGCCGTGCTTCTTTTCGGTCCGCGGGACCGATCCGGGCGGCGCCGAACCCAACTCCTGCTGGACGATCTCCTCGCAGGTCAGCCAGCCAGACTGCCGAAGGGCGAGACCGCCCGCGCAGTTGACGACAGTGCCAGTCAAGCTCACGTAGTCCTGGGTGAGCCCGCCGCTCGGTGTGAAGAATTTCCTGGCGTCGAAGGTGAGCGTCGTGTTGCCGCCCTCGGCCGTCTTGTCGTAGGCGTTGGGGGCCGCCTCGATGGTGAACTCGCCTTGGGTAAACGGCGCCTCCTGGCTGAATCGGATCTCCTGGTTGCGAATAAGTCGCACTCCCGACGCGACGCTGCCGAACGCGCCCATCCCATCGTGGGAACGCGCCGCGAGCCGGCCGTCGGACATCGTGCTGCCGGTCTTGGAGAAGATCGTATACACGAATTCCCTTGGGAGGGCCAGCCATTGCTGGCCGTCGTTGAGCGACGTCTTGGGCACCAACGGGCCGTAACTGACGTTGGCGTTGTCACCTCTGCCACTGCCGGGTGCGGCCTCTGCCATGCGCATCGAGACGGCCTGTAGGGCAGTGCTACCCAAGACCGCGGCTCCAGCGGTCAGCCCTCCTGCCTTGAGCAAAGAACGGCGATCGACTGTGGTCATGCAGTGCCTCCAGAAGTGGTTGGATGAACTCACACCCTGCAGATCATGGATGACGCCGGTGTGCCTGTAGACCATTCGCCCGGCAAACGGTGGATGAACGCACGATTCCGCGCGCTTGACCCGGCCGCCTCCACTGCGGGGGCTGGCCAACGGCAGAATCGGCCCGGTGGCCCAGCTGACTCTGCTTCTCGCGCTGTTCGCGGCCACCATCGTGCTCGGTCCGCTCGCCGAGCGGCTGAAGCTGCCCTACCCCGTTCTCATGCTGCTCTTCGGTCTGCTGGTCGCCTTTGTCCCCGGCCTACCCCGCGCGGACATCAGCCCTGACCTGATCCTGCCGCTGGTCCTGCCACCGTTGCTCTTCGCCGCCGCCCGCCGTACGTCGTGGCGAGAGTTCCTCGACAACCGGCGGGCCATCGGGCTGTTGGCTGTGGCGCTGGTTGCCGTCACCACGCTTGCTGTCGGCTTTCTGCTCCAGGCCCTGATCCCCGACCTGCCACTCATCGCCGCAATCACTCTGGGCGCCATGGTCGCTCCGCCCGACCCGGTGGCGGCCACCGCGGTCTCGCGCCAGCTACGACTGACGCGCCGGCTCACGACCATCCTCGAAGGCGAGGGCCTGTCCAACGACGCCACCTCACTGGTCCTCTACGACGTCGCGGTGATAGCGACGCTGACCGGTGCCTTCTCCCCCTGGCGGGCCGGTGGCACCTTCGCCCTCGCCGTCGTCCTGGGGATCATCATCGGACTGGTCGTCGCGGCGCTCACGCGTTGGCTGCTCGACAAGCTGCCCGCCCACCCGGCCGGCACGGCGCTGATCCTGGTGATGCCCTTCGTCGCGTACGTCGCTGCAGATGCCGCGCACGGCAGCGGCGTACTGGCGGTCGTCACGCTGGCGCTGGCGCTGAGCCGGTACGCCGACAGCGAATCGGCCCAGACCCGGCTCATGGCCGGAACAATGTGGGAGATCATCGAACTGCTCGTCACCGGAGCAGCGTTTGCCTTTGTCGGACTGGAGGTCCGCGCCGTCGCCGCGGATGTGTCCGGTGATCTCGCTGGCCTGATCGGTCAGGCACTGCTGGTCACCGCGGCGGTGATCGTCATCCGGTTTCTCTGGATCTTTCCGGTGTCCTGGCTGGACGAGAAGCTTCGGGTACGCCGGAAACAGCAGGCCGAGCCGGTCGGCTGGCGCGAGATGACGGTGGCGTCGTGGGCCGGCATGCGGGGCGTCGTCACGCTGGCCGCCGCTCTAGCGCTCCCCACCGAGGACCAGGGCTTCCCGCAGCGGGATCGGCTGATCTTCATCGCCTTTGTCGTGGTCAGCGTGACGCTGTTGCTGCAGGGCCTCACCCTGCCCGTACTCGTACGCCGGCTCGGCGTGCAGGCACCGGTCGAGGACCTGCAGCAGTCCGAACGGGAACTCACCCAGCGCGCCCTACGAGCCGGATTCGATCGCCTCGACGACATCCGCGCCCGTGGAGATGTCGACGACGATCTGATCGATCGGGCCCATGAGAACGCAAAGGCCTTGTGGCACAGCCTCGGACTCGATTCTCCGGAAGGGCGCGAACACGAGTCGGCCAGCGATCGCGCGCACCGAACCTGGCGCGTCGGGGAGCTAGAAGCCGAACTCCTCACAGCCGCGCGGCAAGAGGTGGTCTCCGCCCGAGACGAGCCGGGTGGCGATCCGAAGGTCGCCGACGACGTACTGCGGCGACTCGATGCCCGCAGCGCCCAGCCCGGGGTGCTGCCCGACCCGCAGGCCAACGAGGGCCCCCCGGCCAAGACGTAGCCAGCTCCTCCCCTGACCGATCCGCAGGGCACGGTCGGGTCGAGCAGCGAATGGTCAGCAGCGCAAAGAGCGGGTCGGTGGCGACCGCGACTACCCGGTTCCAGCTGACCCACACATTCCGACCAGCCGATGTCGTCGTCCACAGATGCATAGCGCCCGGCCCGTACCGGCCATCCCGTTGACCATCCTCGACCTGTGCACCGCCGTCAGGAATTGCCTTCATCGCTGAGCGAGCTCGCGGTGGAGCAGGCCGGTGTCATCACTCGATCGCAGGCAGCTGAGGCCAGTCTCAGTCGACACGTCATCGAGCGCCTGCTGGGACAGCGATCGGCTGGCAACTGGATGGTGCTCGCACCGGGGGCATCTACTTCACCCGCACGGATCTAGTGCCCTGGCTGGCCGTGCCTGGGCCGCTGGACGGGCCGGCTGAGCGCCTGCTCGACCTGCGGGTCAGTGCGAACCGCGTAGTCGGGGTCTGCGCTGACCCGTTGTTTGCCGGAGCGGGCCGAGCTCAGCGGCGGTTGCGGGCGATGCCGGCCAACGCGATCCCAGCGGCGACGCTGACGTTCAGCGATTCGGTGTCCGAGGTGATCGGGATCCTGGCCACGTAGTCGCAGCCCGCCCGGACCAGCCGCGTCAACCCTGACCCCTCCCCGCCGAGCACCAGGACCAGGGGCTGACCGGAGACGTCGATGTCGTCGATGTCATGGTCACCGGAGGCGTCCAGTCCGAGGGTGGTCAGCCCCGCCTTCTGGTACGCCGCTAACGCCCGACCCAGGTTGACCGCACGCGCCACCGGCACACGAGCGGCGGCACCAGCACTCGTGCGCCATGCGGACGCAGTCATACCTACCGAACGTCGTTGCGGCACAACAACTCCGTGCGCTCCGAAGGCGGCAGCCGACCGTACGATCGCACCGAGGTTGCGTGGATCGGTGACCCCGTCCAGCGCCACGATCAGCGCCAGCCGGCCGGAATGGTGCGCATGTACGAGCAGGTCGTCCGGATGGGCGTAGGCGTACGGCGGCACCTGAAGCGCGATGCCCTGATGCAGCGCTCCATGAGTCATCCGGTCGAGTTCGGGGCGGCCGATCTCCTGCAGGGCGATCCCCCGGTCGGCAGCGGTGCGGATCGACTCGTTGACCCGGTCGTCGACGTCCATGCCGGTGGTGACGATCAGCGCAAGTGCGGGGATCTTGGCGCGGAGGGCTTCCAAGACCGGGTTGCGCCCGAGCAGCAACTCCGGTGCGTCGGCGGCCTTGCGCGCCCGCTGCCGGGCGACTTCCTCCCGGCGCTGGACCGACTCCGCACGCCGGGCAGCCGGATGATTGGTCCGGTCCTCGGCCTTGGGGGTCGGCTTACGACCGGTCAGCTTCTTCCGCCCGTGCCCTCCCGTGCCCGTCGAAGGACCCTTCTTCTTGGTCTGCGCAGCGGCCCGTTTGCCGGGCCTGCCGCGCGCGCTGGGGCTCATTCCGTTATCACCCATCTGCTGCCCTCGGCGGTGTCCTCGACCGTGACGCCGGCCGCGGTCAACTTGTCCCGGATGGCGTCGGAGGCGGCATAGTCCTTGCGCGCGCGGGCGGCAGCGCGCTGCTCGAGCAGGGCTTCGACCAGCGCATCGACCACACCGGACGAGGCAGCGCCGGTACCGCCGCTCACCCAGGGTTCGGCGAGCGGATCGAGCCCGAGAATCCCGAGCATCGCGCGAACCGAGCCCAGCATCCCGCGTACCTGGACGTCATCCCCCGATGCGAGGGCGGCATTACCGCTGCGGACTATCTCGTGTACGCAGGCCATCGCGGTGGGCGTAGCGATATCGTCGTCCATGGCGGCGGCGAAGTCGGCGCACACCACCGGTAAGCCAGCATCGGCGCCGACCCGCTCAGCGGCCCGGATCACGAAACCCTCGATCCGGGCGTACGCCGTGCCCGCCTCGGCCAGCGCGCCTTCGGAGAACTCCACGGGAGAGCGGTAATGCGGGGCCACGAGGTAATAGCGCAGGGCGACCGGCCGTACCCGCTTGATCACCTCACTGACCAGCAGGGCGTTGCCGACCGACTTGCTCATCTTCTCGCCGGTCAGATTCAGCATCGCGTTGTGCGTCCAGACCCGGGCGAAGGGCCGACCGGCGGCTCGCGACTGGGCGAGTTCGTTCTCGTGATGCGGGAAGCGCAGGTCCAATCCGCCGCCGTGGATGTCGAACTCGTCGCCGAGGTACTTCCCGGCCATCGCGGAGCACTCGAGGTGCCAACCCGGTCGACCACGACCCCACGGTGTCGCCCACGACGCGGTCTCGGGCTCACCGGGTTTGGCGCCCTTCCAGAGCGCGAAGTCACGCGGGTCGCGCTTGCCACGGGGGTCGGCGTCGGCGGCGGGCTCCATGTCGTCGATCCGCTGGCCGGACAGCTCGCCGTAGGACGGCCAGGACCGTACGTCGAAGTAGACGTCGCCCGAATCGTCGGCTGCCGGGTACGCGTGACCGGCCCCGATCAGGGCGTCGATCATCTCGACCATCTCCGGGATGTGGCCGGTTGCCCGCGGTTCGTAGGTCGGCGGCCGGCAGCCGAGGGCGTCGTAGGCGGCATGCAGCGCGCGTTCGTTGGCGTACGCGAGGGCCCACCACTCCTGCCCAGCCGCGGCGGACTTGTCCAGCACCTTGTCGTCGATGTCGGTCAGATTGGCGACCACGGTGACGTCGTACCCGGCGTGCTCCATCCAGCGACGCAGCACATCGAAGACGACTTCCTTGCGGATGTGCCCGATATGCGGTGGCCCTTGCACGGTCAGGCCGCAGTGGTAGATCCCGACCTTGCCCGGTCGTACCGGCTCGAAGTCACGCAGCTGTCGCGTAGCGGAGTCGTACAGACGCAGAGGCACCCGGCGAGTCTACGGACGCGGGATAGCGAGCATCTCGGATGAGGCTCTCGACCCGTTGGATCCCCGCGGCAGCTCACTCGCCGAGCAGGGCGGCCGTGGCAAAGGCGGCGCGTCCTTCGCCGCGGCCGGTCAGCCCCAACCCGTCCGTGGTTGTGGCCGAGACGTTGACCGGGCCACCGAGCACCGCCCCCAGGGCCGCCTCTGCCTCGGCCCGGCGGGAACCGACCCTGGGGTGGTTGGCCAGCACCTGCACCGAGGCGTTGCCGACGCTCCATCCGGCTGAGCGGACCAGCCCGACGGCATGGGCAAGCAGCTCCAAGCCGGTGGCGCCGGTCCAGCGCGGGTCGTCGGTACCGAAGACCGCGCCGAGATCACCCAGCCCGGCCGCGGACAGCAGCGCGTCGACCAGCGCATGCGCACCCACATCGCCGTCGGAGTGACCGGCGCACCCGTCTTCACCGGGCCAGATCAATCCCAGCAGCGCGCACGGACGGCCGACCTCGATCGGGTGTACGTCAACACCGAGCCCGACGCGGATCACCGACCAGACTCCCCGCTCCTCGCCGTTATGCGCAATAAGGGCGAGTTGCGGCGTCGGATCATGACCGTTATGCGCATCAGGGCTGGTTGAAGGGTATGAAGCATGACCGTTGTGCGCACAAGGGCTGATCCTGTCAGCCGGCGGCAAGGAGTGCTTCAGCAACGACCAGGTCGGCGGATGTGGTGATCTTCAGGCCCCGCTCGTCGCCTGGCACGGTTGCCACCGGTACGCCCAGCGCTGCCACCGCAGCAGCGTCGTCGGTGACCTCCGCTCCGCGCCGGGCGGCCTCGTCCAGAGCCCGGACGAGCAGAGCCCGTTCGAAGCCCTGCGGGGTCTGCGCGCGACGCAGGCCGCAGCGGTCCGCGGTCGCGGTGATCTCACCAGCCGCGTTCACCGACTTGATCGTGTCGATCACCGGCAGAACCGGGATGACGGCAACAGCGCCGCCGTCGAGCGCGGCAGCCACTGCAGCTACCACAGACGCGGGTACGAGCGGTCGGGCAGCATCGTGGACCAAGATCCAGCGCACCTCGACGGGGACCGCAGCCAGAGCGACCATCACCGACGCCTGCCGGGTGGACCCGCCCTCGACGACAAGGACGTCGCGCGCGGAGGCCAGCCCAACGACATCATCCTCGGACTCGGTCAGCCCAGCGACATCATCGTCGGACTCAGTCAGCGCCACAGCCTCGGTCAAGCCGGAGTCGCGCAGCAGGCCGGCCACAACGGAAACCTGGTCAGCCGGTGCGGCCACCACGATTCCCGAGCAGCCGCCCTCGCGCAGCGAGCGAGCCGCGTGCACGACCAGCGCCGTACCCGCCAGTTCGAGAAGTGCCTTGGGCCGATCCGAACCGAAGCGCTCTCCGCGACCAGCAGCAACCACCACGCCCCAGCAGGAAGCGGAAGGGGTCATCAGTTGCCGTATCGGTTCACGCCTGATCGCAGGTCAGGTGCGACCCTCGATCAGGAAGCGAGCACCTCGTCGAGCACGATCTCGGCCTTGTCCTCGTTGGTGCCTTCGGCGAGGGCGAGTTCGCTGACCAGGATCTGGCGGGCCTTGGACAGCATCCGCTTCTCACCAGCCGAGAGTCCGCGATCCTTGTCACGACGCCACAGGTCCCGTACGACCTCGGCGACCTTGTTGACATCGCCGGAAGCCAGTTTTTCGAGATTGGCCTTGTACCGACGCGACCAGTTGGTCGGCTCTTCGGTGTGCGGGGCGCGCAGGACCTCGAAAACCTTGTTCAGACCCTCCTGACCCACGACATCACGCACGCCGACGTCCTCGGCATTGTCGGCGGGCACTCGTACGGTCAGGTCGCCTTGGGCGATCTTGAGCACGAGATAGGCGGTTTCGACGCCCTTGATCATGCGGGTCTCGATAGCTTCGATCAGTGCAGCGCCGTGGTGCGGGTAGACCACGGTCTCGCCGACGGTGAATCCCATGTG
>JBPCOF010000316.1:0-4896 GCA_051000515.1 Geodermatophilaceae bacterium
CCAGGTCGTGCCCGCGGCGGTGGAGGTGCAATGTCCCTCCGACGGAGCCGGCAGCCTCGCGGTCCTGATCGAGGGCACGCCGGCAGGCGTCGAAGGCAGGCAGGCGACGGTGGGGACACTGCTCGGAGCCGGCGCCCGATCGAGCGAGGACCTGCCGGCCTGGTGGGGCCGCTACCCCTGGGACGACCGCTACTCCCGGGACGACCGCTACTCCCGGGACGACGGCTACTCCCGGGACGACGGCTACTCCCGGGACGACGGCTACTCCCGGGACGAGGCCGAAACTCGCGCACGTGGAGCTGGGTCGCGAGCGACCGCCATCAAAGCCACCTTCGCTCTCTCCGGCCTGGCGCAGGTACTTGAGTCGGCACGGGCGGCTGCCGGACAGGCACGGGTGCCGTTGAACCTGCGCGGCTCTGCCGGGGCCGGGGTGCTGTACGGCTCGATGCCGGCCGATGCGGACGTGAGTGGCATTTCGGCGGTCGTGGACCAACTGCGAAGTGTGTGCACGTCGCTCGGCGGTTCGGTGGTCGTGCTGGATGCCCCGTCCACGGTCAAGGCAGCGATCGACACGTGGGGCCCGGCGCCCGCAATCGACCTGATGCGGCGAGTCAAGGATCAGTTCGATCCGGAGCATCGGCTGTCGCCGGGCCGGTTCGTAGGGGGCATCTGATGGCAGCCTTCGACGCCGATCAGATGGGCGCCTTCGACGCCCACCGCCCGCCGGATGCCGCCCTCATCGGCGACTGTGTCCATTGTGGATTCTGCCTGACGACGTGCCCGACCTACTCGCTGTGGGGCGAGGAGATGGATTCCCCCCGCGGCCGGATATACCTGATGAAGGAGGGTCTGGAAGGCGAGCCGATGACGGACTCGATGGTCGGGCACTACGACGCGTGCCTGGGGTGCATGGCCTGCGTCACCGCGTGCCCCTCCGGCGTTCAGTACGACAAGCTCATCGAGGCCACCCGCGCCCAGGTCGAGCGCCGCTACGTTCGACCGCCCGGCGACCGGTTGTTGCGCTCGTTGATCTTCGCGATCTTCCCGCACAAGAAGAGGCTGCGCGCGCTCCGTGGGCCCCTTCGCCTCTACCAACGGATCGGTCTGGCGCGGCTGGTCCGCCGTACCGGACTGCTGGAACGCGTGGCACCACGGCTCGCGGCAATGGAACGGTTGGCACCGCGGTTGGGCAAACGCGTGCCGGTCCCGGAGTTCGTACCGGCCGTCGGCGAGCGACGCGCTGTGGTCGGGATGCTCACCGGATGTGTTCAGGGCGAGTTCTTCCCCGGGGTGAACGCCGCCACCGCCCGGGTCCTGGCGGCCGAGGGATGCGATGTGGTGGTGCCTGCCGCACAGGGCTGTTGCGGCGCCCTGTCGGTGCACAACGGCCGCGAGCCCGAGGCGCAGCGGTACGCGCGGGCGACCATCGACGTTTTCGAGGCGGCAGGCGTGGAGACGGTCGTGGTCAATGCCGCGGGATGCGGTTCGAGCATGAAGGAATATGCCCACCTGCTGGCCGACGACCCGCGCTACGCCGAGCGCGCTTCCGCGTTCTCGGCAAAGGTTCGCGACGTGTCGGAGATCCTCGTCGAGCTGGGCTCAGTAGCCCCACGCCACCCGCTCGAAGTCAGCATCGCCTACCACGACGCGTGCCACCTGGGGCATGCCCAGCGCGTCCGCGCGCAGCCGCGCGCCCTCCTGAACGAGATCCCCGGCCTCGACCTGCGCGAGATCCCCGACGCCGACATCTGCTGCGGTTCGGCCGGCATCTACAACATCCTCCAGCCCGAGCCGGCGCGCGAACTCGGCGACCGTAAGGCCGCCGACATCGTGGCGACGGGCGCCGCGCTGCTGGTGACGGCCAACCCCGGCTGCATGATGCAGGTGGCCTCGGCACTCGAGCGCCGGGGTGCGCGACTTACCATGGCCCACACCATCGAGGTGCTCGACGCCTCGATCCGTGGGCTTCCGGCCAGCAGTCTCGGCGTGGCCGTGACTGCGATCTAGTTCAATGCGCGCGCCCTCCGCCGCGCGGCCGCCCACGACGAGATGAGGCATCCATGTTCGAGCAAGTCCTGGACCCGGTAGCCGGGTCGGTCGGTGTCAGCGCCCTGATCGCCGTCCTGCCCCTGCTCACGCTGTTCATCATGCTCGGCCTCCTCAAGATCAAGGCGTGGATCGCGGGCCTCGCCTCGCTGGCAGTCGCCCTGCTGGTCGCGATCGTGTTCTACGGCATGCCGGTCGACCAGGCACTGCTGTCCGGTACGGAGGGTGCTGCGTTCGGGTTCTTCCCGATCATGTGGATCGTGCTCAACGCAATCTGGGTCTACAACCTCACCGTCACCACTGGCCACTTTGACGTTCTCCGTCGCTCTTTCGAGAAGGTCAGCCCTGACCAGCGGATCCAGGCGATCATCATCGCGTTCTGCTTCGGCGCCCTGCTCGAAGCGCTGGCCGGATTCGGCACCCCGGTGGCCATCACGGTCGTCATGTTGATGGCGATGGGCTTCCAGCCGGTCAAGGCCGCCGCGGTGGCGCTCATCGCCAACACCGCGCCGGTGGCCTTCGGGGCGCTTGCCACGCCGATCGTGACCCTGTCCGCGGTCACCTCGGGGGTCAACGACGACTCCGGACTGACCGTCGACACCCTCGGTGGGATGGTCGGCCGGCAGACCCCGATCCTTGCTGTGATCGTCCCGCTCGTCCTGGTCTTCGTCGTCGACGGCAGGCGAGGCGTCCGGCAGGCCTGGCTTCCAGCCCTGGTCTGCGGTGTGGCATTCGGGGTCGCCCAGTTCGTCGCGGCCAACTACATCTCGGTGCCACTGGCCGACATCATCGCTGCGCTGGTCTCGGCCGCTGCCGTGGTGGGCCTGCTGCGCGTGTGGCAGCCGGTGGAGTCGCCCGCGCTCGCCGAGCCTCCACGAGCAACGTCGGCAGTCCGTGACCGCGAGCCCGCCCGCACCGGCGACGCCGACGCGCCGGGGACTGAGCGCCCCGCCACCGGTGTCGGTACCGACCGGCCCGCCTCTGGTGTCGTTCTCGAACGGGGCGACACCGATCCACCTCTGCGTGACTCCGGCGCGGAGGTCGTCAAGGCGTACGCCCCGTACCTGATCATCATTCTGGTCTTCACCATCGCCAACCTCGGTCCGGTGAAGACTGCGCTGGGCGTGGAACCGTGGACCTACAAGTTCGCCTGGCCCGGCCTGCACGTCTTCGCTCGGGGCGCGACCGAACCGCTGGCCTCCACGACGTACAACTTCAACTGGCTGCCAGCTGCCGGGACGCTGATGATCGTGGCCGGCATCCTCACCGCTCTCGTGCTGCGCGTCTCCGTCGGACGTGCCCTCAAGGCCTACGCCCAGACCTACAGCGAGCTCAAGTGGGCGATCTTGACGGTGATGGCGGTGCTGGCGCTGGCGTATGTGATGAACCAGTCGGGCCAGACGTCGACGCTTGGCGCTTTCCTGGCGGGCACTGGTTCGTTCTTCGCCTTCCTCTCGCCGATCCTCGGCTGGATCGGGGTAGCGGTGACCGGATCCGACACCTCCTCGAACGCGCTGTTCGGCGCGCTTCAGGTACAGACGGCGGCCAGTGCGGGCCTGGACCCCGTCCTGCTCGCGGCGGCGAACTCCTCAGGCGGGGTACTGGGCAAGATGGTCAGCCCGCAGAACCTGGCCATCGCGGCTGCTGCCGTCGGCATGGCCGGCAAGGAGGGCGAGATCTTCCGCAAGGTGTTCGGCTGGAGCCTGCTGCTCCTGCTCTTCATGTGCGTGATCGTTGTCTTGCAGGCGACACCCGTGCTCGGCTGGATGGTGCCGTGACACGGCGTTGCGCGGCTCAGCTCAGCTGGGGTTGGTCAGGCTGAGTTTGCCGAGCAGTTCTTGGGCGGCTTGGGCGTGGCTGGGTACGCACATCACGTCGTAGGTGCTGGCCACGACCTGGCTGGTCGAGGTGAAGTCCCGCTTGCCTCGGGTGGCGGCGTACCCGATCAGCCCGAAGATGAGTCCGAACACCGCCCCGTAGAGCAGGCCGAAGAGCACGAGTGTGAACAACTCCCGGTTACCGGGCGCGAACAGGCCCAGCAGGAAGCCGACGAACAGGCCGAACCAGGCGCCGCTGACGGCCCCAGCTAGAGCCGCGCGCGCCCAGGTCAGCCGTCCGGTGATCTGTTCGACCATGCGCAGGTCTGAGCCGATGATGGACGTGTTCTCGACCGGAAACTTGTTGTCCGACAGGTAGTCCACCGCGCGCTGGGCCTCGGCGTAACTCCCGTACGACCCGATCCGCATTCCGTCTTTGGGCATGTACACAGAAGCAGCCATGCGGTCCAGTCTTTCACGCGGCGCAGCCCGGCAGCGTCAGGCGAGGCTGTCCCGCCAGGCGGTGTGCAGGTCGGCGAAGCGTCCAGAGCCGGCAAGAAGGTCGTACGGCGAACCGTCTTCGATCAGCCGCCCGGCGTCCATGACCAGGACCCGGTCGGCGATTTCCACTGTGGACAGTCGATGGGCGATGATGATCGCCGTACGGTCGGCCAGGATCGTGCCCAGGGCGCGCTGGACCAGTCGCTCGCTGGGTACGTCGAGCGAGCTGGTCGCCTCGTCGAGGATCAACACGGCCGGATTGGCCAGAAAGGCGCGTGCGAAGGAGACCAGCTGGCGCTGCCCGGCCGAGAGCCGACCGCCGCGCTTGCGTACGTCGGTGTCGTAGCCCTCGGGCAGTCGCTGGATGAACTCGTCGGCCCCGATGGCACGGGCCGCATGTTCGATCTCGGCGCGGGATGCCCCTGGGCGACCGAAGCCGATGTTGTCGGCCACCGAGCCGGAGAACAGGAAGCTCTCCTGGGTCACCATCACCACGGCCCGACGCAGATCTTCGTCGGACAGCCGTCGCAGA
>JBPCOF010000321.1:0-19178 GCA_051000515.1 Geodermatophilaceae bacterium
TCATAGTTCTTGCACGCCCAGACATAGCCGCCCTCCCACTTCATCGCCGCCGCGACCATGTCGTCGATCAACCGGTGCTCGTAGGTCAACCCGGCGGCATCGAAGTCGGCCTGGAACTCGCGCTCGAAGACGTCGGCGAAAATGTCCTTGAACGCCCCGTCGTAGGCCTTGAGGATCGTGTTCTTCGTCGACAGGTACACCGGATAGCCGCGTTGCAGGCCGTACGACAAGGACGCCCTGGCGAAGTCAGCGATCGATTCGTTGAAGTTGTACATCCCCATCACAACGCCGCCGGCCTCCGGCATCTGTACGACCTCGTGCTCGATCGGCGCAGACCCGTCGGCCGGGGTGAACGTAATGGTCACAGTCCCGGCGCCAGGCACCTTGAAGTTCGTCGACTTGTACTGGTCACCGTGCGCATGCCGGCCGATGATGATCGGCTTGGTCCAGCCCGGGACCAGCCGCGGGATGTTCGAGATGATGATCGGTTCGCGAAAGACGACGCCGCCCAAAATGTTTCGGATCGTGCCGTTCGGCGAGACCCACATCTTCTTCAGACCGAACTCCTCGACCCGGGCCTCGTCCGGGGTGATCGTGGCGCACTTGACGCCGACGCCGTGCTCCTTGATCGCCAGCGCGGCCTCGACCGTGACCTGGTCCTCGGTGGCATCGCGCGAGGCGATCCCGAGGTCGAAGTACCTCAGGTCGATGTCGAGGTACGGGTGGATCAACCGGTCCTTGATGAACTGCCAGATGATCCGGGTCATCTCGTCACCATCGAGTTCGACGACCGGGTTCTCGACCTTGACCTTGCGCATGCTGTGGCGGCCCTTCTAGTCAGACGAACGGTACGGCGAGGCCGCCGGGCTACATCTCGGCGACGTCGGCCTGCTTCGCTCGTACCGCCTCGGCGGCCTCTTTGAGCGCAGCCAACTCGGGATCGGTCAGCTCGGTCTCCACGACCCTGCATACCCCGCTGCTGCCGATCTCGGCTTCAACGCCGAGATAGACCCCGGCGATGCCGTACTCGCCGTCGACCCAGGCACAGACCGGCATGACGGCGCCGGAGTCCTCGATCACCGCGCGGGCCATCCGCGCCGCGGCGGCCGAGGGCGCGTAGAACGCCGAGCCGGACTTCAGCAGCGCCACGACCTCGGCGCCGCCATTGCGGGTCTTGACCACCAGATCCTCGATGTCATCGGCTGACAGGAGGCCGGTCAGCGGCTTGCCGTCGACAGTGCAGCGCGAGGGCACCGGGACCATCGTGTCGCCGTGCGAACCGAGGGTCAGCGTCTGCACCGAGCCGACCGGGACACCGAGTTTCTCGGCGACGAAATTCGTGAACCGGGCGGTGTCCAGCATCCCGGCCTGGCCCAGCACCCGATTCTTGGGGAAGCCGGTGGCCAGTTGGGCCAGCGCAGTCATCTCGTCCAACGGATTGGAGACCACGATCACGACCGCGTCGGGCGAGCGTCGGGCGATGTTCTCCGACACGTCCCGGACGATCTTGGCGTTGGTCTCGAGCAGGTCCATCCGGCTCATGCCGGGCTTGCGCGGCAGGCCGGCGGTGATCACCACCACGTCGGAATCCTCGGTGCCCTCGTACGAGCCGCCACCGATCCCGACGACCCTGGTCTCGAAGCCCTCGACCGGCCTGGACTGATTGAGGTCCAGCGCAAGGCCCTCCGGGCGGCCTTCGAGGATGTCGGTCAGTACGACCGTGTCGAAGACGTTGTACTCAGCCAGGCGCTGGGCGGTCGTGGAACCGTAGAAGCCAGCGCCGACCACGGTCACCTTGCCACGTCGGGACGTGTCACCTTCTGCCATGCCCTCAGGTTATCCAGGACAACCCGACCGGCTGGAGCCAGCCTCAAAGGGCGGGTGGCGGGATGGCCAAGCCGATCCCGATCAGCGCAACCGCCAGAAAGATGTACGCGGCTACATCGAAGCCACGGCTGCGGACGCTGAGCAGTCCGGCTCGCCGCGCCGGTAGCAGGAGCCGGAGCACTCCGGCCATTCCCATCGCAGCGCCGATGGTCACCACCCCTCGGCGCCAGTATTCCAAGAGCACCAGAGTCAGGCCGGCCGCAACGACCAGGCCGACAGCGATGTAGGGGACCTGCGCGATCAGCCGCTGGCGGGTGACGAGCGGAGCCATCGCAGTGCTCATGCCCTCACGAAGCGCGGGCCAGAGCCACGACGTTGACCAGCAGCATCGCCCGCGTCATCGGGCCGACACCTCCCGGATTGGGCGCGATGAAACCGGCCACCTCCCCGACGTCCAGCGCCACGTCACCGGCGATCTTGCCCTCGACTCGGCTCACTCCCACATCGAGAACCGCCGCGCCCGGCCGGATCATCTCCTTGGTGATCAGACCCGGTACACCCGCAGCAGCGACCACGATGTCGGCCCGGCCGACGTGGGCCTCGAGGTCTCGGGTTGCGGTGTGGCACAAGGTCACTGTTGCGTTCTCCGAACGCCGGGTCAGGAGCAACCCCAGCGGTCGCCCCACGGTGATGCCACGCCCGACCACCACCACGTCGGCGCCGGCGATCGGGACGTCGTGGCGACGCAGGAGTTCCACGATTCCAGTCGGCGTACACGGCAATGGTCCCGGTTCACCCAGGACCAGCCGGCCCAGGTTGACCGGGTGCAGGCCGTCGACGTCTTTGCCCGGATCCATCCGCTCGAGGACCGCGATCTCGTCAAGGCCCTCGGGTAGCGGGAGTTGCACGAGGTAACCCGTGCACGCCGGATCGGCATTGAGCTCGTCGACGATCGCGAACACCTCGGCCTGAGTCGCTGACGCAGGCAACGCATACCGGATGCTCGCGATGCCGATCTCCGCGCAGTCCTTGTGTTTCGCGCCCACGTACCAGGTGCTGCCCGGGTCGTCGCCCACCAGCAGAGTCCCGAGCCCAGGCTGCCGGCCAGCAGCCGTCAACGTGGCCACCTGGCCTCGCAATTCCTCGCGAACCGTCGCCGCAGTGGCCTTGCCGTCAAGGATGGTCGCCGTCACGGCACGCATCATGACACTGCGATCCTCGCCCGACATGGCCAGCCAACACCCAGCACACGTCGAACCTCCCTATCCTGGCAACCTCTCCCACGATGTCCCGCGCTCTCCATGGGGCCCACAAGGCCAAGAAGGGTCGGTCATGTCCTACTCCGACAGCTCGTACGACCAGACCTCTGCCTACGCCGCCGAGCCTGTCGCCGTGCGTCGTCCTGACTCCCTCGCGGGATTGTTGATGGTCCTCGCGGGCGCCGGCATCGGCGTTTCCTTGCTGTTGGACTGGCTCGTCGCTGCCGAGGGCCTGACCGGCTACCAGATCCTACGTCAGGGTCTCGACAATTTCGGCAGCATCTTCACCACCGGGCTGTGGCAGCCAGTCGTCATCATCGTCGGCGGCGCCATCCTGCTGCTGATCGGGCTGACCGCCTTTGTCCCGGGCAAGAGTCGGCGCCTGCTCGGGCTGATCGCGCTGCTCGTCGCACTGGCCATGGCCGCCGCGGTCCTCGTGGCACTGAGTGACTCCGACTTCGATCTGTCCGTTTTCGACGCTGGTTTCTACGTCGTCATCGGGGCAACCGCCCTGGGACTGCTCGGCGCGCTCAAAGCCGCGGTCACACCGCCCAAGCGGGTCGGCTGAGGCTCAGCTCAATCCAGAGAATCGATCACGGCACCGTAGGACATCGCCACGGCAAGCGCCTGGGCCATGTCGATCTGTACGTCGCTGAGATCGACGGTGGTCCAGTTGATCGCTTCCACTGCCGCGCCGCGCAGGTCGGCGCCGGCCAGCTTGGCTCCCTGCAGCCGGGCGTAGGACAGATCGGCACGACGCAGATCGGTACCCCGCAGGTCGGCGTCGGTGGCGTCGATCTCTCGCATCCGAGCGCCGGACAGGTCGAGTTTCGACGCGTCCACGCCGCGCAACACGACATAGGACAGATCGCTGTCCGATACCCGCATTCCTCGTACGTCGGCCCCGGCGAAGGAAGTACCCAGCAGTGAGCAGCTCCGAAACGACGTGCCGAACAGCACAGCCTTCGCCAAGGTCGAGGAACGCAGCGCCGTGTCGGTGAACTGAGCCGCATTCAGTCGTACGCCGGTCAGCGTGCATTCTTCGAACACACACCGGTCCACCCGTAGCTCCACCATGGAGGCTTCGAGGAAGTGGCACCGGCGAAAGGTCACCCCGGTCAGGTCCATGCCATCCCAGTCGGCGCCGTCGAACTGCTCGTCGATCCGCTCGGCACCAGGCTCAGGCAACTCCGTCACGACTGGACCCGGCGGTCAGTGGAAGAAGTGTCGGGTGGAGGTCAGATACATCGTCATGCCCGCTGCCGTTGCTGTCGCGATGACCTCGTCATCCCGGACCGAGCCACCCGGCTGCACCACCGCCCGCACACCAGCGGTCGCCAGCACCTCCAAGCCGTCCGGAAACGGGAAGAACGCGTCCGAGGCAGCCACCGAGCCAGCGGCGCGGTCCCCCGCCCGGTTCACGGCAAGGCGCGCTGAATCGACGCGGTTGACCTGTCCCATGCCGATCCCGACGGTCGCCCGGTCAGTGGCCAGCAGGATCGCGTTGCTCTTCACGGCTCGTACGGCGCGCCAAGCGAATCGCAGATCAGTCATCGTTTCGGCGTCAGCAGCGCGACCGCAGGCCAGCGTCCAGGTCGCCGGATCGTCACCGGCTGCGTCCAGCCGGTCGACAGTTTGGACCAGCAGGCCACCGCTGATGGCCCGCATCTCGACCGGATCGGCAACCGCCACTGGAAGGCGGAGCAGTCGAACGCTCTTCTTCTGCCTGAGCACTGTCAGCGCAGCGTCGGAAAAGCCCGGTGCGACAACGACTTCGGTGAATACCCCCGCAACCTGTTCGGCCATCGTGAGATCGACTTCACGATTGACGGCGATCACTCCACCGAAGGCCGACACCGGGTCACAGGCATGGGCCTTGCGGTGCGCCTCCGCGACGGCGGCGCCCACGGCGATTCCGCAGGGATTCGAGTGTTTGATGATTGCCACGCAGGGGTCCGCATGGTCGAAGGCGGCACGCACGGCGGCATCGGTGTCGATGAAGTTGTTGTACGACATCGCTTTTCCATGTAACTGGTCGGCATGGGCGAGGCCGGGGCGCCAGTGCCGGTAGAGCGCGGCGCGCTGATGAGGATTCTCGCCGTACCGGAGCACGTCCACTCGGTCCCAGGATCCCGCCAACCAGGGCGGAAAGCCCGACTCGTCGGGAGCGAGCACACTGCCCATCCATGAGGCAACGGCGATGTCGTAGCTTGCCGTGTGCCGGAAGGCATCTGCGGCCAGAGCCTGCCGTTGGCCGAGCGTGAACCCACCGGCGAGGATCGCCGTCAGGACCTCGCCATAGCGGCCCGGATCGACCACGACCGCCACCGACGGATGGTTCTTGGCTGCCGCCCGCACCATCGCCGGTCCGCCGATGTCGATCTGCTCGATGCATTCGTCCGGGGCCACGCCCGAGGCCACTGTCTCCCGGAAGGGATACAGGTTGACGATGACGAGGTCAAAGGCCTGGATGCCCAGATCCTGCAATGCGGCAACATGTTCGGGCTTGCGCCGGTCGGCCAGGATTGCGGCGTGCACTCCCGGATGCAACGTCTTCACCCGTCCGTCGAGAGCCTCCGGCATCCCGGTGACCGCCTCGACCGGAGTCACCGGGATGCCGAGTTCCTGGAGCCGTCGTGCGGTCCCTCCGGTCGACACGATCTCGACCCCTGCCTCGGCCAGCCCGGTCGCAAGCTCGGCTAGCCCGGTCTTGTCGTACACCCCGATCAGGGCACGTCGAACGGCCACCCGGGTCATACCCGAGACCTGGGACGCGAAGTGCGCTGGGGGCTCACCAGTTCGGACACGACACGGACCAACATCTCGCGCTCCACGACCTTGATCCGCTCGTGCAGACTCGATTCGTCGTCGTCGTCGAAGACCGGCACCTCGGTCTCCGCGATCACGGCTCCGGTATCGACTCCTTCGTCCACCCAGATCACGCTGGCGCCGGTGATCGAGGCCCCCGCTTCGAGTGCGTCGCGTACGGCATGCGCTCCGGGGAAGGCCGGCAGCAGTCCGGGATGTGTGTTGATGACACGCCCGTGGAAGAGGTGCAGGAACTGGGGGCTGAGGATCTTCATGAACCCGGCGAGCACCACCAGATCCGGTCGGTAGGCAGCGACCTTGTCGGCCAGCGTCCGATCCCACGCGGCTCGATCCGCGAAACCGGTCATGGGCACAGCCTCGCCCGCAATGCCGTGCACCCCGGCTCGTATCAGCGCCCGGGCCTCGACCCGGTCGGAGACGACCGCGACGACCTCACCCGGAAAGCCGGGATCCCCCTGGGCGTCGAGCAGAGCCTGCAGGAGGGTCCCTGCTCCCGAAGCCAGGACGACCAACCGGGCGGACACGGCGAGCACCCTAACCGCCCTCAGCGCCGCCGTGACAGGTGCCGTCGCCGCAGGACTGCGGCCGAGAGACCCGCCGGGGGAGCCAGCACACCGGCGGCAAGCAAGGCAGTGGCCACGGGAGGCGCTCCGATGGTCGCCAGGCCATCGGAGCCCAGCGCACCGCCGGCCAGCGATTGCGCCAGGCCGATTCCGACCGCTAGCAGCAGGCCAGCGGCCACCGCCCAGCCCGCCGCATGCAGCGCGCCTACGTCGTCGTCGAGCCGCCGCGCGACGACCACCCCCACGACCAGCCCGCACAGGAGAGGAACGGCCAGGCCGAGCAGGGCACCCAACGGCACCGCCGGCCGATCCGGTAGCGCGGCCACCAACGGCAGCCCGGGTACCAGGCCCAAGGTCACCCCGAAGGCCGACACCGTCGTTCCGGCTCCGACGGCGAACCCGGGTCCGAGCAGTACCGCCACTGCGTACAGCGCGGCGTTGGGCAGCAGCAACACGCTCAGCACGAACAGCCCGAGGCCGGCGCTCAAGCTCGGCGCCAGACTCTCGGTGAGCGTCGCGAATCCGGCTCGGTCCACGGCGACCGAGATGCCGACGGTACCCACCCCGGCCGCCGCCAGAACGAGGCCGCCGGCGCCGGCGCCGGACAGCACCGCTCGGGACGGGAAGGGCGCGAGGTCGTGCAGCAAGCGGCCGTGGCCAGCTGTGCGGAGCAGACCGCCGGCCCCCACGACGCCGCTCAGGGCCACGATCCCGGGCACAGCTGAACCGAAACCGATCTCGGCGCCGGAGGTGGCACCGATCAGCACAAGTCCGAGCCCGAGTGCGGTGTAGCTGACCACGAGTCCGCCCAGCACTCTGGCCAGCCCGGTCAGGCTGTCCACCTGGGAGCGTCTACCCGCCCAGCCGGCGGCATACCAGCAGCAGATCGCCAGCAGGGCGCTCAGTCCCAGCGGGGTGATCGCAACGCGCACGCCACCAGCGGCCACATCCGCACCGTGCCCCACCAGCCAGGCCTGCACCGACAGCCGCCCTGGGCCGAGGACCGATCCCCCGATGGCGGGTTCGACGATCCAGGCCAGGCCGATCACAGCAGCGAGGATCACCAGACCGGCCGCGGCCGCGCCCGCTCCGGCCAGCGCCCCGGTGAGCAGCCCGGCCCCTGCACCGGAGGGTGGCTCAGCATCCGCACGGGTCCGGCGATCCGGTGTCCCCAACCATCGGGTTACTACGGAGGTCACGCCCCCACCATGCAAGGCAACGGCGACCGTACGAGGCAGGCGCGCCGAGAGCGCCGTCGTAGGGGTCCGATCCTTCCACCGGCATCCGGTAGATGCCTACCTGCTCCGACCCGACCTGCCTTGCGCAACAAGGGCGCCCGCGTTGGCTGCAACCAGGCCGCCAAGCGCCAACCAGAATCCCGCACCCAGGGCGAGACCTGGGGTGCCGGCTCCGGCCAGGTCGCCCAGTGACTCGTCGAGGAAGCGCTGCCCGAGTGCGCTGAAGTCGACCGAGCTGACGAAGTTCACGACGATGACATCAACCACGAGGACGGCTGCCGTCAGCCCTCGGCGCAGCGTCGGATTCGTCTGGAGCACCCGCAGCGCCAGACCAGCCGCCACCAAGGCGATCAGAACCATGAGCACCGCAGCAACCGAGGTAAGGACCAGGTCCCAGGCGTTCGTCGAGAAGCCAGTCGGGGATGGACTCGACGAGACGCCGAAAGTCTCCTCGCAGGTCGCCCGGAACTTCGGGTCGGCGATGTCAGCGCACGGGCTACCGAACTCGAGACCAGGGACCGAGGGAAATTCGGTGAAGATCCAGGTCATGAAGCTGCCGATGAGGAACAACAGACCACCCGCGGCAAGGATGAGGTCGCCACCGAACGACCGCTTACCAGCCGTGGCGGGCCCGAACTGACCCGGGTGCGCTCCGGTCGGCTGCGGAATTGCGTACGGTCCCGGATTCACTGCCTGATGACCAACTGCTCCGGGCGCGCCGTAGCTCGGATATCCCTGGCCGGCCGTCTCGAACGATGACATCTCCGGACTCCCCGCGCTCAGCTCCGGCGTCCGGGATGACGCCAGATGTCAACTATGGCGCACCGAACTCGACCACGGTTCCACGGCCAGCCATCGCCCTATAGAGACAGCGCACAGCGGGCGCCGGAGCCTTCGCTCCAGCACCCGCTGGCCGTGCATGTCGCGGCCGCCGAAGGCAACGGCGAGCCCATTTTCGGAAACCTCAGTGCTGCGGTGGACCGCCCGTACCACCGGCCGGTGGATTCGAGCCGTACGGCGGAGGCGGGGGGGCGGGGCTCGAGCCGGCACCGGGGGCCGAAGATGGTCCCTGCCCCGGGTTGACTCCGGTGTGCGGAGGCTGACCGTAGCCGGCACCAGGTGCCTGCTGGCCGGGTTGGCCATATCCACCAGGCCCTGGTTGACCGGGTCCTTGCGGACCGGCCTGTCCATAGCCCCCAGGTGCCTGCTGGCCGGGCTGTCCATAACCGCCCGGTGCCTGTTGGCCGGGTTGGCCGTAACCCTGCTGCTGGCCGCCCCCGCTCTGTGCGGCGTTGTGTTGCAGTTTGTTGAGCCCGCCCTGCAAGGCCTTGGTGCCTCCGGCAGCCAGGAATGACATCACCACGCCGGCGAGGAAGACCAGAAGCGCCAGCAGACCGAGCCAGAGGCCGAATGCGGGCCCGACGTTGAGCCCGAAGCCGTCATCGGCGGTGAGGATGTCCAGGAACCCGATCAGGAAGAAGATCGCCGCGAGCAGGCCCAGCCCGGCGGTCACGAAGTGCATCGGGAAGCTCTTGGGCAGGACGTTGAGCGCCTTCACGATCACAGCGATGGCTCCGAGCAGCAGGAGTACGGCCGCGAACCCGAGCAGGCCGGAGACGCTCCAAGCGTTGCCGGACTGGCTGCAGTCAGCGGTGATGTCGGCCGGCGCGTCGCCGCAGAAATCGACCGTGGCCCACGGAAGGAAGCTGACGATGAAGAACAGCAGCCCGCCGCCGATCATCAGCCAGTCCGGCGTCGTGAGGGACTTCATGTCGAACGAGCTGCCGCCTGCGCCGCCCGGGCCATGACCTGGGTACTGACCGGGCGCACCGTAGGAGGGCTGCTGCGGCTGGGCACCGCCGTAACCGGGCCCTGCGCCGGGCTGTTGCCCGTACCCGGGATAGCCGCCCGGGGCCTGCTGGCCACCTGGCCCTTGGTGGCTACCCTGTCCTTGGTGTCCACCCTGTCCCTGCTGGCCACCCTGTCCCTGCTGGCCATAGCCCGGCTGCTGGGCGGGTGGCTGTTGGCCGAACCCGCCGGGCTGCGATCCACCGGGCTGTTGGCCGTACCCCCCTGGGGATCCGGGTCCGCTGCCGGGTGCAGTCATCGCTTCCACTCCTTCGCCTACGCCGCCGGGATGGCGACTGTCGTTGCACATCTTCTCAGTGCCGAATTCTCAGTGCCGAATTCTCAGTGCCGAATTCTCACGTACCGGAATCGCTCCGCGCTGCGGCTCAGCATGCTGGGTATGCCCAGGACGGGCAAGGGGGCCGCGCCCGGGAGTGACCTGGCCGTCGGTTCCGTGCCCGTTAGTGCAATTGTCTCAGCCGGAGATGGAGCCCACCAGCTCACGCATCAACTGCGCTGTCTCCGATGGGGTCTTGCCGACCCGCACCCCGGCGGCCTCCAGCGCTTCCTTCTTCGCCTGCGCCGTACCGGAGGACCCGGAGACGATGGCACCGGCGTGGCCCATCGTCTTGCCCTCGGGGGCGGTGAAGCCGGCGACGTATCCGACCACCGGCTTGGTCAGGTGAGCGGCGATGAAGTCGGCAGCGCGCTCCTCGGCGTCGCCGCCGATCTCGCCGATCATCACGATCGCCTCGGTGTCGGGGTCGGCCTCGAATGCCTCCAGGCAGTCGATGTGGGTGGTTCCGATGACCGGGTCGCCGCCGATGCCGACCGCGGTCGAGAAGCCGATGTCGCGCAGCTCGTACATCATCTGGTAAGTCAGCGTCCCGGACTTGCTGACCAGTCCGATCCGGCCCTTGCCGGCGATGTTGGCCGGGATGATTCCCGCGTTGGACCGACCGGGTGAGATCACGCCAGGACAGTTCGGCCCGATGATCCGGGTGAGGCCGCCTCGAGCATGCGCCCAGAACGCGGTGGAGTCGTGGATCGGAATGCCCTCGGTGATCACCACCGCGAGCCCGATCCCCGCGTCCACCGCCTCGATCACCGCTGACTTGGCGAACTTCGGCGGTACGAAGATCACTGTGACATCAGCGGCGGTCTGCGCGATCGCCTCGGCCACCGAGTCGAACACCGGAAGGGCGCGCCCGTCGAAGTCTGCGCTCTGGCCACCCTTGCCCGGTGTCACCCCGCCCACGATCGCCGTCCCCGATGCCAGCATCCGCCGGGTGTGCTTGCTGCCCTCGGAGCCGGTCATACCTTGGACGATGACTTTGCTGTTCTCACTCAGGAAGATCGACATGGGGTACGGCGCTCCTCTACTTGGTCTATTGCACCTCGTGCGCTGCGCGCACCGTTCGCTCCGCTCCTCGCTCGCTGGCGCTCGCTGCGATGCTCACTCACTCTCGGAGCCCGCGGCAGCGAGTTCGGCAGCGCGCCGGGCGGCGCCATCCATGGTGTCCACCTGTTCGACGAGCGGGTGCGCCGCCTCGTGAAGAATGCGGCGACCCTCCTCGACGTTGTTGCCGTCCAGCCGTACGACGATCGGCTTGGTGGCCGAATCCCCGAGCTGGACAAGCGCGGCCACGATTCCGTCGGCGACCGCATCGCAGGCGGTGATCCCCCCGAAGACGTTGACGAAGACGCTGCGCACCGACGGATCGGACAGGATGATGCCCAGTCCGTCGGCCATGACCTGCGCCGAGGCCCCGCCCCCGATGTCGAGGAAGTTCGCGGGTTTGACGCCCCCGAACTCCTCGCCGGAGTAGGCGACGACGTCCAATGTGGACATCACCAGCCCGGCGCCGTTTCCGATGATGCCGACCTGGCCGTCCAGTTTGACGTAGTTGAGGTTCTTGGCCTTGGCCTGCTGCTCGAGGGGGTCGGCCGCCGCGGTGTCCTCCAAGTCGGCGTGCTCGGCGTGCCGGAAGCCGGCGTTCTCGTCGAGGCTCACCTTGCCGTCGAGGGCCAGAACCGTGCCATCCGGTGCCTTGGCAAGGGGATTCACTTCGACCAGGGTGGCGTCCTCGCCGACGAACACCTTCCACAGGGAGACCGCGATCGCGACCACCTGGTCGGCGACGTCGTCCGGAAAGCGGGCTGCGGTGACGATCTCGCGGGCCAGAGCCTCGTCCACACCAACGCCGGCATCGATCGGGATCCGGGCCAGTGCGTCGGGATTATTGGCGGCGACCTCTTCGATCTCGACGCCGCCTTCGACGGAGGCGATGCAGAGGAAGCTGCGGTTGGCCCGGTCGAGCAGATAAGAGAAGTAGTACTCCTCGGCGATGTCGCTGGCCTGCGCGATCAGCACCCGGTGGACTGTGTGGCCCTTGATGTCCATGCCCAGGATGTCGGCGGCGCGGGCGTAGGCGTCGTCAGGAGTGTCGGCCAGTTTCACCCCTCCGGCCTTTCCGCGACCACCGGTCTTCACCTGGGCCTTGACCACGACCTGGCCATCGATATCGGCGGCGATGTCCCGAGCCTGCTCTGCAGTGGTGGCTACCCCACCGGCCAGTACCGGGACGCCGTACGAGGCAAAGACGTCACGGGCTTCGTACTCGTAGAGGTCCACGACCGGCGACGATAGCGAAGCTGCGGGACAGGAGGATCTCGGGTGGTCAGGCGGCGGGCGCCGTCACGTTCGTACGTACCCAGTCCACGATGTCGGTGGTCGTGGCGCCTGGGGTGAAGATCTTGGCCACGCCCAGTTCCTCGAGTTCCGGGATGTCGGCGTCGGGGACGATGCCCCCGCCGAAGACCAGAACGTCATCGATCTCGCGTTCGCGCAGCAGGTCGGTGAGGCGGCGGAACAAGGTCATGTGGGCACCGGACAGGACCGAGAGCCCGACGGCGTCGGCATCCTCCTGGATGACTGTCTCCACGATCTGTTCCGGTGTCTGATGCAGTCCGGTGTAGATGACCTCCATGCCGGCATCACGCAGGGCACGGGCCACGACCTTGGCTCCGCGGTCGTGACCGTCCAGACCTGGCTTCGCGACGACGACCCGGATTCGCTGGCTCATGTGGGTCTTGCCTCGCTCACTGCTCGCGGGTCGTCTCGGGGTAGTGCCTCAGATTAAACCCTTCTTGAGCGCGCGTCGGCTGGCCGGGCGCATCGCGAGCTCGCGGGTGACCGGACGCACCGGAGGATGCCAGCGCAAGGCGAGCAGGGTCAGCGCGGCAAAGCCGAAGCCAATCACGAGCAGGCCCCAGCCACCAACGGTCGCCTCGATGTCGGTCGAACGCGCAGCATCGATCAGGGCACGTCCGGCGAGCGCGATGAGGTACGCGGTAAAGGCGCCCAACGCCCCGACCACGGCCAGCCGCGGTCGCAGGGTCGTGGCAAAGACCGAGAAGAACACCAGCACACCGCTGAGGACCAGGCCAGCGGTCAGGGCCAGCCCTGGCCGGTCGAACAGGCCGATCGCACCCTCGATCGGAGTGATGTTCTGCACCGGGCGCAGCGCCCCGGCGAAGGGTTGCTGGCTGACGGTGACCTCGTCCGGGATTTGCACCAGGGTGGCACCGAGGGCCAGTACGGCGGCCACCCCGCCGACGGCCGCCAGACCACCGAGTATGGGACGTCCCGGATCGAGGCTTTCGCTGTCGTCCATCACCACGCGCGACCACAGCCAGCCAACGGCCAGTCCCACTGCGACGAGCACAACCAGGGCAGCCACTGCGACATACCACCCGACCAGCGGTTCCACCTGACTGGTGAGCAACCGTCGGCCGGCGATGATCTCGTATCTGCCGCGCGCCGCGGCCTGGCTGGCCCAGTACAGCTGGTCGAGCAGCCCGGCCACCGATATGCCCGCGGCCACTCCTAGCGCGGCCAGGCCCAGGCGGGGATAGCGGCCGAGCACGATGTTGAGTCCGGCAGCGATGATCGTCAGTGGCCAGATCCAGGAGACCACGACGGTGGCCAGGGAGTCGCCGAGAACTACCCGCTGGTCACCCACCGCGAGCTGTGGCAACACAACGGAGACCGCGAGCAGCAAGCCGCCCAGAACCCCGAGAACACCCGCGGAACGGGTGCCGCTCGGCACGTTTCCGAGGACCACCTCGCCGGCCGGCTCCCGGCGGGTCGGCCTGCTCGCGGTCTTCTTGATCGGCCCGGTCGCGGTCTTCTTGATCGGCCCGGTCGCGCCCTTCTTGGTCGACCGCTTCTGCGCCGTCCGGGGGCGGGTGGGACGGCTCGCCGCCGCGGGGGGGGCCGGTCGTTTCTTCGCAGGCATGTCGGGCACGACGCTAGCAACGATGGCGCCGACGGCTGCCAACCTGATCCGAAGTTACCGGCGCGGAGGGTTTGCATCCCATGCACGGGTTGGTTACGGTCGCGTCACGGAGCCGAACAAGGGCTCCGTTCTGCTGTCCAAACCATAGGGGTCTGGTGTCGCGTCACCGCACGCCTTGCGCACAGCGCGAGGCCAGTCGCATTCCGCGACCCCCCCGCAACCGCGGGCCCCTGATTCTCGCGGCACTCGTGATCGGTGCCGTACTTGCCTGGCTGCCCGGTGGCATCTCCGGTCCGCAGGCTGCTACGGCTGTGTCGGCGGACAGCCCGTACGGTGTCGGAAGCGACACCGGTGTCCCACTGGGCTCGGGCACTCCCCGCCAAGCAATTTCCGAGGCGGAGGCGGCCACCCGCCTGGAGGCGCTCGCCGCTTCTCGATCGGTCCGCGACGCGGCTGTCGAGTACTTCCTGCCCGTCACCGGGCGGTTCACCAGCTGCTTCTGCATGCGCTGGGGCACCATGCACTGGGGAATCGACATCGCCGCACCGACCGGCACCCCCATCGTGTCTCCCGAAGCCGGCGTGGTGCTCGAAGCCGGCCCGGCGAGCGGGTTCGGCAACGTCATCTACTTGCAGCACGAGAACGGCGATGTCACCGTGTACGGCCACATGTCGAAGCTCCTCGTCGAGGCTGGGCAGATAGTGGAGGCCGGCGCAACCATCGCCGAGGTCGGGTCCCTGGGATACTCGACTGGCCCGCACCTGCACTTCGAGGTCTACCAGGGCGGCTTGGACGGCGAGCGCATAGATCCCGTCGGATGGCTGCTCGAACGCGGCATCGACGTCAACGCTCTGCCTATCAGCGACTGATCCTGCGTCCTTGGCGCGGCCGCCCTTGGTGGTTCGTCCGCGATCGCTAGAGCTTGTGCACCGGGGCGTAGCGCAGGATCAGCCGCTTGTAGCCGCCGGTACCGAAGTCGATCGTGGCTTGCGCCTTGTCACCGGTCCCGGACACCGCGGTGACCGTGCCCAGGCCGAATGCATCATGGGTGACCCGGTCTCCCGGCTCCAGGGTGATCAGCGGACGGCTGCCGAATCCGCCGCGAAGTCCACCACTGGACAGGCCGGTCGCCGCCACCCGAGCCTGCGCAGAGCCCAATGGCGAGGCCGGCGCGGCTTGCGTACGTTCCCAGCTCACGAGATCGGCCGGTAATTCGTCGAGGAAACGCGACGGTGGGTTGTACGACGGCTGGCCCCACGCGGCTCGTACAGCCGCCCGCGAGATATAGAGCCGCTTCTGGGCCCGGGTGATTCCGACATAAGCCAGTCGGCGCTCCTCTTCCAGTTCTCGTGGATCTCCGAGTGATCGCATGTGCGGAAAGATGCCGTCCTCGAGCCCGGCCAGGAAAACGACCGGGAACTCGAGGCCCTTGGCGGTGTGCAACGTCATCAGGGTGACGACTCCGGCGTCGTCGCCTGCTACCGGAACCGAGTCGGCATCGGCGACGAGGGAGACCTGCTCGAGGAAGTCGAGCAATCCCCCATCGAGATGAGCCGCTTCGAACTCGGCAGCCACCGACACCAGTTCGGTGAGGTTGTCCACCCGGCTCTCGTCCTGCGGGTCGTCGGAGTTGGCCAGAGCCGCGAAGTAGCCGGTCTGGTCCAGGACCCCTTGCAGGATGGCCGATGGTCCGACACCGGCGGCCATCTGTTCGGCGAAGCTGTCCATCAGGGCCGCGTATTCCGCGATCGCCGCTGCCGACCGCGAATTGATGCCCGGCGCCTCGTCGGCCCGGCGCAGGGCGTCGGTAAAGCGGATCCGCTCCCGTGAGGCCAATGCCTCGACGCAGGCCTCGGCCCGGTCGCCGATCCCCCGGCGTGGGGTGTTCAGGATCCGCCGAACGCTCACCACGTCGTCCGGGTTGGCGATGGCCCGCAGGTAGGCCAAGGCGTCCCGTACTTCCTTGCGCTCGTAGAAGCGCACTCCACCGACCACCTTGTACGGCAGGCCGACCCGGATGAAGACCTCTTCGAAGACCCGGGAGGCGCTGTTCGTCCGGTAGAAGACGGCGACATCAGCCGGTCGGGCCTGTCCTGCATCGGTCAGCTTGTCGATCTGCTCGGCCACCCAGGCGGCCTCGTCATGCTCGTTGTCGGCGACATACCCGCGGATCGACTCGCCCGCGCCGGCATCGGACCACAGGTTCTTGGGCCGGCGGGCGGTGTTGCGGGTGATCACCGCATTTGCCGCCGTCAGGATGGTCTGCGTGGAGCGGTAGTTCTGTTCCAGCAGGACGGTCGTCGCGTCGGGGTAGTCCCGCTCGAACTCGTCGATGTTGCGGATCGTGGCCCCGCGGAAGGCATAGATCGACTGGTCGGCGTCACCGACGACACACAGCTCGGCCGGCTCTAGGTCACTTGTCGCCCCGAGGACGTCCCCATCGGCCGTACGGCGCTCCGGGCGGCCGACCAGCTCCCGGATCAGCATGTATTGCGCGTGGTTGGTGTCCTGATACTCATCGACCAACACATGCCGGAACTTGCGCCGGTAATACTCGGCCACGTCCGGAAACGCTTGCAACGCATGCACAGTGGTCATGATCAGATCGTCGAAGTCCATGGCGTTGGCTTCTCGCAGCCGACGTTGGTACATCCGGTAAGCCTCGGCGAGCACCTTCTCCTGCGCTGTGGTGGGCGAGAAGGACTCGTCGTCGATGAGTTCGTTCTTGAGGTTGCTGACCTGATTGACCAGCAGTCGGCCCGGGTAGCGCCTCGGGTCGAGGTCCAGGTCTCTGGCGACCATGGTCATCAGACGTTGTGAGTCGGCCTGGTCGTAGATGGAGAAGGTGCTCTTGAACCCGATCGTCTTGGCGTGCTCGCGCAGGATCCGTACACACATGGAGTGGAAGGTCGACACCCACATGACCCGGGTCCGACCGCCCACGAGACTGGCCACCCGGTTCTTCATCTCACCGGCGGCCTTGTTGGTGAAGGTGATCGCCAGGATCGAGCCCGGTGCCACATCTCGGGCCGCGAGCAGGTACGCGATCCGGTGTGCCAGCACGCGCGTCTTGCCCGATCCGGCGCCGGCAACGATCAGCAGTGGGCCGCCCTCATGGCTCACCGCTTCGCGCTGCGCCGGGTTCAGTCCGTCGAGGAGAGCGGCGATGCGCCGCTCCTGCGGGTCGGTCTCCGCGGCGGCCGCACGGGCGCCGGCCACGGCGTCGTCTTCGAGAGCACGGCCCGGGCCACGGGGCAGGTAGTCGATGGGTGCGATAGAGGGCATGTCAGCACAACCCTACGGCTCCGCCCGGACTTTCCCGATTCTTGTGCAGGGTGCCGAGCCTAAGCCGGCCACAGCGTCGGGCGGGGTCACGTGTTGTGTCATAATCGCGGCGTGTTCCTCAGTGCGTGCGAGTTTTACTATGGGTACCGGCCTCCGGTATCCGTCGCTGCTGACTGAGCACAGTCCACGACAGAGACCCCGGGCCCGACAGCCCGGGGTTTTCCATTCCCGGGCGCGGGTCGCCAACCTCGGAGGAACCCGTGATCACCATGACCGAGTCGCAGGACCAGAGTCCAACCGGTCGGCCGGCCGATCTCGTGACGCCGTCGACCCCAACGCCCTCGACTCAGACGCCGTCGACCCCGACACCCTCGACTCAGACGCCGTCGACCCCGACACCCTTGACTCAGCTGCAGACCGACGAGGCGATCGGCGAACTACGCGTTGAGATCGACGCGGTCGACGCTGCCTTGGTCGAACTGGTGGCCCGTCGGATCCAGATCTCCAAGCAGGTCGGCCGACTCCGGATGGCCGCGGGCGGAACCCGGCTGTCGCTGGCTCGGGAACAGGCTGTCGTCGCCCGGTTCTCCGCGGAACTCGGCGAGACCGGCACCTCGTTGGCGATGCTGTTGCTGCGCGCAGGCCGCGGACGGCTTTGATCTGTCCGCCCCCACGTCGGATCGCCAGCCGGTGACCGCTCCCCCGTACGTTCGGCTCACTGACATCGAGCGGGTGCTTGTCGTCGTGGCCCATCCCGACGATGTCGACTTCGGTGCCGCAGGCACGATCGCCACCTTTACCGACGCCGGACTGCAGGTCACCTACTGCCTGATCACCGACGGCGATGCCGGCGGCTTCGATGACGCCGTCGACCGTTCCGCCATCGCGGGCATCCGGCAGGGCGAGCAGCGAGCAGCCGCCGCCGAAGTCGGCGTGGCCGACCTGGTCTTCCTCGGATATCCGGACGGGCGTCTCACAGTCACCCATGAACTTCGCCGCGACCTGTCCCGAGTGATCCGCCAGGTACGCCCGGATCTGGTGCTCTGTTCCGCCCCGGAGCGCAACTATCGCCGGCTCGGGGCCAGCCATCCCGACCATCTGGCCGCCGGAGAGGCGGCTCTGTGTGCGGTGTATCCCGACGCGCGCAACCCCTATGCCCACCCGGAACTCCTGGGCGTCGAGGACCTCGACCCGTGGAAGGTTCGTGAGGTGTGGCAGATGGGAAGCCCACAGCCGAATCACTACGTCGACATCACCGATGTTGTCGAGCGCAAGATCGCCGCCCTACGCTGCCATGCCAGTCAGACGCCGGACATGGATGTGGCGCAGTTCGTCCGTACCGCCTTCGCCGTACAAGCGCGTACGGCCGGCTTTCCCGAGGGACGTCTGGCCGAGGGGTTCCACGTCTTCGGTACGGCCTGAGACTGCTAATGCCTGAGGGATTCACAGTCCAGGAAGTACGCGTTCGAAGAACTCTCGGTCGCCGGCGAAGGTTGGCGACATCTGCAGGAACTCCTCGGGCGTCGCCCAGCGGGCGTCGCTGACCTCGGTGGGATCGAGGGTGAGCGGCACCGGCACGACCTGATCCGATTCGAGATCCGCGGTCCACCAGTGCAGCAGGAAGTCGCCGTCGTCGGTGGGGCATTCCCAGACCTTCACCCCCGGCGTCACTTGCAGGCCAACCTCTTCGTTGACTTCACGGACAAGGGCTTCTTCCTGGCTCTCGCCTGGCTCGATTCTGCCGCTGAGCGGCGTCCAGTAGCCCGGCAGCATCACGTGCGGACTGCGTTGGATGACGAGTACCCGGTCCCGATGTCGGAGCACCACGACGACCGCTTCTTGCACGTGAAGACAGTAAGCCGTGGGTCGTTGATGTACGAAGCGTCGACGTACTCGATGAACCGCCCCGGGATTGATGGAGGCACTGAACCCACGGAAGGGTGGGCATCGTGCCAGCACTCAGGAAGTATCCGAACGAGCTGCGTGAGCGAGCGCAGCGTCTTGTTGCCGAGGCTCGTGAACAGGAGC
>JBPCOF010000188.1:0-3179 GCA_051000515.1 Geodermatophilaceae bacterium
CGCTCGACGGAAGATCGGCGACAAAGGCGTCGTGAGCCTGCAGTTCCGCACTCATCGTCGCCGGACACTCGGCCAGCGGATGCAAGATCACCTCGGCGTCCTGCGTCGAGGGCACAGCGCCGAGCCCCGATGCGTGCCCGAGGACCAGTGGTCGTTGGGCCCCGTACCGCAACAGTTGGTCCACCGACTCAGTTGCGCCCGCGGCAACGGCGCTGATGACGATGACCCGGCGCCCTCGGACGACCCGGGCCAACCGCCCGTCCAGAGCGGCGACATCGAAACCGGGCTCGGACATGCTGCGAGCCTACGAACGCTGACCAGTGCATAACCGTGCCAGCCGGTACGGTCGCCGCGTGTATGACGCTGACCGTCCTCTCGTGGTGGGCCGACTCATCGACGGCGTACCTGAATTGGTCGACCCGACCCAGCCGGTGGCTTCGGCCTTCGACCTGGGACTGGTTCGTGGTGACGGAATATTCGAGTCCCTGCTGGTGCGCCACGGTGGGGTCCGCGGGCTTTCCGCGCATCTGTCCCGAATGTCGGCCTCGGCCGAGCGGCTCGGCATGGAGGCACTCAGTCGTTCGGCCTGGGCTTCGCTGGCAGCGGCCTGCGCCGACGGCTGGCCGCCAGATGTCGAAGGCATTCTGAAGCTCGTCATGACCCGCGGTCTGGACGGCCTGCCCGGACCGGCGACCTGCCTGGCCACGCTCGCCCCGGTTGCGCCCGAGACTCTTCGCCAGCGTCGTGAGGGGGTCGGAGTCCGCATGCTCTCGCTCGGCGTTGCCTCCGACGAGCGGGCCCGTTCACCGTGGCTGCTGGGTGGGGCGAAGTCCTTGTCGTACGCGGTGAACATGGCGGCGCTTCGTCAGGCCAAAGCCGATGGGGCGCAAGACGTCGTCTTCGTGTCCACGGACGGCATGGTCCTGGAAGGACCGACATCGACGGTGGTGTGGGCTTCCGGCCACTGCCTGCACAGCCCTTCGTTGGACAGCGGCATCCTCGCCGGGACGACCCAAGCCGACCTGTTCGAGCGCGCCGAGCATGCCGGCTGGGCCACGGCTGTTGTCCCGACCACGCCGGCGGACCTCGTTGCAGCCGATGCGGTCTGGCTGGTCTCGAGCGTACGAGGGGCGGCGGCCATCACCTCGATCGACGGAACCTCGCGCGGCGATGCCGGGCTCACCCCGACGGTTCATCAGCTGCTGGATCTTGTCGATCTCTGACCTTGGCCGACGCCGAGGGCGAGGTCGGCCAGGCGGGCTCCGATCAACGGGGTGAACTTGAATCCGTGACCGGAGAACCCGGCGGCCACCACGATCGGTCCGAACCGGTCGATCACGAAGTCCTCGCTCGGTGTCGTCGTGTAGAGGCAGGTCGTCTCGGTTACCGGCTCGGGAATGACACCCGGCAGCCAATCAGCGGCGTACCGGCGGATCCGGTCCCTCGCAGTCGGGTCGATAGCGAAGCTGCGCCGTCCGGGTTCCGGATCACAGACCGGTCCGGAATGGTGCTCGCCGAGTTTGATGCCTTCTCCGGGCGTCTGCAGGCCGTACCGGATCCGCGGCCCGCGGTGCATGAAGGAGGGCCACGGGTTTCCGCCGGGCCGCTCCTCGACCGGTGGGAAATGGAAGACCTGCTCCTCGGTAACCCTCATCGGCGGAAGCGGAATGCCCAACGGTGCGAGCAACGGCTGCGACCAAGCGCCGACCGCCACAACCGTCACCGGCGCGGAGAACTCCGCGTCGTCGGTACGGACGGTGACTCGGTCTTCCTTCGCTTCGATCGTGTCCGCCTTTGTGGCCCACCGTAGTTCAGCTCCGTGAGCGGCCGCCATCCGGTGCAGAGCCGCCACGGTGGCGGCAGCCTGCGTGCGTCCGGCATCCGCCTGCGCTAGTACGGCGGAGTCGAATCGCAGTCCGGGCCAGCGCTCGGTCGCTTGACCGGGGCTCATATGTTCGTGGTTGACACCACATGCGCGGTAGGCCGCAGCGAGCGCCGCGATGTCGCGCTCGGGTCCGTGGTCCACCGCACCGGTCAGCTCGAGGAGCGTCTCGCCCGCGTCGGCTTCGAGATCTCGCCACAGGGGTAATGCATGCTGGACCATCCGTACATAAGTCGGATCGTCGTAGCCGTACCTGAAGATTCGGACTCCGCCATGACTGGAGCCATACGGATGGCCGGCCTCGAACCGCTCGATCAGGAGCACCGACCGACCTCGTCGAGCCAGCTGCCAGGCAGCGGCGCTTCCCATCGCGCCACCGCCAACGACGAGAACGTCGTACCGGGAATCCGACAGCCTGTTCATGGAAACCACAGGTTAAGGGCGTCAAGGCCAGGACGGCGTCGGGACGAGACAAAGGGCCCGACCGGGTCAGGGGAGCCGTCGCGACTGTCGTACGCGGCGGCACCGGTGGGGTCCGCGGTTTCAGGTCGCAGATCCAGAGAGAGGGAGACCGGCCACTGAGCCGGAACCCGGCCGGATCGACCGGCGCAGTGCGGATGGGCCGGTGCGGATGGGCCGGTGCAGATGGGCCGTGCGCGTCGGCGATACCTGGTCGCACAGGCCAGAATGGTGCTGGGTCGCCCGTCAGCTTCGGTCCGAACGGCGCTGGGTCGCCCGTCAGCGTCGGTCCGAACGGCGGTGCGTGGTCGGCTGCGTGGGTCAGAACGGTGGCGGGTCGTCATCCGGCTTCTGTGGCGACGTCGTCCTGGTCAGCGACTTCATCGTCGCTGTCGTCGTGGTCTGCGATCCTAAGGCGCCGACCCGACCAGTGCCACCGCGTGCGACAGTCGCGACCGCTCCCTTGACCCCGACGGTGACTGGGTGGTGGTCCTCGACCATCGAGTCCCCGGCGGTCGGGCCGTTTCTCCCGATTGTGGGTCCGACGGACTGGCCTTCGCCCTTAACCTGTGGAGTCCAATGAGCAGGCTGTCGGATTCCCGCTACGACGTTCTCGTCGTCGGCGGCGGCGCGATGGGCAGTGCGGCTGCCTGGCAACTTGCCCGACGTGGTCAGTCGGTGTTGTTGCTTGAGCGCTTCGAAGCCGGTCACGCCCTTGGCGCCAGTCATGGCGGAGTCCGGATCTTCAGGTACGGCTACGACGATCCGACTTATGTACGGATGGTCCAGCATGCATTACCCCTGTGGCGAGATCTCGAAGCCGACGCGGGCGAGACGC
>JBPCOF010000210.1:0-4433 GCA_051000515.1 Geodermatophilaceae bacterium
GACATCCACCTGAACGTCAGCTCGCCCGGTTGGGGCAAGCATGCCTGGAGCAACTTCTTCGGACCGTGGAACGCCGGCGCCACGGTGTTCATGGTCAACCAAGCACGCTTCGATGCCGCCGGTCTGCTGGAGGCGATCGTGCGGGCTGGGGTGACGACGTTCTGTGCACCGCCCACGGTCTGGCGGATGCTGGTGCAGCAGGACCTCGGCTCGTACGAGGTGGCACTGCGCGAGGTGATCGGCGCGGGCGAACCGCTCAACGCCGAGATCATCGATCAAGTTCGCGCCGCCTGGGGAGTGACCATTCGCGACGGCTTCGGGCAGACCGAGACCACCGCCGTCGTCGGCAACTCCCCCGGTCAGCCGGTCAAGGACGGGTCGATGGGCCGACCCCTTCCCGGGTACGACGTGGTGCTGCTCGATCCGGATGGCAATCCCGCGCAGGAGGGTGAGATCTGCCTGACCCTCGACCCGCGCCCGCTCGGGCTGATGAGCGGCTACCGCGACTCGGCCGAGCGCACGGCGCAGGCAATGGCCGGCGGCTACTACCGGACCGGTGATGTCGCGGCCCGCGACGAGGACGGTTACATCACCTATGTGGGTCGGGCTGACGACGTCTTCAAGGCCTCGGACTATCGGATCAGCCCGTTCGAGCTGGAGAGCGTGCTCATCGAGCACCCCGCCGTCGCCGAGGCCGCGGTCGTGCCGTCGCCCGATCCGGTACGTCTGGCCGTACCCAAGGCCTTCGTCGTCCTCGTCGCTGGTCGTCAGCCGGACGCCGAGACCGCCCGGGACATCCTCGACTACTGCCGCGGGCGGCTGGCTTCGTTCAAGCGGATCCGGCGGATCGAGTTCGCCGAGCTACCCAAGACGATCAGTGGCAAGATCCGCCGGGTGGAGTTACGGGGCACCGAAGGAAGCCGGGATCTGACCGAAGGACGCCGTACGGGCGAGTTCTGGGAGGAGGACCTGGGCCCGGACGCGAAGTCGTGATCAGCTCCGCCGGAACCGCCCGACCTCCGTACGACGACACTGCCGCCTGGCATGCGTTGGCCGCGCTAGGTGGCCCCTACCTGCCGTGGTCGCCGGGCGCCATGCGCCCGGCTGGCCTGGTGACGGTGCTCAACGAGGTGTGGTTCCGTAGCCCGGCGCTGATCGTCGAACTCGGAAGCGGCGTGAGCACCGTCGTGCTGGCCAGACTCCTTGCTGAGCTGGGGTCCGGCCACCTCCTGGCGGTCGAGCACGATGAGGCCTGGGCGTCCCGGGTGCAGCGCCAACTCGACCGTGAGGGTCTGGCGGACATGGTCACCGTCGTCTACGCCCCACTACGTCCGAACGGGCGCTCCTGGGACGGCTGCCAATGGTACGACGAGGACGCGCTCGGCTTCGCACTCGATGACGCGCCGCTCCACACCGTGCCGATCGATGTCTTGGTCGTGGACGGGCCACCAGCCTGGCAACCCGGTGCAGGGCATGCCCGTTACCCAGCTTTGGGCGCGCTGGCGAACCGGCTGGTGCCCGGGGCAAGGATCGTGCTCGACGATGTCGAGCGAGCCGGTGAGCAGGCGGTGCTCTTACGCTGGCAGCAGGAGCACGGGCTCGACTTCGAGGTCCGCCCTGCCGCCGGCCTCGCACTGGCCTGCTGGCCGGGAGCCTGACCATGGACGTGGTCCGGGTCATCGCCGTCCTGGAAGAAGGCGGCGCGCAGCTCTCGGCACTGCGACTCTCGGCCGGGCTGCGCGCGCACGGAATCAACACCGTCCGGCTGCTCGCTGGACAGGCGACCGCCGGTGGCATCGCCATGGCGCGTCGATACGGCGTCGACGTCGAGACGTTCGTCGACCCGGGCGCTGCCGCACGGCCGTCGCTGCAGTGGCGTTTGTGCCCGGAGTTTGCCGACTGGTTGGTTGCCCGGCTGGCCCGTGCCGATCTCGTCCACGCGCACATGGTCGGAGCCTGGATGGCGGCCGCGCGGGCGGCTCCGGCAGGTGCCGCTTTGATCGCCAGCGAACACAACGCGATGACCTGGCCGGGTGGCGACTTCACCGAGCAGGCCGCGGCCGCATCCACTCGGATCGACGCGTTCTTCGCGCACGGTCCGGCGGCCCACGCATTTGCTGTCTCACTCGGCGTCCCCGAGGCGAAGCTGCACGAGGGACGGTCGGCGGTGGAAGGCCTGGACGCGACTCCACTCCCCGGACTGGGCCAACCCCGGGTCACGTTCACCGGTCGGCTCCATCCCGAGAAGGGACCGGACCTGCTGATCGAGGCGCTGGCTCTGACCTCAGTCCCGGTGGCCGGCTACCTGGTCGGCGCCGGGCCGAGCGCGACCGCGCTCGCTGCCCGGGTGCACGCGTTGGGCCTGGACGCCCGCGTCCGGCTCGTGGGCTGGGTCGACGAGCCGGCCCGCTACGTCGTGGGCGCTGCCGTACACGTCGTCCCCTCCCGCGAGGAGGCCTGGTCCCAGAGTGCGGTCGTCGGCCTCGGCCTCGGAATTCCGGTGATCGGTACGGCGGTGGAGGGTCTGCCGTACACCCTCGGTGCGGGTCGGGGGATCCTGGTGCCGGCCGAGGACCCGGTCGCTCTGGCGAAGGCCATCGACGCTGTTCTGGACGGCTCGACCAGGCCGGACCCGCGCCCGGGCCGGGCCTATGCCCGCCAGTTCAGCATGGTGACGACTGCCGCGTCCTACGCCCGCGTCTACCAGTCGGTCCGGCAATCGGTCCAGGCCGCAGGGAGCCATAACCCGGGGACTGGCAGGCCGGCCAAACAGGTCTGGTCCTGAGCGGAGCCGCGTTCGGCTCACCTGATGCGCGGACATCTGCGGGCTCAGTGCGACAAACGCGCGCGAGCGCGGCAGTTGGCATCGGACCGTCTGGGTGGGTCAGCGGGGTGGTGCTGCCTGCGCTGGGACCTGCCAGTGGCCGACCAGGTCCCGATAGAGCGGGGACCGGGTCAGCAGATCGTCGTGCTCACCGACCATCGCACTCACTCCGTCGAGCACCAGGATGCGTTGGGCCCGCACTGCCGAGCTCATCCGGTGCGCGATCACGATCAACGTGCCGTGCCGGTCTGCGAAAGCGTGTTCCACCCGGGCCTCCGCGACCGGATCGAGGTGGCAGGTGGCCTCGTCCAGGATCACCACGGGGGCGGTGCAGACGTAGGCCCGTACGAGTGTGAGCAGCTGTCGTTCACCGGCCGACAACGGCGCGGGGTCGATCTCGGCGGCGAATCCACCGAGCCGGGTCACGAGCGCTTCGGCGCCCAACAGGTGCACCGCCTCGTGGAGATCGGCGTCGCTGACATCCGGGCGCAGGTACGAGAGGTTCTCCAGCAGCGTCCCGGCGAACACGTAGGCCTCTTGTGGAATCAGCACGCGCTGGGCCGCCAACTCTCGTGCTGATCGGCCGAGCAGTCCGATGCCGCCGATGCTCACCTGCCCGGCCCGGGGTTCCAACAGACCGGTCATCAGCCCGGCTAGCGTGGACTTGCCGGCCCCGCTGGGCCCGACGATGGCCAGGTGATCGCCCTGCGGGATGGTCAGGTCCAGGTCCCGTACGACCGGCTCGGCCGATGCGCCGTAGCCGAAGGTGATCCCCCCAAGGGCCAGGTCATAACTGCCTCTCCGATCCGGGTCAGCGCCTTCGGCCGCCGGGGCATCTTCGGAGCTCTCGGCGCCGGCGCCGCCGGTCTCGACGATGCGTCGAAGGGTCACCATCAGCCACAGTCCCGGTCCGCTGAGCCCATTGACCAGCGTCTGCAGGGCTGGCTGCAGACCCTGCAGGACATAGGTGGCCGCGCCGAGCAGCACACCGGTGGTCGCGCCCTGATCAAGCAGCCACGAACCGAAGCCGAGGATGAGGATGAGCGGCACCCAGCCGCCGAAGGCGACGGTGAGCGTCGCTGCGGCGGTGAGCCGACTGACCGCCGTCGTAGCCGTCCGGGCGTTGTCGATGTGACCGCCCACCGAGGCGTGTGCCAACTCCTGCCCGCCGCAGGCGGCGATGTCGCGCAGGCCGGCGCCGACGGTTGCGGCCGTCTCGGCGATGCATTCATCGGCCAGGATCGAAGCTCGCTGTTGATTGGCCATCCGCTGCAACAGCAGGGCGAAGAACACCAGGGCCACGGCCAGCGGAGGAAGGACCAACGGCAGTACGGCTGGAGCCAGAGCGACCAGCCCGATGACGGCACCGACCGTGACGACGAGGAACTGCTGCACGACGATGAGCACTGCGGCATAGGCCTCGCGAACGATCTCCACCTGCTGGGTGAGCCGGGCGACGTCGCCGCTGGGGGCGCGAGCGCCGAGCTGCGTCGAGTTGCGCAGCGCCCCGGTGACCACGCCGGTGACCAACTCGTCGCGGAAGATCTCGACCACTGCGGCCAGCCGGCTCAGCGTTTGGCGGGTGCCCCACGCGCCCAGGACGACACTG
>JBPCOF010000264.1:0-9257 GCA_051000515.1 Geodermatophilaceae bacterium
TGCGCGTCGCCGCGGTCCATCCACCGGGAGAGGTCGCCCAGGGCCGCTACATCGGAGGTGACCGCGAACCCTCCTTTCATGTTCAGCGGCGGCCCTTGGACCAGCACGTCGTCGAAGGCAGGACGCCTGCGGGTTTCCTCCCACAGGGCTTGCATCGCCCACCGGGTGCGCTGAACCCAGTCCCCGACCGCCCTGCCCTCAGAGTTCGGCTCATTCGGCCCGGGCAACGAGTCCAGCAGGGCGAGGTCGGTGTTGGCCTGCAGCCAGTCCAACTGGCCGTTGACCACCGACCGGGCCGCGTCGAGGCTCCTGACGTCCTCCGCGACGAGGGTGGGGCAGCACCAGCGGACTCCGGTGTCGCCCAACCGGTCCATTGCCTGCCCCACCGCGGCGCGTCCGTGCTCGGTGGTTGGCAGGTACTGCCGCACGGCGCCAACTCCCAATTCCAGGAGCCACCGGACGGCAGCATCGGTGTTCTCCCACACCGACTCGCTGAGGAAGGACAAGTGGCAATTCATTCCATACGAATCGAACGCGGTCCGAGCAGATATCAGCGGTGTCACCGGCGGCAGCCCCGGTGGTGGTGGTTGAGGCCGTGGCCAGGGTGGCCACGGCGGGCGAGGGGAGCCTGGCAACGCATATGCCGGTCCCGGGCTCAAGGCGATGATCGGTGCGATAAACGCGGCTCGACGGAGCAACTGACGACGGGTGAGCCCAGACATAGCTTGCTTCCGTTCCGAGACCACATTGGTGCCGACGTCTCTGTGGTGCTCAAGCGACTGGAGGGACCAAAGTGGTTGATGTTTCTACAGATGCTGAGTTTGCTGTTCACTCGTGACGTTGTCAATACCCTCAGTGATGATCAACGTGCCGTCGCCGTTCTTTCCCAGCCCAGTAGCGCCCACCCGCGGCACCGACGTACCGTCAAGGGATGAGCGAGGCCGCCGTACTGGGGACCGTGAGCGCGGTCTGGGTCTATCCGGTCAAGTCCCTTGCGGGTACGTCGGTCGACGCCGCCCAGATCAGCGCCACCGGTTTGGAGGGCGACCGGACCCACTTCGTGGTTGACGCGTCCTCGGGTGAGCCGATGACCGCCAAGCAGGAGCCGCGGCTTCGCGAGCTCAGTGCAGCACCCGGCCAGGCCCATCCGGCTATCCACGTCCCGGACGCCGACGTCGGCGAGCAGGTCCCGGCTGCTGCCCTGTCGGGTTGGCTGGACCGCCCGGTCGATCTGGCAGTGACCGACGCGCAGGGTGGTCATGCCGTGGACGCCTTCCCGGTACACCTGGTCTCCGAGGGGGCCATGCTCAGCGCTGACCCGGACGCCGGGCCCGAGGCCTGCGACGTGAACGACCCGCGGGCAAACCTGGTTCTGAAGCTCGAGGCCGAAGGCGCCGCCGAGCGAGGGTGGCTCGGACAGCGGATCAGGGTGGGCGACGCCGTCCTGTCGATCACCCGAACGCCCAAGCACTGCCTCGGCGTTTATGCCGAGGTGGTGACTCCCGGCCGGGTTGCCGCTGGAGATCCGGTCCGTTCGGTGGACTGAGCAACTCCATCGGCCGCACGACTTCTCGCCATCATCGAGCCGCTCGCCAGCACCGAGCTTGTCGCTGGCACGGTGATCCCGTCGTTATCCTGCCTCCATCGCCGCTGTACGCAGCGACACCCATCCTGCCCAAGGAGTCCTTCGTGTCTGTGCGCTCTCGCCGTCCGCTGTCGTGCCCACCGTGATGGTGGCCGCCGGTACGTCGGCCGCGCTGGCGCTCGCGGCCGCTCAGGTGGCGCTCACCGGCCCGGACGCTGCCGTCGTCGTACGCGACTCCGGCGGTGCCCTGCACGACCTCGACTGGACTCCGGCCGAGGATCAGCCGGTCGAGCCGGTAGCCATGTCCAGCCCGGCTGGCCGGGAGGTGTTACGTCATTCGACTGCACACGTCATGGCGCAAGCGGTTCAGGACCTGTTTCCGGAGGCCAAGCTCGGGATCGGGCCACCGGTGGAGAACGGCTTCTACTACGACTTCGACGTACCCGAGCCGTTCAAGCCGGAGGACATCAAGCGCATCGAGTCGCGCATGCGAGACATCGTCAAAGCGCGGCAACGCTTTGCGCGCCGCGTGGTCACCGAGGAGGACGCCCGCGCGGAGCTGTCCGCGGAGCCGTACAAGCTCGAGCTGATCGGGCTGAAAGGGCCCGGCGCCGCCGAAGAGGCCGAAGGTGCCGCCGTCGAGGTCGGCGGAGCCGAGCTGAGCATCTACGACAACCTGGATGCGAAGTCCGGCGAACGGGTCTGGAGCGACCTGTGCCGGGGGCCGCATCTACCCAGCACTCGGACCATCCCGGCGTTCAAACTGATGCGCTCCGCGGCCGCCTACTGGCGCAGTAGTGAGCAGAACCCGCAGCTGCAGCGGATCTACGGCACCGCCTGGGAGAGCCGCGAGGCCCTTGATGCTCATATCGCGATGCTCGCCGAGGCTCAGCGGCGCGACCACCGGCGGATCGGCGCGGCCATGGACCTGTTCAGCTTCCCGGACGAGATCGGGTCGGGGCTGGCGATCTTCCACCCCAAGGGGGGGATCATCCGCCGGGAGATGGAGGCCTATTCCCGGGCGCGGCACGAGGAGTCGGGGTATGAGTTCGTCAACACCCCGCACATCACCAAAGGAGCTCTGTTCGAAACCTCGGGACACCTCCAGTGGTACCGCGACGGAATGTTCCCGCCCATGGAGATGGAGGGAGCGAACTACTACCTCAAACCGATGAACTGCCCTTTCCACAATCTGATCTTTCGATCACGAGGTCGCTCCTATCGCGAGCTTCCGTTGCGACTCTTCGAGTTCGGCACCGTCTACCGGTACGAGAAGTCCGGTGTCGTGCACGGTCTGACCCGGGTGCGCGGCATGACCCAGGATGACGCGCACATCTACTGCACCAAGCAGCAGATGGCCGACGAGTTGACCGATCTGCTGGATTTCGTGCTCAACCTCCTACGGGACTACGGGCTGACCGACTTCTATCTGGAACTGTCCACACGGGACGATTCGGAGAAGTTCATCGGCGACCGCACCGCGTGGGAGGAGGCCACCGAGGCGCTGCGTGTCGCGGCCGGCACCTCGGGTCTGGAATTGGTGCCCGATCCCGGTGGCGCAGCCTTCTACGGGCCCAAGATCTCCGTGCAGGCCCGGGATGCGATCGGGCGGACCTGGCAGATGTCGACCATCCAGGTGGATTTCAACCTGCCGGAGCTCTTCGGCCTGGAGTACCAGTCCGCCGATGGCACCCGGGAACGGCCGGTGATGATCCACCGAGCGCTGTTCGGGTCGATCGAGCGGTTCTTCGGGGTGTTGACCGAGCACTACGCCGGGGCCTTTCCGATGTGGTTGGCGCCGGTCCAGGTCGTCGGCATCCCGGTCACCGATGACCAGGTCGGTTACCTGGATGAGGTCATCGCCCGGCTCCGGGCCCAGCGCATCCGCGCCGAGGTGGACTCCTCCGACGACCGGATGCAGAAGAAGATCCGGACCGCCAGCCAGCAGAAGGTGCCCTTCGTCCTCATCGCCGGAGCGGCCGATCAAGAGGCGGGTGCGGTGTCCTTCCGCTTCCGCGACGGCTCGCAACGCAACGCCGTTCCGGTGGCCGAGGCGATCTCGCTGATCGTGGAATTCGCCGCCAGCCGGAGCAACGCCGATCCGATCGGACCATCCGTCAACGACACACCGGATGCACGCTGAAGCGAGGTGACGTGACGCAGGAGAGCTTGCCGTACGAGCCCTTCGATCGGCTGTGGACGCCGCATCGGATGGCCTACATCAGGGGCGAGGGGCGGCCGACCGGCGACGACGACTGCCCGTTTTGCACGATCCCGGCGAGCCCGGACGGCGAGTCCCTCATCGTGGCCCGCGGCGAGCACGTGTACGCGGTGCTCAATCTCTTTCCCTACAACGCCGGGCATCTCATGATTGTCCCGTTCCGGCACATCGCGGATTACACCCAGCTGGAACGGTTCAGCGAGCTGCCTGAGTTCTCCGAGTTCACCCAGCACGCGATGAGCGTGATCCGTCGGGTCTCAGGTGCGCAGGGTTTCAACGTGGGTATGAATCAAGGCGTCGTCGCTGGCGCCGGGATCGCTGCGCACCTGCACCAGCACGTCGTACCGCGCTGGGGCGGTGACACGAACTTCATGCCGGTGGTCGGGCTCACCCGGGTGCTGCCGCAACTGCTCACCGAGACCCGCCAACTGTTGGCCGACAGCTGGACTGCGGACTAACGCCGCGTCCCAGTCGGCCGGCGCATCCGCCAGCCGACGACCCCGGCCGCGATGCCGAGCAGAACCAACACGACGATCAGGACGATCAGCCAGGTGTTCGGCGAGTCCGAGTCCTGGGAAGCCCCGACCGGCGTGACCGCGCTGGCACCCGATGTCGGCGACGATTCGCCAGGGGGGTCGGCTGTCGCAGACGGATCGGCGGTGTTACTGGCTGTCGGTGTCACGTTGGGGTGCGCGATGTCCACGACCAGGCGGGACGGCTCGGTCAGCGTGAAGACCCGGAAGCCCGCCGCCTGGGCGGTCCCCAGGCCATAACTGACACTCGCCTCGAAACCGGCGCCGGCACCGACGACCTGGATCAGGCCGGTCAGGTCGGCCTCGATCGTCTGCTGCGGCGTTGACGGCTCGTTCGGGATGCCGTTCAGGCTGACCTGGAGAAAGGCCGTGCCCTCGACCGGCACCACAGCACCTGAACCGTCCTGGGTGACCTGGTCGACGTAGGAGACGAAGTAGGCACCGATGTCTCCCTCGAACTCGACGACGAAACGGTCGAAACCCTCGTTGGCGCCGACTCGGACGTCGGCGATCCCGCTGCCGCCGGCAGATGAGGTGTCCTGGACCGGTTCACTGCCGAAGTCCGGAAGGGCCGCCGCCGCCGGCGGGACGCTGACGAGAAGCAGCGTGAGTATCGCGAAAGCGGTCAAGCTCAAGGAGAGGCCGCTGACCCCGCGCATGGTCGGCATACGCACGCAGAGTAGGCGCGCCGAGCCCGATCAGTCGCTCACCACGCCGACGTCGATCCGTCCTCGCCCGTCTTGCTGCACTCGTGGCTCGTCATTGCTTGCGGGTGGCTCGGATCTCGGCGGCCGCCGCGTCAGGCATCGGGTCATAGCGCAAAAAGGATCGCGTGAACCGCCCGGTCCCCCCGGTGAACGAGCGCAGGTCTATCGCATAGCGGATCAACGAGGCCTCCGGGATCTCTGCGCGTACGACGGTGTGCTCGGCGCCGGTGGCCTCGGTTCCGGTCACGTGGCCGCGTCGGCTCGACAAGTCGCTCATCACCGTCCCGACGTGTTCGTCCGGCACGGTGATCAGGACGTCGTGTACGGGTTCGAGCAGGGCAATGCCGGCCTTGGCGCCGGCCTCACGGAGGGCCAGCGAGCCGGCCGTCTGAAAGGCGGCGTCGGAGGAGTCGACACCGTGCGCTTTGCCATCAACCAAGGTGACCCGAAGGTCGACCAGCGGGAATCCGAATCCGGCATCGATCCCACGCTCCATCTGCGTACGGATGCCCTTTTCCACTGACGGGATGTAATTGTGCGGGACGGCACCACCGACGACCTTGTCCACGAATTCGAATCCAGAGCCGCGTTCGAGCGGCTCCACTGTCACTTCGGCCACGGCGTACTGGCCGTGCCCGCCGGACTGCTTGACGTGCCGGCCCAGACCTTGCGCAGGGGCCATCAAGGTCTCGCGCAGCGCCACGATCACCGGCACGGTTTCCAGGTCCACCCCCTGGCCACGAAGCCGGTCGAGCACGACGTCAGCATGTGACTCGCCCATGCACCACAGCACCAGTTGATGGGTCTCGGCGTTGCGCTCCAGCCGCAGGGTCGGGTCACCGGCGATCAGTCGAGCCAGTCCCTTGGCCAGGGCATCCTCGTCGGCGCGAGTCCTGGCCGCGACGGCGATCGGCAGCAAGGGTTCTGGCATGTTCCAGGCCTCGACGAGCAACGGTCGTTCCTTGGCCGAGATCGTGTCACCGGTTTCGGCGGAGAGCAGCTTGGTCACCGCGCACAGGTCTCCGGCGATGCACTCATTGACCGGCCGCAGCGTCCTACCCTGGGGGCTCTGCACAGAGGCGATCCGCTCATCGGCGTCGTGATCGTCGTGTCCGCGGTCGGTCATGCCGTGACCGGACACATGCAGGGCGGTCTCCGGGCGCAGCGTCCCGGAGAAGACCCGGATCAACGAGACCCGTCCGACGTAGGGGTCGATGGTGGTCTTGATGACTTCGCCGACCAGCGGGCCGTGCGGATCGGGGGACAGTGGTTGGATCGGGCTGCCGTCGATGGCGGTGACGGTCGGCAGGGCGCGTTCCCCTGGATGCGGGAAGCCGCCGACCAGGAGCTCGAGCAGCGCGGGAAGTCCCAGGCCGCTGATCGAACAGACCCCGAGCACAGGGAAGAACGAGCCGCGTGACACGGCGGTCTCCAAGTCGTCGACCAGGGTGTCGATCTCGATGTCCTCGCCTTCCAGATAGCGGTCCATCAGGGTCTCGTCTTCGCTCTCGGCGATGATCGATTCGATCAGGGCCCCGCGGGCCTCGACGATCCCGTCCCGGTGCTCGGCCTCGGGTTCGCGCACGGTGGGGACATGGCCACCCGCGCTGTGATCGAAGACTTGTTGGCTGAGCAGGCCGATGAGTCCGCAGACGGCGCCGTCGTCGCCACGCAGGGGGAGGTAGAGCGGCGCGACGCCGTCCCCGAAGGCGGTCTTGCAGGAGTCCAGTGCCCTCTCCCAATCCGCCCGTGGATGGTCAAGGCGAGAGATCACGACAGCCCGGGGCAGTCCGACGGCCGCGCACTCCTCCCAGAGGGCCATCGTCGCCGCGTCGATGTCGTCGCTGGCGGCGACGACGAAAAGGGCGGCGTCCGCCCCGCGCAGGCCGGCGCGAAGCTCTCCCACGAAATCGGCGTACCCCGGGGTGTCGAGGAGGTTGAGGGTGTACCCGCGGTGGAGTACCGGCGCCAGAGACAGCGCAACGGAACGTTGTTGCTTGAACTCCGCAGGATCGCTGTCGCTGACCGTGCTGCCCTCGCTGATCGTGCCCATCCGGTTGATCGCGCCGGTGGCTGCGAGCAATGATTCGACGAGGATGGTCTTCCCGGACCCGCTGCGGCCGACCACTGCCAGATTGCGGATGCGGCGGAGATCACCGGCCGGCCCCACCGACCTTTCGATCCCGCGAGTCGAACCGGACTGTTTGGACATGCCAGGAGCCTCCTCGTGCGACGACGCCGTGCTCCTGGGCGGCAATCACCTCAGGTACTCGACTCCCTACCCCTCGGGGCCGCGGGCCACAAGGCCAGTCACCTCCCCGGCTAGAGTGGGCCACTCAGCGAGTGCCGGAAGGCCGGTCCCCACACCTCATGCTCAACCTTCGCGCCCGCTCGTCGGTCAGCAGCGCACTGGCTCCGATCGGCGGCGGCCTGCACCGGCTGGGCGTCAGTCCCAATGTGATCACCGTGGTGGGCACGGTCGGTTCGGTGGCCTCTGCCGCCCTCCTGTTGGGCACCGGTGATTTCTTCCTCGGTGTCATCGCGATCACGGTGTTCGTCCTGTTCGATCTGCTCGACGGCGCGGTGGCCCGGGCCGGGGGAACCGCGTCGCGGTTCGGTGCGGTGTTGGACTCCACGCTCGATCGGATCGCCGACGCGTCGATCTTCGCGGCTCTGATCTGGTGGTTCGCCGGGCCAGCCGACCGGCCGGACCTGATCGTGGCGTCCCTGATCGCGCTCGTCCTCGGGCAGTTGATCCCGTACGTGCGCGCCCGTGCGGAGGGTCTAGGGATCAATGCCAGTGTCGGCATCGCCGAACGGGCGGTGCGACTGACCGTCGTACTGACCGGCGTTGGTCTTAGCGGCTTGGGTTTGCCGATCGCGCTGCCGATCGCACTGTGGCTCCTGATCACCGTCGGGGTCATCACGGTCGGGCAACGGCTGAACGCCGTACGGCGGGCTGCCCCCGCGCCGCCGACGTTCACGCCGCCGCCGGGGGCGGCGGGTGACTGAGGTCGGTCTGGGTCAGCGTGCGACCGCGGCCGGCTTCGCCCTTGGCTGGCGTGCCGGGGGGGCCTTGGACAGTCGGGCGGCCCATGCTGTTTTCGACGGTGCCGCGGATATCGGCTGGCACCGGGGTGGACCAGGAGTCGACCGACTGCGGGCCAACCTCCGCCGCGTCGCCGGCCCAGAGCTGAGCGAGTCCGATCTCGACGCGCTGACCAGGCGCGGCCTGCGGTCCTATGGACGGTACTTCCGCGAGGTGTTCTGGATGCCAACAGCTGCGCCAGCAATGGTCGCCGACCGGACCAGCACATCGGGCGAGTCGACCATCGCCGCCATCCGGGCACAGGGCCGGGGACTGGTCTTCGCACTTCCGCACAGCGGCAACTGGGATGCCGCCGCGGTGGCCTATGGCGTTCGATTCGGCGGACCGGTCACGGTGGTGGCCGAGCGACTGCGCCCGGAGTCGCTCTACCGGCGGTTCCAGGCCTACCGGGAGTCGCTCGGAATGGCGGTCGTGCCGCTGACCGGCGGGCAAGGCCCGCTGGCCGGCGTGCTGTCAGCGACTCTGCGCGCCGGGGGGGTCGTCTGCCTGCTGTGCGAGCGCGATCTGAGCAGCAGCGGAGTTGGGGTGACCTTCTTCGGCCAGACGGTCAGTGTGCCGCCGGGACCTGCGTTGCTGGCGTTGCAGACCGGCGCCGCTCTGGTTCCGACCGTTGCCGGCTTCGACGGTCGCGATTGGAGCCTGGATTACTACCCCGAGGTGGTCCTGGACCGTCCCGACGCTCCGAAACGCCTGCGCGACAGAGTTATTCAAGGAATGCAGGAAGTCGTCGACCAGTTCGCGGTTGGCATCGCCCAGGCCCCGCAGGACTGGCACATGATGCAGCGGTTGTGGCACGAGGACCTCGAACCGGTTCCGACGGGGTCCCCTACCTGATGCGCATCGGACTGGTGTGTCCGTACACCTGGGACATCCCCGGTGGGGTCCAGTATCACGTGCGCGATCTCGCCCAGACGTTGATTGCCCTCGGCCATCACGTTCAGGTGCTGACTCCGGCCAACGATGAAGACGATCTCCCGCCGTACGTGACCTCTGCCGGTCGAGCAGTGCCGATTCGCTACAACGGATCGGTGGCCCGGCTGCAGTTCGGACCGGTGGCCGCTGCCCGGGTGCGGCGTTGGCTCAAGGACGGGCACTTCGACGT
>JBPCOF010000282.1:0-12676 GCA_051000515.1 Geodermatophilaceae bacterium
TGTCCGAGGATCGGCTGGCCGCTGCCGCGGACGCGCTCGTGACAGGGCATGTGATGACGGCCGGTGAGCAGGACCTGCTCTTCGAGCATCCCGTCGTGCGCGAGACTGTTCTCGGGCAGCTCCGACCCGGTGAGCGAAAGCTTGTGCCCGCCAAGGCTGCTCGAGCACTGCATGCTGCCGGTGCACCGGTGGCCAGAGTGGCTGCGCATCTGGGCCTCGCACCCACGGGCACACTGCCAGGCGCCGCGGCGCTCCTTCGCCGAGCGGCGGCCGTGCCTTGGAGCACCTGCGCGACGGCAATGCAAGTCCGGCACTGCTCTCGAGCCGAGCGGCAACGTCGACCGGAGTGGTCGGCGAGATCGTTGACGGCTCGGTATCCGAACACCTCGAGTCAGCAGTATCGGCTGCAACTCCCGGAACGGGCGTCCTGTTCGTACGCGGACTGTCCGTCGAGCGAGGCAGTCGCCGGGTACTGCACGACGTGGACCTGGTTCTGAGTCGTGGCGACCGGGCTGTGCGGCGGGTCGGGCGAGGGCAAGTCCACGCTGGCGACTGCGTTGTCCGGGATCTTGCCCTCCTTGGCGGGCTGCATCAGCCTCGACGCCGACGAGTCAACAGACCTCGGTTGGCGCGAGCGCGTCGGACTCGTTCCCCAGCATGGCGACAACCACGTCCTGCTTGCACCGGCGGCCTTAACCTGTTGATGGGCCGCCGCTGGCCACCCGAGCGTGCCGATCTGGATGAAGCCACCACTCGGACTCGGTCCGCTGCTCGAGCGGATGCCGGCCGGTCTGGTCAGACGGTCGGAGAGACCGGCTGGCGACTTTCCCAAGGTGAGCGGCCTCGGCTGTGCCTGGCCCGTGCGTTGCTGGCCGATCACGACGTTCTGATCCTGGACGAACCTCTCGGAGCGCTCGATCCACAGACCGCGCGACGGGTCCTTGACGTCGTGAGCCGTCGGGCGCGCACGCTGGTCGTCATCTCCCAGGAGTAGCGCGGCCATGACGCTGCTCATCCCACTTCTCGTACGGGATGCGGCCGATCGTGCGGACCTCGCGCACCGTGGCCCAGTCGTTGCCACCCAACCGCGCCAACGGAGCCAGCAGGTCGATAGCCGGCCGACCGTCGCGCATCGCGGATTCACTGACCACGACGAGCTTCACCTGCCCGAAGACAACCGTGCAGTCGCCGAAACTCACGGTGCTGTGCAGTTCACATTCGATGGCCGCGGGGGAGTCCCTCACCCGGTACGGCAGCACCGTCTCGGACGGTTCCAGGGCGACCCCCACCTCGTCGAACTCACTCTGCTCGATCGGGAAGTTCGTCGCGGTCGCGTTGATTCGCTCGAAGAGCGGTTCAGGAGCGAGGTTGACGACGAACTCGCGTGTCTCCTCGACGTTTCGCAGTGAGTCCTTGCGCCCCACCGAGGTGAACTGCACGACCGGGGGATCCACCGACGCAACGGTGTAGAAGGAGTGCGGCGCGAGGTTGTCGACACCGTCAGCCGACCGCGTCGACACCCAGGCGATCGGACGGGGCACCACGATGGCGTTGAGAATCGAGTAGAGCTGCTTCGTATCGCCCGGTTCGAACCGGACCCGAGCCGGTCGCGGAGAGTTCACCGCATCATCCTGCGCCAACGCCCTACCGGGCGAGCGGGCTATCCCCGGTCGAGTTTGACACCCAGGATCGCGAAGGGGCGCCGGTCGCCCGGGAAGTAGTGCGCTCTGAGCAGGTCCACGAATCCCTCGGAGCGGTACAGCCGGAACGCGCGGGTGTCGCTGTCCGGCGTGGAGAGCACTAGCCGTCCGTGGGTGACGTCGCCGAGCAGGGCGTGCAGCAGGCCGCGTCCCACACCGAATCCCTGCTGATCGGGCCGAACGTGGAATTCGCAGAGTTCGAAGCTGTCCCGCAGCCACTCCCGGGTCGGCGAACGGCCGAGGGCAGCAGCCACCTGGTCGTGCCACCACTGTCCGGCTCGGGTCGTGTAGCCGTACCCGAAACCGGTCAACACGCCCTCTCCGTCGAAGGCGGCTACGGCCTGGAACCCCATCCGGGTCGTGTGCGCGGCCGCATGCCCGTACCGCGCCTCGACCACAGAGTCCGGATAGCCCATTGCCGCGCCGTAGATGGCCAGCGTCTCGCGCAAGTGGTCACGCATCCACCCGGCGTCCACCGAAAGGATTCGGGCGGGTTGCAACTGGGTCACCTGGGCGCCGTCCGATCCGATTCCGCGGGGCAGGACACTCCACGAGCCTACGAGTTACGAAGGCGCCGGCACCGTTTCCGAGCGTCCCACCGATTGCGGCACCGGTCGGGCCATAGGTCGCCGCGCAGGACCGCGAGCCCGATGCCCTGCACGGCCACATCGCCCGCCGAGGCCGCAGCGACGGCGGCGATCCGGTCGGGCAGAGGTGTCGATTCCATCGTTGCTCGTTCGTCATCATGGTGAGACCGCCCTGGTGGGATATTTGCCTACCTGATCTCGATGCCGGAAAAGCCTTCTATGGCGCCGTCTTCGGCTGGACCTTCCAACTGTTCGACGATGCCTTCACGATGTGTTTCATGCCACTGGAGAGCTTGTCGGCGGCATGGGCGAGAGCAGCGATCCGCCACCGGGGCGCTCGGGCATCCGCTGTTACTTCTCGGCCCAGGATCTCGAGCGGCACTGGGGCGTGTCGAGGCCGCCGGCGGGTCGGTCAAGGCAGCGCGGACGCTGATCAGCGACGAATTCGGTTGGTACGCCGAGTTCACGGATCCGGCCGGGAACCCCGTCGGCCTGTGCACGAGCACGCCGCCGAGTTGACCCGCTCGCCAGCACCGCCGAGTTGACCCGCTCGCCAGCACCGGTGGATCCGGGCGATCCAACGTCCTGACGCGACGCCGACGCGGTGTGCACCGAGGTGAGGAGAGCGCACCGCCGGCCGATGGGTTGGACTGGTGATCAGGGGTGCGTGAGCCGTTGACGTTGCTGTCGACTTCGAACTCGATCTCGAGACCGCTGTGGCGCGGCTTGGCCTGCAGCTTCCAGTCGCTGGTGCCGCTGCACGACCCTTCGCGGGTCTCGCCTGGATTGCCGCCACTGGCGGCCGCCGGGCCGGCAATCGCGACGCTCGCGAATGCGGCCATGGCGATCGCCGCCATGCGGATCTTGGTGAGACTGGTCTCGCCGTTCCTTCCTGCTGTGGACGACGTGGCCGCCCCTTGGTTGAGGACGCAACCATCGCGGGAAAGCGGTAGAACCGCCCAGTGGACTTAGCTGCTAGCACGTCCCCGGATGTATGAAGCCGTCACTTGACAGTTTCGCGGGTCCGATTATTGTGAAGCTCCCACTTCATAGAAGGGCCCACGATGGCCAGCCGCCGCAAGCCCGTACCGCCCCCGCGCATGGTCGTCGGCAACGAGGCGCTTGCCGCGCTTGCCGTACCGGCTCGGCTGGCGATCCTGAATCACCTGTTGGCCGCCGGCCCGCGTACGGCCAGCCAGTGTGCGGCGGTGACGGGGGAAACCGCGTCCAACTGCTCGTGGCATCTACGGGCGCTGGCCAAGGTAGGACTGGTCGAGCCCGCGGCGGCCCCCGGCACCGATGGCCGGACCAGGCCGTGGCAGGCAGCGGCCGTCGGATTCAGCTTCTCCGGTGACCGGGGACCAGCCGGCAAGGTCGCGCAGAATGTCATCGCCGCCGCTTCGGATGCCCAGGACGGCGAGCTGTACCAACGCTTTTCCGCCCGCCGGGACCTCCTCCCAACCGAATGGACGGTCGCGTCAGGTTCGCATCAGTACTCGCTGAATCTCACGGCGGCTGAGCTGATTGCCTTGGTCGAGGCGGTGGACGCGCTGATCCGGCCATACGTACGCCCGATCCGTGAGGACGCCCCCGATGGAAGCGAGATCGTGCACTTATCGATGCGGGCCTTCCTCAATCCCGACGTGTACGACGGTCCCTCGTGACCAGCATGCTGGGCGTGCTTCGGCAGCCACGTCTGGGACGGCTGGTCGTCGCCGGGTTGCTGTCCGAGGTCGGTGACTGGCTGCTGATGATCGCGTTGCCGCTCTTCGTGCTCGACCTCACCGGGTCGGCCTTGGTCACCGCCAGCGTCTTCGTCCTGGAACTGGTGCCCACCGTCGTGTTCGGCCCGATCGCCGGTGTGCTCGTCGACCGGTACGAGCGATGGCGGTTGATGACGGGCGTCGCGTCGGCCCAGGCGGTGTGTCTGTTGCCGTTGCTAGCTGTCGAGTCCGGCAACGAACTCTGGATCGTCTACGCGGTGGTCGTCGTCGAGTCGGTGCTGGGCAGTCTCATCGAGCCCGCTCGCAACGCCGCCGCCGCCGTGCTTCTCCCGAGCGAGGACCTGATGGCGATGAACGGCCTGCTCGGGATCACGTCGAGCATCGCCCGGCTCGTGGGTGGGTCCTTGGGCGGCCTGATCTACGGACTCACCGATCTGGGCGGGGTGATCCTCGCCGACGCCGGAACCTTTCTGGTTGCGGCCCTGCTGTTGGCCAGCCGGCCAACGCGCCCACGACAGGGGGCGGCGGTTCCCAGGCGGGAGTCCATGCCCGACCGCGGCGCCGTGGCGGGTATTGCATCGATCAGTCTGGTTCGCGGCTGGCTCGACGGTCTCGCCGTGGTGGCTCGCACACCGATGCTCCGCCGGGTCCTGGCGGTCGTGAGCTGCATGGCCCTGGCCCAAGGAGCCTTCGTCGTACTGTTCGTGCTCTTCGTGCTGCGAGATCTGGGCGGCGATGCCGCCGACGTGGGCATCCTGCGCGGGGTCCAGGCGATCGGTGCGATCGCCGGCGGTGCGCTGCTGGGAATACTGATCCGGCGCCTGGATGCCACCCGGTTGCTGACCGTGTCGCTGGCCGCATTCGGGGTGCTCTCCCTCCTCACCTGGAACCTCCCGCTGCTGAGCACGGCTTTCGAGCTGTACGTCGGGCTCTTCATCGCGGTCGGCTTCCCTGGACTGGCGTCGATGACCGGCCTGATGACTCTGCTGCAGAAGCACTCCGACGACAGCAATCGAGGGCGGATCCTGAGCACGTTCTTCGCGGTGTACGGAGGTGTCCAGGCCCTGGGAATGCTGCTGGCCGGCGCGGTCGGAACCGGGACCGGGCTGAGCATCACCCTGCAGGTGCAGGGCGCGCTCTACCTCGTGGCCGGCGCGCTGGCCCTCCGCCTCGGTTCCGGCTCAGCTGCCGTTGGCACTCAGTCGCCGACCTCTGCCGCGGTCCCCGAGGTGATCCGGAGCAACTCGGCGTAGGTGGTCGCGAACACGGTCGAGGGATGGCCGGCTGCAGCCCAGATCTCGTCGTGCCGTGCGAGTTCTATGTCGACCAGCGTCCCGATCGGCGCGGGGTGACCGACCGGTGCGACCCCGCCGATCGCCTGTCCGGTGTGCAGCCGGACGAAGTCCGGGTCCGCTCGGCGCAGTGTCGGGACTCCGAGCAGAGCGGCGACCTTCGCCGTGTCGACCCGATGGCTCCCGCTGGTCATGACCAGCAGCGGTGCGCCGCCGGCATCGAAGATCAGGCTGTTCGCGATCGCGCCGACCTCGATTCCGAGTTGCTCGGCGGCGAGGACCGCGGTGTGCGCATTCTCGGGAAGCACGCGGACCTGCGCGACGACACCGGCCGCACGCAGGCTCCGAGTGACCGATTCCACCCTGGGATTCACCGGGCCATTATCCAGACCGGGTGCTGCGGGCCCCGAATATCGCCTGATGCGGGCCACCTGTCAGGTCGGCTGCTGGGACAGAGCCACAATCCGGGCGGCCTTGTCTCGTACCTGGCAACCAGAGGGCTCGGCGCACGTCGATGAGGCCGCCGGGCATGCTGCCCGGGTGAGCCCAGTCGCTGACCAGGCCGCCGGCGACCCCTCGGCCAGCGCTCCGAAGCTGCCCCGTGAAGCGTGGATCCTCGCCCTGGTGGCCGCCTGCGTGGCAATCGGGTACGGCATCGTGGCCCCCGCCATTCCGGATTTCGCGCTGGAGTTCGGCGTCAGCCGGACGTTGGCCGCTCTGGTCGTCACCGCCTTCGCCGGGATGCGGATCGTGTCGGCGCTGTTCTCCGGCCGGCTCGTCGATCGATTCGGTGAGACCCGTGTCCTGATCACCGGAATCGCGCTGGCGGCGGTGACCAGTGGAGCGGCCGGGTTCGCGCAGGACTACGCGCAGCTGTTGATCCTGCGCGGTCTCGGCGGGGTCGGATCAGCGATGTTCACCGTCTCCGCTGTTGTCCTACTGATCCGCACGTCACCGCCGCAGGCACGCGGCCGGGCGAACAGCGTGTTCTTCGGCGGGTTCCTGTTCGGCGGGATCGTGGGGCCGGTGGTCGGTGGACCCTTGGCGGCCATCTCGCTGAGATTGCCGTTCTTCATCTACGGCGTACTGCTGGTTGTCGCGACCCTCGTCGCTTTCGTGGCCTTCCGCCGGTTACCGCCACCGGTGTTCGTGTCCACTCCCATCGAGGACGGCGCGCCCGGTCCGGCGGGCATCGGGTCGATGCTGCGCCTGCCGGCCTACCGTGCGGCGATCGGTGCCAGCCTGGGAACTGGATGGCTCGCCTTCGGAGTGCGTTTCTCGCTGATCCCGCTGTTCGTCGGGGAGGCGTTGGCTCTCGGCGCTGAGTGGTCCGGTATCGGGCTGGGGGTCTTCGCCGTTGCCAACGCTCTGGCGCTGCTCCCGTCCGGGCGCTGGGTCGACCGGGTCGGGCGAAAGCCGCTGATGATCGCCGGAACCGCGTTGGCGACCGCGGGTATGGGAATCCTCATCGCACCGGCTGATCTGACCCTGTTCCTGGTCGCCATGACCGTGGCCGGAGCCGGTGCCGGAATGCTCGCGGTCGCGCCGGCGGCCATCGTCGCTGATGTCGCTCCGGCAAGGAGCGGCGGGGCGGTGGCCTTCTATCAGATGGCCACCGACGTCGGGGCGATGATCGGTCCGCTGGCAGCCTCGGCGCTGGTCGACAGCGGGGGATGGGGCTCCACTCCGGCGGCCGGCTACTCCACCGGATTCGCTCTGACGACCGCGGTGCTAGCGGTCGGGGTACTGCTGGCCATCAGGATGCCCGAGACCCGCCCGGTGTAGCCGGCTGGTCAGAACGTGCTGTCGGCCGGGAGCTCGATCTGGACCGCCTGACGAGTGGCGACCAGCGGGGCGATGATCTCTGTGACGATCCGCTGATGTTCAACATGATCGAGGTAGGCCGGCAGGCTGTCTGGACTTTCGAGCACGGCGGCCACCGCGAAATCGGCGTTGCCTTCGCGGAGACCGAGGTCTGGGCCGAACCGGTAGGAGAGCAGTTCGGGGATCTGGGCGGGCAGTGAGCTCAGGCCCTCGATGACGGACACCACGTCGTCATTGGTCACGTCGCGGCGCCAGCTAAAGGTCACCAGATGCAGGATCACGCCGTCGAGCGTACTGACCGGATAGCGCGCCTCGCCGGGGTTGACGCCGAGCCGGACAAGCTGTTGACTGACCTCAGGCATTCGAACATGTGTTCGAATGCCTGAGGTGCCATTACTGACACCGAAGAAACTGAGCCGGAGCCGTTGCCCTCGACCCGTATCGGCTCCGGCTCAGTGTCCAGCGTCACTCGACGGGTGCCGTTCAGTGTGCAGGAGGTCTCATTCGCCGGGTGCGCGCAGCGCACGAGGCCTGATGATCGAGCGGAGCGAGCGGAGCGCCATGACACAGCGCACGGAGCAGCGCGCCATGACACAGCGCACGAGGCGGGGCGGTCATGACCCGTCTGCCTGAGGCCGGTCAAGGTGAACGGATCGACGTGGAAGCGGGTACCCGGACGTACTCGAGCGCGACACCGCAACGGTTCTGGTGGCGCGGGCGTCGGTACGAGGTCGCTGTCGTCCTCGATCACTGGTTGGAGTCCGGACCCTGGTGGCGTCGGTTCAGCGGCGGCGAGGCGATCGTGCAACTGCACTGGTGGCGGGTGGAGACCCGACCCGGCCCCGGTCCGAGCGGTGGCCCCGGCGGCGTCTATGACCTGTGCTGGGACGAGGCGACCAACCGATGGGTGCTGGGTCGTATCCATGACTGACTCTCAGGCCAGAGCAGCCTCTCGGGCCAGGACAGCGGGTTTCCGGTCCGATGGGCACGGGTCGGCGGCGTCATTGCTGGCTCAGGCACGTACCGAACTGGTGGAGGCAGCCACCGAATCTGAACCCGAACCTCGTTACGCCCGAGCGCATCTGGCTGCATTACGGGCGGCTGCGGCGGTGCTCGCCCAACGCAGTGCGGCTGGGTTGCGGCCGAGGCGGCGTGGATTGCACAGTGCCTGGGATCTGCTGTTCGAATTGGCGCCAGAACTGGGGGAATGGGCCGGGTTCTTCGCGGCCGGTGCGGGCAAGCGAGCCGCTGCCGAAGCCGGACTCGTCGGCTCGGTGACTGCCCGAGAGGCCGATGACCTGATCCGGGAAGTGGCGACCTTCTGCCGCCTCGTCGAGCGGTTGACGGGCGGCGACAAGGAGTGAGCTCGTCAAGTAACTGGTCAGTTGTCACAGGCGCGAGGTGGCAAAAAGTGACCAGTTACTGCGGGCGGGGGCAGCTAGTTGCCGGGCTGTGCGAAGACCTCGACGACGCATCGGCTCCCAGGCGCCCGGCCCAGTCGGGCATCGGTGGTCACCAGCGGTGCGTCGAGCGCCTCAGCCAGGGCGATGTAGGCCGCGTCGTAGGCGGTCATCACCGAGCGCAGCTCCCAGATCCGGTCTCGCAGGCCGACATGGGCGTAGCGGGTGATGGTCAGGGCGAGGAACTCAGCCCGCGTGGTCTCGGCGAGCTCGGCCTTGCTCGGATGATGCATGGCCAATCGACGCAAGGCGTGGAGAACTTCGAGGTCGATGAGATGCGGCGCATGCCAAGGCTGCCCGGCGACACGCTGAAGCAGCGGTACGGAGAAGGGATCCCCACTGATCACGTCGAGCACGGCCGAAGCGTCGACCACGATCACCGCTCGTCGCGACCCGAGCGGACCGCCGCGACGATCTCCTCCCGGCTGAACCCTCCCTCGCGTTGTGCCGAGCGCATGAGGACCTCGGCGTTGGGCGAGCGTTCGGTGACCCGCCGCAGCTCGGCCAGCACGTACTCCGACAGCGAGACGCCAGCCGCTGCCGCCCGCTCTCGCAGGCTGGTGTGGACCTCGTCAGGCACGTTTCGCACCTGGATCACCTTGCTCATACCCAATCGTACACCCAACATGGGTGTAGGACACCCATAGTGGGGGCAAGAGTGGGCGATGACCCGTTTGTACACCTCCATGTCGCCTCCGGCTACTCCCTTCGGTACGGCGCCAATCACCCCAGCGCACTGGTCGAACGAGCCGCCGAGCACGGGATGAGCGCTCTAGCGCTGACCGACCGCGACGGGCTCTCGGGTGCGGTGAAGTTCGCGGTGGCCTGCCGGGAGGCTGCCATCCGGCCGATCTTCGGACTGGACCTTGCTCTCGGCTCGGTGGCCGGCCAGCAGCCGGTACGTCCGTCCGGCCGCAAGTCTCCGGCTCGTGGCGGGGCCAGCGTGGATGGCAAATTGCCCCGGGTCACCGTGCTGGCCCGGGCCGGGACCGGGTGGCGAGCGCTGTGCCGGCTGACCAGCGCCACTCATCTGGCCGGCGAGCGGGGGATGCCGGTGAGCAGCCGGGATCTCGTGGCCGAACATGCCGGTGCGGGTGCCCTGGTGGCCCTGCTCGGTCCAGACTCGAGGATCGGCCGGGCGCTGGCTACTCGCCGGCCCGACCTCGCCGAGGCCGAACTCGAGGCCTGGCGGGACCAACTGGGCATGCAGCAGGTCTATCTCGAGATCGTGCACCATCGGGCTCGGGGTGATCGGGCCAAAGCAGAATCGATGCTCAGGTTCGGCCTACGAACCGGCGTGCCGATGGTGCTCACCAATGCGGTCCGCTACGTCGACCCTTTCGACGCCCCGACCGCGGATGTCCTGGACGCGAGCCGGCGTCTGGTTCCCCTCGACCTGCGTCACCTCGACCGGCGCAGCGCCGAGGGTTATCTCAAATCCGGCAAGGAGATGGCCGAGATCGCCGCAGACCTCGCCGACGACGAGATCGGCGCCCGTTTGCTCGCCGCGACCGCCCGGCTGGCCGAGCAGTGTGCGGTCGACCCACGGCGCGACCTGGGGCTGGGCACGGTGCACTTTCCGGAACTCGATGTCGTACGTGCTCCGAGCGAGGCGGGACTGCGCGACGGAGAGGTGCTCTCCCAGCGCTGCGAAGCCGGCTTCGGCCGGCGAGGGATGACCGTCACCGAGGCCGTACGCCAACGACTGACCGACGAGTTGGAGGTCATCGCAACGATGGGCTACCCGTCGTACTTCCTGACCGTCGCGGATGTCGCCGACCTGATCCGTTCCATGGGAGTACGCGCAGCGGCCCGCGGCTCAGGAGCTGGGAGCCTGGTCACCTACCTGCTCGGGATCTCCGACGTCGACCCGATCCGCTACCGGCTGCTGATGGAGCGGTTTCTGTCCCCACTACGAAAAGCATTGCCCGACATCGACATCGACGTCGAGTCCGCGCGCCGGATGGAGGTCTACGACGCGGTGATCGACCGGTACGGCGACGACCGGGTCAGTTGCGTGTCCATGATGGACACCTATCGGGTACGCCACGCGATCCGCGACGTCGGTGCGGCGCTGGGGATGCCGCTGGGCGAGATAGACACGCTGGCCAAGGCCTTCCCGCACATCCGCGCCAACCAGGCGAGGGCGGCGCTGCGCGACCTCCCGGAGTTGCGGGCCAGCGGGATCGGTCAGGCCAAGCTCGAGTTGCTCTTCGATCTCGTGGAGAGCCTCGATGGCCTGCCCCGCCATATAGCCCTGCACCCGTGCGGAGTGCTGCTGTCCGACCGCACCCTGCTCGATCGCACACCGGTCGAGCGCAGCTTTCTCGGTTACCCGATGAGCCAGTTCGACAAGGACGATGTCGAGGAACTCGGCCTGCTCAAGCTCGATCTGCTCGGCATCCGGATGCAGTCGGCAATCGCGCATGCCCTCGACGAGGTCCGGCGGGTAGACGGGGTCGAGGTGAACATCGACGCCATTCCGCGCGATGACCCGACGACCTACGAACTAATCCAGTCCACCCGCACCCTGGGGATGTTCCAGATCGAGTCGCCCGGGCAGCGTGAGTTGGTCGGCAAGTTCGCCCCGGAGAGCTTCGAGGACATCATCATCGACATCTCGCTGTTCCGGCCCGGGCCGGTCAAGAGCGACATGGTCACCCCGTTCCTGATGGCCCGGCAGGGCTGGGCCCAACCCGCCTATCTGCACGAGAGCCTGAGGTACTCCCTGGAGCAGACCGGAGGCGTCGTCGTCTTCCATGAGCAGGTGCTCGAGATCGTGCACACGGTCACCGGGGTCAGCCTGGCCGAGGCCGACGAGGTACGTCGGGCCTTGGGGCACAAGGACGGCCACCCCGAGGTGCAGGCCTGGTTCATGCCGGTCGCCCTCAAACGCGGATACTCATTGCCTGATGCCGAACGGATCTGGACGGTGCTGGCCGCCTTTGGCTCCTTCGGGTTCTGCAAGGCCCATGCCGCCGCGTTCGCGCTGCCGACCTATCAATCGGCCTGGCTCAAGGCGCACCACACCGCGGCCTTTGTCGCCGGGGTGCTGACCCATGACCCCGGGATGTACCCCAAGCGGTTGATCCTCGACGATGCCCGCAACTTCGGCATCCCCGTCCTTGGCCTGGACGTGAACGTCTCCGACGGGGTCTACCGGATCGAGCCGGTAGCTGAGTTCACTGAGTCCTCTCTCTCCACTGAACACTGGACGCCGCCGGAGTGGCTGCCGGCCGGGATGCCCGATCCCACCAGGTACGGCATCCGGCTGTCCCTGGCCGACGTCAAGGGCATCAACGATGCGGAGGTGGCCGGCATCGTGGCCGGTCGGCCCTACGCCTCGCTGTCGGACTTCTTCCACCGGGCCGGTGCCTCCCGCCCGATCGTGGAGCGGCTGATCGTGGCGGGTGGATTCGACTCGCTCTACCGGATCGGCCGGGCCAGTCCCGTACGCCGGCGGGGAACGGTGAACCGACGTGACCTGCTGCTGCAGACCAAGGAACTCGATCAATGGGTGCGTGGTGCCAGAAAGGCCACGGGGACGCTCACCCCGAGAGGCCGGAGGCGGTCGGCGACTGCAGAAGGAACCCAACTGATCTTCGACTTTCCCTTACCCGGCGATCAAGAGCTGGCCGGCTCGGCCGGCGGGCTGCCGGAGATGACCGACGCCGAGCGGGTCAGTGCTGAGCTGGAAGTGCTTGGTCTGGATGCCAGCCGGCATGTCGTGGACTTCTACCTTCCGCTGTTCGGGGCGTTGGGCATCGTGCGGGCAAGGGATCTGCTGGGCACCCGGAGCAAGTCCGAGGTGCTGGTCGCCGGGGTGAAGGTGGCCACCCAAACCCCGCCGGTTCGCTCGGGGCGCAGGGTGGTCTTCGTGACGCTGGACGACGGTACGGGCTGTGCGGATGCGACTTTTTTCGAAGACGCCCAAGGAGCCTATGCCGCAACGGTATTTCACTCCTGGCTGCTGGTCATCCGCGGTGAAGTACGCCGGACCGGGCCGCGCGGGATCTCGTTACGGGCGACCGGTGCATGGGAGCTGCCGACGCTGTACGAGGCATGGAACTCCGAGGGCATCGACGCGGT
>JBPCOF010000298.1:0-17697 GCA_051000515.1 Geodermatophilaceae bacterium
GACTGAGCCGTCCCGTCCGCGGTCGTGACCAGGGCCGAGTCGTAGCGCGAGAGCATCCACCAACGCGTGTGCATGGCCGCAACCGAGGCCTCCGGCTGTACCCGCGAACTCTCCCGGATTCCCCGGAACTGTCGCAGGGTTCCGACTGTTCCGGTGACGATGATCTCCCGCAGACTCTTCGGGAGCGCCGGGTTCTTTCCTCGCTTGGGAGGGCGTACGCGGCGTGGTGGCGGAAAAGCGTGCAGATCGCGTTCAGTGCGGGCATCGGAGAACTCCGCTCGGGTGGCCCGCACCTTGGCCAGGCTGGTGGGCAGATCGGCATGCAACCGTTGCGGACCGTCAAGCACGTCTTCCAGGCCCTGTAGGCGGAGTTCGACCGCGGAATACTGCAAGGCGAGCAACTGCTTGACGTCGCCGCGCAGGCTCCACGACAGCAGGTTGCCTCCGCGCGGATAGGGCGAATTCAGTAGCGCAACGACCCAGCGGTTGCGCTGATGGTAGTAGGCCTGCCAGTCCGTGGTGTCGTCCTTGTCCATCCACGGGACATGCCACACGGCGGCACCGGGAAAGGTCACCGTACGGAAGCCCGCCTTCCCCGCCCGCAGGCCGAACTCGGCGTCATCCCACTTGATGAACAGCGGCAGGCTCAACCCGATCTTGTCGATCACCTCGACCGGGATCAGGCACATCCACCAGCCGTTGTAGTCGACGTCGAAGCGCTTGTGCATCCAGGCAGTGGCCCGCAGGTTGCTGAGGGCGAAGTTGTGTGCCTGCGTGGTTCCCTCGACCGGCCCCCAGAAGAACAGCCATTCCCTGACCGTCTCGGCCCAGGAGTGCAGAACCGAGCGCTCGTACATGTTGAACATGTGCCCACCGACGATCGTCGGCTCGCGGCACTCATCCGCGAAGGCAACTGCCCGCGCGATTCCTTCCGGCTCCAGGACGATGTCTTCGGCGAGCAGCAGGACGTACCGGCTTCGTCGCGCGGCGAGATCCTCGCGCATGCCGCGGGAGAAGCCACCCGACCCACCGAGGTTGGCCTGGTGGATGACCCGGAGCTTTCCGTGCAGACCGGCCGCACAGTCGTCGAAGTCCGGCCGATCGACCACGTTCTGCGTCCCCTGGTCCATGACCAGGACCTCGTCGAGCAGATCCAGCAGACCCTCTGCTGAGCCGATTTGACGCAGCTGGGAGGCGCAGTAGTCCGGACGGTTGTACGTCGTGATGGCGATCGTCGTCCCGCCACGCTCGCGCCCGCTGTCGTGCACCGACCATTCCGCGGACTCGAGCAGTGCCGGTGTTTGCCCGGCCACCATGTCGAACCAGTACCAACCGCCGTCCCCGAAAGGGGCTAGCGATAGGTCGATGTCCAACACGCCATCGGTCAGTGTCGTGGCGGCCACTCGCTCGGTGGCACCGCGGGCGTTCGAGCGATAGACGACCAGCGTCGGTGATCCGGTGGCTCGGACCGCGAGGTGCACAGTGGTGATGTCGGTCCACCGACGCCAATAAGCGGCCGGGAAGGCGTTGAAGTACGTGCCGAAAGAGATCCGCTCCCCGGCCGGCAGTTCCAGACTGCGCCTTCCGCGGATGTAATCACTGTGCGCCGGAGTCACGAAGACCGGTGCTTGGCTCTGGTCGGTCGTGCGCGGCTTCTCCGGATCGATCCGCGTCATCGGATTGACGCCGGTGAACGGGGTGAAGTCGATGTAGAGCGGCAGCGTGTCCAGGTCACGATCTTCCGGGAAGACCACGCGGGCGACGACGCGGCGAGGAATCCGATCCTCGGGCGCCGGCGCCGCGTTGTCTGGGGAGTCGGCGGGGGGCAACGATGGCTCTTGGACGCTCGTGCTCATACGGGGCTGGGGTCCTCCTGCGAGCAGGCTGAACGCCTCTCGTCGACAGATCTCGGAATACGGTCGCCTGGCGCCCGCCTGATGGGCTCGGTCATCGACCCAACCCACAGACTAGCCCCAGGCACTCTCGCGCAGGACCGCTCAGGCACTAACGTGCCCGCAGGCGGGGTATCTCGATCGTGCCCCAACATGTGACGGGAGGGTGGACCATGGCAGTCGCCGAGGATGACGCCGTCGACGGCTTCGCGATCACGGCCAGTCGAGAATCCGGTGTGTGGCGCTGCGGTGTGCTTCCGCTTGCAGTGCTGGAAAGCGTGGAGAGCTGTGTACGGGCCACGCGACAACAACCCGGTGACGGCGGTGCATTGGGCCTGGTCAACATCAGCGACGAGTTCTTCGTGGTGATCCGGGCCTCCGGCGGAGCGGACGACGTACGGCTGCTGCTCTCCGATGCAACGGCGGCCCTGGAGTGGGACTTCGCCGCCGACGTTGCGCAGCGACTGGACGAGGACGTCGACGAGGACACTGCCGACGACGAACTCTGGCCGATCGGCGACCTGGGCATCCTGGACGACCTGGGTCTGCCCGCCGGCGAGCTGCGAATGATCATGGACGATGTCGACCTCTATGCCGATGAGATGCTCGGCCTGATCGCGCGCCGGCTCGGATTCGCCGAGGAGTTCGCCCAGGCACTGGACACCCTGCCTCGGTGAGTTCCGGTTCGGCGTACGAGCCGGCGATGCAGGTCGCCCTCGATCTCGCGGCGGCAGCCGCGTCCTGGGGAGACGTACCCGTCGGCGCAGTTGTTCTGGACGCCGCCGGCTCGCAGTTGTCCTCAGCGGCCAACGAGCGCGAACTGCGCGGAGACCCGACCGCACACGCCGAGGTGCTCGCCCTGCGGGCGGCCGCTGAGACGACCGGTTCTTGGCGGCTGACCGGGGCCACCCTGGTGGTCACGTTGGAGCCGTGCACGATGTGCGCCGGCGCCGCGGTGCTGTCCCGGGTGGCCCGGATCGTGTACGGCGCCCGCGATCCCAAGGCCGGGGCGGTCGGCTCGTTGTGGGACGTGGTCCGCGACCGGCGGCTCAATTCCCGGCCCGAGGTGCTCGGCGGCGTGCGGGCCGAGGAGTCCGCTCGGTTGCTGACTGCTTTCTTCGCCGAGCACCGAATACGGCCCTGACCGGCGCGGGTGGGTAGTCTTTCCGGCGGTGGCGTGTCCGAGCGGCCTAAGGAGCACGCCTCGAAAGCGTGTGAGGGTTTACCCCCTCCGTGGGTTCAAATCCCACCGCCACCGCCAGATGACGAAGGGGGCCAGATGCTCGACCTGCGGCCGGCAACGGCGTTGGTGACCGAGATCGTCGAGGGCGTCAGGGACGACCAGCTCGACGACCCGACACCCTGCACGGACACCTCGGTGCGCGAGTTGGTCAACCACCTGCTCGGCCTGACGGTCGCGTTCCGCGACGCCGCCGGGAAGATCGAGGGGCCCACGACGTCGACTCCGCCGGCAAAGGTGACCGCCCCCCTTCCGGACAACTGGCGGGAACTCCTGCGGACCCAGCTCGATGAGGTCGCGCAGGCGTGGGGTGATCCCAAGGCATGGGATGGCATGACGATGGCCGGAGGCGTCCGGTTCCCGGCGGAGGCTGCTGGACTGGTGACCCTCAACGAAGTGCAGATGCACGGTTGGGATCTGGCCCGCGCCACCGGTCAGCGCTACCAGGTGGATGACGAACTGGCCGAAGCGGTGCTGCCGATCGTCACGCCCACCGGTGACGATTCGGCTCGGGCGGGGATGTTCGGTCCTCCCGTCGACGTGCCCGAGGGCGCGCCACCATTCGATCGTGCGTTGGGGCTAGCCGGTCGCGACCCGAACTGGTCGGGTGGCTGATCGCTGGTCCGGAGATCGCCGGCTTGTGATCGCGGCAATCAGGAGCTCTAGGCCATCCTGAACGTGTAATAGGCGACCCGCCAGCCGTCCTTTTCAAGATCCTGCTGAGCTAGCACCTCGGATGTGAAGCTCTCTTCGGCCGCGAGCTGTTGGAGGTATCCAGATCGCCGGACGTACCGAAGAAGATCAACAGTCGGCCGTCTGGCCTGAGGTGCTGCCGGGCCTCGCGGAAGAACCTGGTCATGGCCCCATGTTCTCGTCGGTCATCGCCACCTCGAACATGTCCCGCGGGGCGAACCAGCGAAACGGCGGGTCGAAGACGATCAGGTCGAAGGTGCCGTCGACGTTGCTGAAGACGTCGCTCTCGCGGAAGTCGATCCGATCCGGGCAGCCGTTGCGCTCTGCGTTTCCTCGAGCCGCTTCGACGGCCAGTGGATTGATGTCGACGGCCACGATGTCGCGCGCCGTGCTGGCGGCCAGGATGGCGTTGACGCCGCTTCCGGTCCCCATGTCGAGCACCCGGTCGCTGTCCCGGACCTCCGCCAGCACAGCTTCACCCAACAGATGGGAGACAGCGGTGATGGGCATGACCTCCGGCGGTACGAGCAAATTCGTACCGAGGTAGCTGAAGGTCTGTTCGGCGCGGCCCTCGGCCCTGCCGAAGGCATAGGCCTGCTCGTGCCATCGCCGGATTCGCCCGGCACGTTCCGGTCGGCCATCGGAGCATATTCGGCGGACGTGCCGGGGCGCACATCCCGTTCGCCATCGACCACGATGATCAGCTCCGGCTCAGGAGCTGCTCTCGGCATCCGCGGCATCGTCGCCGGCGCGCAGGCCAGCCAGCCGCTGACGTAGATGGGTCAGGTTGTGATCGACGATCGCCCACCCCTGCCCGGAGCTGCGCTGGTGAGGTAGCGGTGACCATTCGTACAGGGCGTTGTCCAGTGCCTGCAGTTCCTCGACGAGGGGATCGGTGGCTTCGCGCCCGCGCCGCTCGGTGTCCAGGGTCTGCAGGATCACGCTGAGCCCTTCGAGGTAGGCCAGGACGGACTCCAGATCCTTGGTCGGGATGCTGATGTCACTACTCATGCGCTTTTCCCTCGTTGATCATCGGCAAAGGTGCGGGTTTTCTCGTTCCGAACCCTGCCATTCGCCGATGATCAACAGTGGATCGGGTGTCACCACCAATGGACCCAGGTGCCGTGCGGGTGGCAGTCGGCCAGCCGGCGTACGGCCTTACGACCGTCTCGCCAGGTGCTCAACACGGCGACCGAGGCCTCGCTGTCCGCGCCGCCGCCGGGACGCGGCGGAATGTCGAGCTCCGGTACGAGCTCCGGGCTCTCGATGCTCACCCAGGACAGGTCGCGGGCCGAACCGAGCTCGTCGAGCACCGAGACAAGCCGTTGTCGCGACTCTGCCGGAAGATAATTCAACACCCAGGAGTTTTGTACGGCGAGGTGCTCGTTCTCGGGCAGTTCCGCCACGATCGAGGGCAGCATCTCGACGAGATCCCCGGCAACCACCCGAGGCGGGTCGGTTCGGGCCACCTCGATTGCGGCCTGCAATCGCTGAAACCGGCCCAGTTGTTCCGGCCACACGCAGGCCAGCAGCCAGCGCACCGCTTCCTCGTCACGTACCTGGATGGGCTGCAGGTCGATACCGACCCGTGAACCGAGCGGGAGGGATCCTGATTCCGGGAGGCGGGCGCCCCGCGACTGCGCCTCAACCAGCACGTCCCGGGCGGGGTCGCCGTACCTCGGCCCCTCGGGAGAGTAGGAGTAAGCCCAGCGGTCCACCAACAGATTGAGCCCGGCCGACGTACCGAGCTCGATCAGCCCGAGCGGAGCCCGAACCTCCTCAACGACGACCGCCCAGGCCGGTCGGAGCACCGAGCAGCGGCCGATCTCGTTCGTCTGGGTACTGCGCGTGGCTAGCAGCTCGGTTACCTCGCTGCGCCGCCCGAACACGAAGTCGCGGAAGTCGACGTACGGGTCGGCGTCGGCACCGGCGTCGGCTCCGGCGTCGGCTCGGCCACCAACCGTGGGGTACCACCGGGACAGGGGATGGTCGGCACCGCCGAGCAACAGGTGATGGACCACCGCCAACAGGAGTACGGGCAGCCGCTGCTCGGGCGGGGCGTGCCGCAGCAGATCACGGACATCGGCGTCCCCTGCGACGGCTGAGGCGATCCGGCCGTACAGCGGCAGCGGCTGCAGCACCTGCGCACCCCAGCGAGCGAAGCTACCGGCGAGGTCGTCGTTCACGAGGAGCTCCTCGGCCGGGTCGCTCGCCGCGGGTGGCGGAGGATGAGAGATTCGAACTCTCGAGGGGTTGCCCCCAACCCGCTTTCCAAGCGAGCGCCATAGGCCACTAGGCGAATCCTCCAGGTCCGGGGATGCCGTTCGACGGCAGCACGGTTCCGGCCATGGGCGAGGGTACAAGGCGGCGCTCCTCGCCCGGCTAGACTCACCACTGACCCCTCGTACGGCGTCACCCTGTGAACCTCCCCAGGGCCGGAAGGCAGCAAGGATAAGCGGGCTCTGTCGGGTGTACGAGGGGTCCTGAATTGCATGACGCGCTCCGCGCGTACGCGCCCTCCGGGCGCTGTGTTCGCTCCGCTCCTCCCTCGCTGGCGCTCGGTCGATGCTCACTCACAAGACCAGCGGCGGGGTGTCGGCCTCGGCCAGTACCCTCGCCTGCGTGGCTGTGGCGCTGTATCGGAAGTATCGGCCGGCCACCTTCGCCGAGGTCGTCGGCCAGGATCACGTGACCGAGCCGCTGACCCAGGCGGTGGACAACGGCCGGATCAACCACGCGTACCTGTTCTCCGGGCCACGCGGCTGCGGCAAGACCTCCAGCGCGCGAATCCTGGCCCGTTCGCTGAACTGCGTCCGAGGCCCCACGTCGACACCTTGCGGGATCTGCGACTCCTGCGTCGGGCTCGCGCCGGGTGGCGCAGGCACCCCCGATGTGATCGAGATCGACGCCGCCAGCCACGGGCGCGTGGACGATGCCCGGGACCTACGCGATCGCGCCTTCTACGCACCGATGGTCAGCCGGTACAAGATCTACATCATCGACGAAGCGCACATGGTGTCGAAAGAGGGCTTCAACGCCCTGCTGAAGCTGGTCGAGGAGCCACCTGAGTTCCTGGTCTTCGTCTTCGCGACCACCGAGCCGGACAAGGTGTTGCCGACGATCCGGTCGCGGACCCATCACTATCCGTTCCGGCTGATGGCGCCCTCGGTACTGCGCGGCCTGCTGATGCGGATCTGCGAGGAGGAGAAGGCCACCGTCGACGACTCGGTCTTCCCCCTCGTTGTCCGTGCAGGTGGGGGCTCAGCGCGCGATTCGCTGTCGATCCTGGACCAGTTGCTGGCCGGCGCGGGGGAGGACGGCGTCAGCTATCGACGCGCGGTGGGGCTGCTCGGGGTGACCGACGGGGCGCTGTTGGACGAGACCGTCGATGCGCTGGCCGCCGGTGATGCCGGCGGAGTGTTCGGCGCCGTCGATCGGGTCAGTGAGGCCGGCCACGATCCGCGCCGGTTCACCGCCGACCTGCTCGACCGGCTGCGCGACCTGGTGATCCTCGACGCGGTGCCCGACGCTGCGGACAAGGGAATGCTCGATCTACCCGGTGACCAGCTCACGACGATGGCCGATCAGGCGGCCCGACTCGGTACGGCCACGCTGTCCCGACTCGCCGACATCGTCCACAATGGATTGACGGAGATGCGCGGTACGACGGCACCCCGGTTGCTCCTGGAGCTCGTCTGTGCACGGATGCTGCTGCCGGCGGCCAGCGACGACTCGTCGGCCACGCTGCAACGGATCGAACGACTCGAGCGGCGGATGCAGATCGCTGACCAGTCACCCGCACCCGCGCTGACACAAACCGCCGTACGAGGAGGCGAGGACGAGTCCGTACGCCGGCCTGCTTCGCGGCCAACACCTTCGGCGGGAGCTGGAGCCGAGCGCCGGCCCACGGCCGCGGCCGCATCCAGCGCCGAGGCACCGCTCCCTCCGGTCGCTGATGCGCGCGATGCGGCCCCGGAAGCCCCCGTCGTGCCGTCGGCATCGACCAGCTCGTCGACAGCCGAGTCTTCCTCCTCGCGGCAGCCGCGACCGCCGAAGCCGACGGGGGATCTGACCGTCGTCGACCTACGTCGTCTGTGGCCGGACATCCTAGATGCGATCAAGGAGCGCAAGCGGACCACTGCCGCGCTGCTCATGTCGGCGAACGTTCTTGCCGTCGAAGGGTCGGTGCTGAAGCTCGGCATCAACTCCTCGGGCCTGATGCGCAGGCTGTCGGAGGAGATGAACACCGAGATCATCCGGGCGGCGCTGCACGACTTGCTCGGCGTCGACTGGCAGGTGCAGACGATCGTCGATGCCGGTGAGGAACAGCAGTCCTTGGCGGTTGCCGCAAGCGGCGGAACCGTTCTCGCAGATCAGTTTCACGTCGACGCCAGCGAAGAGGTAGGCGAACCGGTGGATCCGTCCGGAGGAGGCGAGCCCGCGGACTCCGAACAGGCCGCGCTTTCCCTGCTCCGCGACGAACTCGGCGCGCAACCTGTCAACGGGCAACCCGTCAACGGGCAACGCTGAACCGGACAACGCTGATCCGGCAACGCTGAACTGGGCTACCCGAGGAAGCCCATTGCGGCATCAAGCCCGTCGCAGCCCGTCCGACCGAGTGCGCTCAGGTGCGCCCGTCTCGTAGGGCCCTGACCGCCTTGTCGATGCGCCGCTGTCGGGTCTCCGGCGTCTTGGCGTCCTCGATCGAGAGCACGATCCGTCGTCGATTGCTGTATGAGAGTCCGTCGAAGAAGGCGCTGGCCTGCTGGTCTGTGCCCAGGGCGACGGTGAAGTCCGCCGGGACACTCACCTCACGAGGCTCGGTGTCGAGTTCGACGTCGATGTCCACCTCGTCCCCGGCTTGCACGCCGGCGCCAGTGCGAACTTCCGCGCTGATGCCGAGCATGAACCGCCCGCCCATCGAACCCACGCTGCTGCGGTAGGTGTAGCCGTTGATCGCGACCCGTACGGCTGGTCGTTTGCCTGACCTCAGGCCCTCGACGACATCCTGGGGGACCTCGACCCCGGTGGCGGTCTTACCGCCCAGCTCGACTGTCGCACGAAATCTCATGCCCTGATCCTGCCTCAGCAAAGGTGGTTTCTCCTGAACCCGGAGCTGGACGTAACCGGGCGCAGGCCCGCAGAGGTCGAGGGGCGGTTGAGCCAGCGCGACGTCGAGCTGGCCAGGCAGATCTCGGCGGCAGCGCGCGGGCTGGGTGTGTCCGCTGACCCGACCCCGTACAGGCCGAGGCGCGCGTCGCGGCGGTGAGCGCCGCGGGCGGGCACCTGGTCACCGACCAGCCCCGCATCCGCATGGTGGGTTCTGGCCGACACCGAGGGCATGAGGCCTGCGTGGCCACCTGGATGGATCGCGACTGAGCCTCGCAGCCACCTGAGGTTGAGCCGATCACTTGCAACGTCGGGGAACCCGGCTGCCGTTCGCCGCGTCAGTATTGCGGGGCCGGCAACAGCCCCACTCATAGGCCGCCGGGGGCATGCACGATGTCGTCGCTTCCAACTCGGAAGTGGACACTTTCATGGCGAATCTGAATCCGATGACAACTGATCCGAGAGCCCGACGTTCGCCGGCGGTACGGGTAGCCGTCCTCGTACTCTGCGCGCTGATCGGACTGCTGGCGGTCCGGGTTCTGCTCACCTTCGTCCTGATGGACAGTCTCCTCGATCTCCGCCGTGCGGATTACTTCGGCGGAGGGAACGAGGTAATCGCCGATACCGATTTCGGTAGATCAATCATCGAAAACTGGAGGCCGGACTACATCCGGCACGCCCTGTTCCTGTTCGCCATTCCAGCCGTGCTGCTTGCCCTGTGCGCGGTCTTCGTCGCCAAGGGAGCTCGCTGGGTGCGGATCACCGGGGTTGTGATCAGCGTGCTGATCCTGGCCGCATCGCTGTCGGCGATCTTCTTGGCGCGGCCTTATACGGTTCCCTTCAACGTGATCGACGCCCTGATCGCTGTCACCGCCGTTGGCGCCATCGTCTATCTGATCCTCGCGGGCAGGAAAGAGCCGGTCTCGTACTGATCGCGCGCGTCCCGGCTAGAGCGGGGCGGCTGCGCACTACCCTGACCGGCATGCAACCCGGTGGCGTTCCAGACATGCAGGCGCTGATGCAGCAGGCTGCGCAGATGCAGGCGCAGTTGATGGCTGCTCAGGAGGAGTTGGCCGACACCGAGGTCATCGGGTCGGCCGGCGGTGGTCTGGTCAGCGCCACGATGACCGGCTCGGGCGAACTCACCGCGGTGACCATCGACCCGAAGGCGGTCGACCCCGAGGATGTCGAGAGCATGCAGGATCTGGTGGTGGCCGCCGTACGGGATGCCAGCCGGCAGGTCGCCGAGTTGGCCAGCCAGACCATGGGACCTCTCGCCGGTGGGCTCGGCGGGCTGGGCCTGCCCGGGATGTAGTAGCCGGATGTATGAAGGTGCGGTCCAGGATCTGATCGACGAACTGGGCCGGCTGCCCGGTGTCGGTCCCAAGAGCGCTCAGCGGATCGCGTTCTTCATTCTCGCCTCGGAGGCCACCGACATCACTCGGCTGGCCGCCGCCTTGAATCGGGTACGTGACGAGGTCCGGTTCTGCACCACCTGCGGCAACGTCGCCGAGGCCGAGCAGTGCAAGATCTGCCGGGATCCGCGCCGGGCCCTGGACGTGATCTGCGTCGTCGAGGAGCCCAAGGACGTCGTCGCGATCGAGCGCACCCGCGAGTTCCGCGGTCGGTATCACATCCTCGGTGGGGCGATCAGCCCGATCGACGGGATCGGTCCCGAGGACCTGCGGATCCGCGAGCTCATGGCCCGGCTGGCCGACGGCGGGATCAAAGAGTTGATCCTGGCCACCGATCCCAACCTCGAAGGCGAGGCGACGGCCACGTACCTCGCCCGGCTGGTGGCACCGATGGACATGATCGTGACCCGGCTGGCCAGCGGGTTGCCGGTCGGCGGGGATCTCGAGTACGCCGACGAGGTCACCCTCGGGCGAGCCTTCGAGGGGCGCCGCAGCGTCACCGCCTGAAGCCGGGGGCAAATCCGGACATTCTCCGGAGAATGTGCGGTCTGAGCCGGCCCAGATGCGACTTTCTCCGGAGAAAGTCCGCACGAGGGCAGATAAAGGTCTGGTCTCGGCGGCCAGGCATGGGTCGCGGCATGGCCACCGTACGGATATGGTCCGGATCTCAACCGGAGTGCCCCCCGGGCCGTCGGTCGTGCCTGTTCGCAGGCGTGTTCGGCGGCGCGAAGCGACGATGCTGAAAAGGCAGGTAGTTACATGCACGGATCCAAGAAGCGGCTGACCGCCATCGCGGCGGTCTCCATTGCTGCGTTGGCTCTGTCGGCATGCGCCGACAGTGAGCGCGCGCCCACCAGCGAAGGAGGCGGCGGCGGCACATTCGTGTTCGGCGCGGCCGGTGACCCTGGAGCGCTGGATCCTGCCTTCGTGACCGACGGTGAATCCTTCCGCGTCACCCGGCAGATCTTCGAGGGCCTGCTCGAGCCCGGTGAGGGCACGGCTGAGCCACAGCCGGGCCTGGCCGAGTCGTATGAAGCCAGCGACGACGGCCTGACCTACACCTTCCAGCTCAAGGAAGGCGTCAAATTCCACGACGGCACCGACTTCAACGCCGAGGCGGTCTGCTTCAACTTCGACCGGTGGTACAACTTCGAGGGTCTGGCGCAGAGCCCGGCGCTGTCCGGCTACTGGCAGGACGTCTTCGGTGGCTTCGCCTCGACCCCGGACGTTCCCAACATCTTCAAGGAATGCAGCACCGACGGTGAGCTCACCGCGGTCGTCGAGCTGAACCGGGTGACCGGTCGCTTCCCCGCCGCGCTGACGCTTCCGTCCTTCGCAATGCAGAGCCCGGGCGCGCTCGAGGAGTTTGAAGCGGACAACGTGGGTGGCAGCGACGAAGCGCCAACCCTTCCGCCGTACGCCACCGAGCACCCGACCGGCACCGGCGCCTTCATGCTGGACAACTGGGACCTGGCCAACGGCGAGGTCACCCTGGTCCGTAACGACGACTACTGGGGCGAGAAGGCGGGGGTCGAGAAACTGATCTTCCGGACCATCCCGGACGGCAACACCCGAAAGCAGGAGCTCGAAGCCGGCGAGATTGACGGCTACGACCTGGTCGCACCCGGTGACATCACCGACCTGGAGGACGGCGGCTTCAACGTCCTGACCCGACCCGCTTTCAACGTCCTCTACCTGGGCATCAACCAGGGAGCCTTCGGCGACGCAGCCGGCTTCGGGATCAATCCGGCCCTTGCCGACGTCCGGGTCCGCCAGGCGATCGCCCACGCGATCGACAAGGACAGCATCGTCAGTTCGTTGCTGCCCGACGGCGCAGTGGCGGCGACCCAGTTCATGCCGGACACGGTCAGCGGTTACAGCGACGACGTCACCACCTATGAGTACGACCCCGCGCTGGCCAGGTCGCTGCTCGAGCAGGCCGGCGCGGTCGGTACGACTTTGAAGTTCTTCTATCCGACCGAGGTCAGCCGGCCGTACATGCCAGACCCGGGCGCCATCTTCGAGATCATGTCGCAGAACCTCACCGACGCCGGCTTCACCATCCAGCCGACCGCACTGGTGTGGAGCCCGGACTACCTCGACGCCGTACAAACCGGGCAGGCCGACATCCACCTGCTCGGCTGGACCGGTGACTACGACGACGCCTACAACTTCATTGGTACGTTCTTCGACGCCAAGGCCGGTGGAGTATCGAAGCTGGACTTCGGCGGCTACGTCAACGACGACCTCTTCACTCAGTTCTTGGCCGCCGATTCCGAGCCGGACCCAGATGTTCGCGATGGTCTGTACCAGGACCTCAACAACGACATCATGGAGTTCCTGCCGGGTATTCCGCTCTCGCACTCCCCACCGGCCCTGGTGGTTGCCGAAAATGTCGACGGTCTTGTCCCGAGTCCGTTGACGGCGGAGAATTTCGCTACGGTCGTCTTCACCGATTAGGGACGGAGTCGGCAGGTAACCGACGATGCTGAGATTCATCGTTCGGCGTCTGCTGCAACTGATCCCGATCCTTTTCGGGCTTTCGGTTCTGCTGTTCGTCTGGCTGCGCGCTCTCCCGGGCGGGCCCGCAAGGGCTCTCCTGGGGGAGCGCGCCACGCCGGAGGCCATCGCCGCCGTCACCGAGTCGTTGGGTCTCAACGACTCCCTGTTCGTGCAGTACGGCCGCTTCCTGCAGCGCCTCGTCCAGTTCAACCTCGGGGTTTCCACTCAAACCGGACGACCGGTCACCACCGAGTTCTTCGAGCGATTTCCTGGGACAATCGAGCTCACCTTAGCCGCGCTGGCCTTCGCGTTCGTGGTGGGAATCCCCCTGGGATACTTGGCCGCACGCCGACACGGCGGGATTCTCGACTCGGCCTCGGTGATGGCATCACTGCTCGGCGTCACCGTCCCGGTCTTCTTTCTGGCCTACCTGTTCCGTTTCGTCTTCGCCGTCGAACTCGGCTGGCTGCCCGGATCTGGGCGTCAGGACGTCCGGATCGATGGCACCCATCCGACCGGGTTCTACGTCCTCGACGGCCTGCTCACGCGTGAGTTCGATGCCTCCTGGGACGCACTGCAGCACCTGATCCTGCCCGGCCTGGCGCTGGGAACCATCCCGCTGGCCATCATCGTGCGGATCACCCGGGCCTCGGTCCTCGATGTCGTGAACGAAGACTTCGTACGAACCGCCGAGTCCAAAGGGCTTGCTACGTCCACGATTCGGCGCCGGCACATTTTGCGCAATGCCATGCTTCCGGTGTCAACGACGATCGGCCTGCAGACCGGGCTGCTGCTGTCCGGGGCGGTGCTCACCGAGACGGTGTTCGCCTTCCAAGGAGTGGGCTCGTTCATCAAGGACGCTATCCAGCAGCGGGACTATGCCGTTCTGCAGGGCTTCATCCTGCTGCTGGCGATCGTCTTCGTGCTGGTGAATCTGTTGGTGGACGTCTCCTACGGTCTGCTCGATCCCCGGGTCAGGGTCCGCTGATGGCACTGTCCACGGCTAAGCGGGAGCGGATCGATTCACTGGCCGCGCTCGCCTCTGGGCGCACTGGCGAGATCGGTGTCTCGCTGACCAAGAGTGCCTTCCGCCGCCTGCGGCGTAATCCCATCGCGATCATCGGCGCGGTGTTGGTGGCGATCTTCATCCTGGTCGCGATCTTCGCTCCGCTGTTGGCGCCCAAGGATCCTCGCATCTTCTACCTGCTCGGCGAGGTACGACCGAACTTCATCCCGGGTAGCCGCGAAGGATACCCGCTCGGCGTGGACCGACTCGGACGCGACGAACTCTCTCGGCTGATCTACGGCTCACGGCAGTCGCTGCTGATCGGAGTCGTGTCCACGATCATCGGCGTGGTGGCCGGAATGGCGGTGGGGCTGATCGCCGGCGGGTTCGGCGGCAAGGTCGACACCGTCGTGATGCGGTTCGTCGACATCCTGCTCTCGATCCCGGGCCTGCTCATGGCGATCACCGTGTCGCTGATCCTGGGATTCAATCTGTACTCGATCATGATCGCGATCGCGGTGACCCAGATCCCCATCTTTGCTCGATTGTTGCGTGGCTCGATGCTGTCCCAACGCGATGCCGACTTCGTGTTGGCGGCCCGATCTCTGGGTGTTCAGCGGCGAAAGATCGTCTTCAGTCACGTGCTGCCCAACTCGTTGTCTCCGGTGATCGTGCATGCGACTCTGTCGCTGGCGACCGCGATCATCGAGGCGGCCGCCCTGAGTTTCCTCGGCCTGGGGCCGGCTGACCGCGGGAATCCGGAGTGGGGCGCAATGCTGGCCGATGCCCAGGACTTCCTCACCGTACGGCCAGAACTCGCCTTCTACCCCTGCATCTGCATCGTCATCGCTGCGCTCGGATTCACCCTGCTCGGTGAATCGTTGCGTGAGGCCCTCGACCCCAAGTTCCGTCGATGAGTCAGGTGCACCCATGACTGCCCCGGCCAGGGTCGCAACCGGTGCCAGCACCAGCCAGGCGCTGTTGCGGGTCGAGGACTTGTCGGTGGTGTTCCAGCGCAAACGTGAGACGGCCACCCGAGCGGTCGACGGGGTGAGCTTCTCGGTCGCCCCGGGACAGACTCTGGGATTGGTCGGAGAATCCGGCTGCGGAAAGTCTGTCACCTCCCTGGCGATCATGGGCCTGCTGCCCAAGCGGGGAGTGCAGGTCAGCGGCCGGGTGCTGTACGAGGACAGGAACCTGCTGGAGCTCTCCGATGGGGAACTGCGCAACCTGCGGGGGGCCGAGATCGCCATGATCTTCCAGGACCCGTTGTCGGCGCTGAATCCGGTGATCCCCATCGGAATCCAGGTAACCGAGGTCCTGTCCCGACACCGCGGTATGAAGGGTGACGCCGCCAGCGCCGAGGCGGTGAACCTGCTGGACCGGGTTGGCATCCCCGATCCGAAGCGGCGACTGACTGAGTACCCGCATCAGCTCTCCGGTGGGATGCGGCAGCGAGCCCTGATCGCGATGGCCCTGGCCTGCCAGCCCCGCTTGCTGATCGCGGACGAGCCGACGACTGCCCTGGATGTGACGATCCAGGCACAGATCCTGGAATTGCTGCGTGAACTCGTCGTGGGCTCGGACACCGCGCTGGTGCTGATCACTCACGATCTAGGCGTTGTGGCCGGCCTGTGCGACACGGTGCACGTGATGTATGCGGGACGGATAATCGAGAACGCCGAGCGTCGGGAGGTCTTCTACCAAGGGCGACATCCCTATACCGGTGGGTTACTCGGTTCCATTCCGCGCCTGGATGCCGTACGCGGCGAGACCCTGCACCCCATTCGGGGGTCGGCCCGCGACGCGATCCCCTGGAGCGAGGGCTGCGCGTTCGCACCGCGGTGTGACAACGTCGCCGATGATTGTGTCGGTCAGGCTCCAGGTTTGAGCACGATCGCCGGGGGCCACCAACTGCGTTGTCTGCATCCGCTCGACCATCCGCCTGAGGTCGCCATCCTGGAAACGATCGTATGACCGACCAGCAGACCGCCACTGCCGCCGATCCGGCACCCGCGGCCGCGCCAGGCGAGGTGTTGCTCGACGTTTCTGGCCTGAAGGTGTATTTCCCGATCCGCAGCGGAATCTTCTTCGACCGTACGATCGGGCACGTCAAGGCGGTCGACGGCGTGGACCTGAGCGTCCGGCGTGGCGAGACCTACGGTCTGGTCGGTGAATCCGGTTGCGGGAAGAGCACATTCGGCCGGGGCATCCTGCGGCTCAACGAGCCGACCGAGGGCAAGGTCATCTTCGATGGCGTCGATGTTGCCAGCATCGACGGGGAGAAGCTCCGTACGATGCGGCGCCGCATGCAGATGGTCTTCCAGGATCCACTGTCCAGTCTCGACCCGCGCCAGAACATTGAATCGATCATGACCGAGGGAATGGACGCGCACGGTCTCGGTGGTGGCAGCTCGACCCGCCGGACCCGGATCACTGAATTGCTGGAAGCGGTCGGCATGTCCGCTTCGGCCCTGCGTCGCTACCCGCACGAGTTCTCCGGTGGTCAGCGCCAGCGGATCGGGATCGCGCGCGCGCTGGCGGTGGAACCTGATCTCATCGTGGCCGACGAACCCGTCTCCGCACTTGACGTCTCGGTTCAGGCTCAGGTGATCAACCTGCTCGAGGAACTGCAGGGCGAGTTCGGTCTCACCTATCTGGTGATCGCACATGACCTGGCAGTCGTGCGTCACATCAGCGACACGGTCGGAGTCATGTACCTGGGCCGGTTGGTCGAGCAGGCATCCTCGGATGACCTCTACGCCGAGCCACTGCACCCGTACACCCGTGCGCTCATGTCGGCCGTACCAGTACCCGATCCAGACGTGGAGGATCGGCGCGAGCGGATCCTGCTCGCCGGAGACCTACCTTCTCCGGCCAATCCGCCGAGCGGCTGCCGCTTCCATACGCGTTGCCCGTGGCGACAGGAGACCCGCTGCGACGACGAGGAGCCGCAGCTGCGTGAGCTGAGCACCCCAACCGTGGCCGCGACGGTTGTTGCTACGCCCAGGGGCACGCCAGCCGCTCGCGCGGTTACCCGCGCCCCTCACCTCGTGGCCTGCCACTGGGCCGAGGAAATCCGGGACGGGCAGCTGCGACCCAAGTCGGCCGATCAGGTCGCTGCTGACCAGGGCGTCTACATCGCCGCCGAGGGCGGGCTGGACCCGGCGTCCGTCATCGGGGCTGGCCGGGACGCGGTCTAGCCGGGTTCTTGGGCCGCGTACGGTCGACGGATGCCTGCTACCCGCTTCCATCTCGCCGTACCCGTCGATGATCTGGTTGCCGCTACGACCTTCTACGGCGATGTTCTGGGTTGCCGCCCCGGCCGGAGTTCCGAGCTTTGGGCGGACTGGGATCTGTACGGGCATCAATTCGTGACCCACCTCGCGGCCGGTGCGGGTAGCCGGGCGCACAACCCTGTCGACGGGCACGAGGTGCCGATCCCGCACTTCGGCGTGTTGTTGCCGGTCGAGGACTTCCATGCCCTCGCCGACCGTCTGCGGGCCTCCGGCACGCCCTTCGTCATCGAGCCCTATCTCCGGTTCGCCGGAGAGCCTGGGGAGCAATGGACGATGTTCTTCCTCGATCCCGCCGGCAACGCGCTGGAGTTCAAAGCATTCGCCGACGATGGGCAGGTCTTCGCCACCTGATCCCCGCTTGGCTGTCCAACCTTTCATCGGCGGGAACCAAGAGCAACGTCGAACGGTCAGAGGATGGTGCAGGCGGGGACGGTGATGGACATGGCGGGTGTTTTCGTCTCACACTGGGGTATGGGCGTCACCCCGCTGCCGCGCCGAGGAGGAGTTCTATCCGGCCGGGATGCCGCTGCGCGCATGCTCC
>JBPCOF010000330.1:0-3857 GCA_051000515.1 Geodermatophilaceae bacterium
CATGCATGCGTGGCCGTGCCTGCTCGCTCATGGGCAAATGTTGGCACGGGCTGCCATGTACGCGCCATGGATCCGCCGGCACGGTCCGGGCATGGATCCTGTGATCTGGGCCGCCCGTCCGGGTGCGTCGCTGCCGCAGCCGGGCGGGCGGCGAGTACGAGAGGTTGTCGATGTCCAGAAGCCGGCAAGATCGACAGCACCCCGGCAACTGCTTAGTCCGTCGGTGCCGGCTGGCAAGCTTTCGGCCATGACTGCATCGGACCCGAAGGCGGATCTGCACCGCTATCTTCAGGTCGGTCGCAAGGCTCTGCTGTGGAAGCTCGACGGTCTGTCCGAGTACGACGTGCGCCGACCGATGACACCGACCGGCACCAATCTCCTGGGCCTCGTCAAGCACGTGGCCAGCATGGAGATCGGGTACTTCGGCGCCACCTTTGGTCGGCCATTCGATGAGTCGCTGCCCTGGGACACCGACGACGCCGAACCCAATGCTGACATGTGGGCCACCGTGGAGGAGTCCCGCGACTACATCGTCGATCTGTATGTCCGAGGGTGCGCACACGCGGACGCCACGATCGAGGCCACCGAGTTGGACGGGCTAGGACGGGTCCCCTGGTGGCCGGAGGACAAGAGCGAAGTGACCCTGCAGCGCATCCTGCTGCACATGGTCGCCGAGACCGATCGGCACGCCGGGCACGCGGACATCGTCCGCGAGCTGATCGACGGGGCCGCCGGGCTGGCGCAGGGAAACGACAACCTGGCGCCGGGCGACCCGGCCTGGTGGGAGTCCTACCGGAGCCGGCTCGAGCAGGCGGCCACGAGTGCCGGCTCCGGCTAGCCGGCCCGCTGAACTAACTGGTCAATTGCCGCAGGTGGAAGATGCGGCAATTGGCCAGTCAGTTCACGAGACCGGCGGAGCCGACGAGCGCGGGAGCGTCCGGCAGCGGAATCCGGAGTGCCGAGCGCCCCTGCACCCAGCGGTCGAGCAGCAGGGCAGAAAGCCGGTCGGCCAAGAGCACGCTCGCCCGGACTCCGAAGACCACGTCCCGCGCCAACTCCGGTTCGGCGGCCAGCAGTGGGGCAATCACGCCACGGCGTACGAGCTGCTCGTGTACGGCGTCGGCCTCGACGTGCTCAGCGTAGAAATCCACCGCAGCGTTCGGCGCATCAAGTCGACGTAGCGCCTTGACCAGCCGATCCGAACCGGGTGAGGACGTCAACTCGACAGTCGCGAACTGACCGATCAGCGCCCCGCGCAGTCCCCGGTGCAGCCCGCACAGCGACATCAGATTGACTTCGGCCAGCGCCTGCGCCGGTGCGATATCGAGATAATCGCCGTACGCGGAGGACAGGCCCAGCGCATCCATCATGAGAGCAAACAGGTTGGCGTGCATACGGTCCGGGTCGCCGCCGCCGTACTCGTCATGCTCGATCGTGACCATCGCGGCCTTGGCCGGACCATCGAGTCGGGCGATGACGAAGGCTTGCGGGTCGGCCTCCTTCAGGTGATAGAGCGAGCGCAGGGCTACGTACTCACGCATCTGCCAGAGCTCGCCGTCGCGCCGGAGGTGGTGCGAGACCCCGTGCGCGTCGACCGGCTCGACCAGCAGGGTGGCCAGCTCCGCGTCGACATCGTCGTCAGTCGCCGCGCCGCCGACGTCGGGCCGGAGCGCTTCGAGGAAGACCCGTTCCATCGCGGCTCGGGCAGTCAGCAGTGCCGGATCCCATTCGCGGTCGTCGGAGACCCCGGCAAAACCGCGGTAGTGCAGCTCGTAGCAACAGTAGAGCGCGAGCTGGAGATCCTCTCCGTACGGGTCGGTGTCTTCCGGGACCTCCAGCGCGATCGGGGCGCCCCGGAGCGCGTTGATCACCGCGGCGGAGATCGGTCCGCGCGGCTCCGGTAGCGCAGCAGCCGCCGCCGGCCGCGGCGGGGTCCTACCGAACACGGCGGCTCTCGACACTGGTCGCCGTACGAGGCTGTGCCGTGGCGATCTCGTCCGCATGGACGCGGCACCGATGGCTGGTGTCGCAGAAGGGTTGCCGGCGGCTTCGTTTGCACACGCACAACGCGGTCACCGGGCGATCCGACCGTACGCGCGAGCCGTCTGGAAGGACGATCTCTACCGGCCCGGACACCAGGATCGGGCCGTCGTCGGTAACGACGATCTGCACTCTGCGGGGCTCAGGCATGACGGGCTCCTACCACCACGAGATTCTCGATCCGTTGACCTGGGTCGATCATCCCCCGTGACTCGAGCATGGCCGCGCGCGCCCTCAGCACGGGACCGAAGGGAACGCTGGCTCGCGCGAGCACTCGGCTGCGGAGCCCCGCTGCAGCCATCGCCTGCAGCGTGCGCTCGGTGCCGCACAGCTCGGAGTGGACGATCAGGACGTCGCCCCCCGGCGCCAGGACGTCGGTGACCTCGGCACAGATCCGGTCGATCAGGTCGCGGCCATCCGGGCCGGCGTCCCAGCAGCGCGCCTTGCGATATCGGGGCAGGACCTCCGAGGCCGAGGGGACATACGGCGGATTGGCAATCACGAGGTCGAAGCGCCGCCCAGCTACAGGTTCGAACAGGTCCCCGCGCAGCACCTGGACGCGCACGCCCTGCAGCCGGCTGTTCAACCACGTGGCCGCGACCGACCGCCGAGACAGGTCGACAGCGGTGACCGTGGCCGCGCCGGCGCGAGCCGCGGCAATGGCCAAGGCGCCGCTGCCGGTGCCGATGTCGAAGACGTGCCGGTTGGCGGCCAGGCCGCTGCGCTGCAGCACCTCGATGAGCAGGCTCGTGTCGCCCTCGGCCCGATACACCCCCGGTGGGTAGACAAGCATCACGGCAGTGCACTTTCCCTGACCGTGCGTGATCAAACCTCACGCCGCGGGTCCGTCAGCGCAGCTGGTCGAGAATGCCTAGGTTGTCCGCGGCCACCCAGACATCCGCGATCTTGGCGTCCTCGATCCGGTAGATCGCGAACTCCTGGGTCCGCACGGCCCGACCGGTCGGCAGGATCCCGAGGAACGGCCCTCGATGGGTGCCGGTGTCCACGAAGTGCGCCGAGAGCCAGGCGCCGTCGACGAACAAGTGTCGCAAACCCCAGTGATAGTCCGGAAACGCGTTGACAACGTCGCGCAGGCCGCGGACATAGGTCGACAGTCCTGGTGCGGCACCGTTGACCTCGACATCAGGGGCCACGAACTCATCGAGGCGGTCGAAGTCGTGCTCGTTGCAACGCTGGAGATAGCGGCGGTACCAGCGTGCCAGTGCCGCCGTTCCGGCCAGGATCTCCACACCGGACAGTCTCCCCGACCGCGGATCAGCTCGACCCTGGCTGGACGGCAGGGATCTCGAACTCAGCCCGCAACCCGCCCCAGGGACTCTCGGTCAGCCCAACCCGCCCGCCGTGCAGTTCGGCCTGCTGTGCGGCCAGCGCCAGACCGAGGCCGGAGCCGGAACCCGTCGCCTGCGACCCGCGGGTGAAGCGGGCAAAGACCAGCTCCCGTTCGGCCGCGGGGAGGCCGACCCCGTCGTCGTCCACCCAGACGACGATCGCCCCGTCCCGGCGCTGCACGCCGACCTCGATCCGCTGGGCGTGCGCGTGCCGCAGGGCATTGGCCACCAGGTTCCCGATCGCCAGCCGAAGCCCGGCCGGTGATCCCTGCACGAGGGCGTCGTCGTGGGGCAACTGGAGTGTCAACGTCACGTCACCGGCCCGCGACCGTGCCGATTCAACCGCCCGCCGAGCGAGATCACCCAGGTCGACGGCGATCGCGTACGCGGCACTGCCCGCGGCGGCAACGTCACCGTCGGCCAGAGCGCGTAGTGCCTGCAGGGTGTCCAGCATCCGGGTCTTGGCCC
>JBPCOF010000331.1:0-5849 GCA_051000515.1 Geodermatophilaceae bacterium
TGCTTGTACCCGCCGAAGGGCGCCATCCAGTTCCACCGGCCGTTGTTGACGTCCACCTGGCCGGCCCGGAGCCGCTTGGCCACGGCCACCGCCGCGTCGCCATCGGCGCCGTACACGCCGGCGGCCAACCCGTACTGCGTGTCGTTCGCGATCCGGACTGCCTCGTCCACAGTGGAGTACGGGAGCACGACAGTGACCGGCCCGAAGACCTCCTCCTTGGCGATCTCGGAGTCCAGGTCGACATCGGTGAGCACGGTCGGCGAGACGAAGTAACCGGATTCCACACCAGAGGGGGCGTGCAGCCCGCCGGTGACCACCCGAGCCCCGTCGGCGACCGCGCGATCGATGAACCCACGTACCTGGTCCCGTTGGTGCTCGGAGACCAAGGGGCCCAATCGAGTTCCGTCGGTCATCGGGTCGCCGGTGACGTGTGACTCGGCCGCCTTCGCGGCGGCGGTCAATGCCTCGTCCAGGCGATCACCGGGTACCAGGATCCGGCTGAACGCCGTACAGCGCTGCCCGGCGTTCGTGAAGCACTGCGCGACCGAGGACTTGATCGCCTTGGCGAAGGCCTCGTTGTCCAGGTCGTCCAGGATCACCGAGGCGGACTTGCCGCCCAGTTCAAGAGCGACCCGCTTGACCGTCTGCGCGGCGGTCGCCGAGATCTCCCGACCGGCCCGGCCTGAGCCGGTGAAGCTGACCATGTCCACGGCCGGGTGGCCAACCAGCGCCTGGCCGATCTCCGGGCCGACGCCGCTGATCAGGTTGAACACTCCTGGCGGCAGGCCGACCTCGTCGAGGATCCGGGCGAACTCGTACGAGATCAACGGGGCGACCTCGCTGGGCTTGAGCACGATCGTGTTTCCGGCCAGCAGCGCCGGCGCGACCTTGGCCACGACCTGGTGCAGCGGGTAGTTCCACGGCGTGATCGCGGCGACCACCCCGATCGGTTCGCGGACGATCAGCGAGTTGCCGACCTCGGACTCCCAGGCGAAGTCCTCGGCCAGCTTGGCGTAGGTCCGCAGCGTGCCGATCGGCGTACCGAGCTGGATCAGCTTCGCCATCTTGAGCGGGATCCCGAGGTCGGAGGTGATCACGGCGGCGAGTTCGTCGGTGCGCTCGGTGAGCACATCGGCGGCCTTGGTCAGGTACGCCGCACGCTCGGTGACCGGCGTCTGTGACCAGGACTCGAACGCCGCCCGCGCGGCCGAGACAGCCGAGTCGACGTCCTCTGCCGAACCAGCCGGGACCCGGGCGATGACCTGCTCGGTGTACGGGTTGTGCACGTCGATCAGCGCGTCATTGGTCGATGGGACCCAGGCGCCTCCGACGTAGATCTCGCGCAGTACCTGCACGTCGACCGAGGGCTGCGTGGCGGTTGCGGTCATCTGGATCAGAACTCCTTGCGGTGGCGGCGGCGAAGGCGACGGTGACCTCCCCAGCATCGTAGGCAGCACGCCGGCGTACGGGTACGAGCCAGGCACCACGAGGTCCCCGGGAGCCCTGCCGGCCATGACCGGGTCGGGCCCAGGTTTCCATGATCATGAGCGCCTCAGGTGCAGCCACACTCCACTCCTAGCGCTCACGATCACCGGAACGGGCTTGGTCGGGCAGCCCCCAGGATGCCGGGACATCCGATGAGGGACGAAGCTGGCCGTGATGAAAAGCACGTCGGCGGCCGAGAACGCCCGAGCGATCCTGCGCCCGCACGCCGGTGCCGGTGCCGCCTTTTCGCTGACCAGGCACGACCCGAGCCCGGCCCTGGCTCCCTTCGTCGACTACCACTGGGTCATCGAATGGGACCTGACCGGCCGCCCCGACCACATCCAGCGGGTGCTGCCCAGCCCCTCTGTGCACTTGTCCATCGAGCCGCACAAGGCCCGGATCACCGGCATCATGACGAAGTTCGACTTCGCCGAGGCGCTCAGCGGTACGGGCCGGGTGCTCGGCGTACGGTTCCGGCCCGGCGGCCTGCGACCGTTCCTGACCGGACCGGTCTCGATGTTCACCGATCGAGAGGTACCGATCGAAGCGCACTTCGCGGTCGACGTGCCCGGCTGGCGTGCCCGAGTCGCCTCGGCCGCGTCGGCTGCCGGCGCCGCCGAGACCGCTGACGAGGCGCTCGGCCCGCTCGTACCGCCGATCGATCCGCTCGTCGACCAGATCGCCGAGATCACGAACGGCATCCGTGACGACGTCGGGTTGACCCGGGTCGATGCGGTGGCACGGCGGTATGGGATCGGCGTACGCCGGTTGCAGCGGTTGTTCACCGAGTACGTCGGGGTCGGACCCAAGTGGGTGATCCGCTGCTATCGACTGCACGAAGTCGCGGGTCGCGCAGCCTCAGGCGAGGACGTCGATTGGGCGCAACTGGCCGCCGAACTCGGCTACAGCGACCAAGCGCATCTGATCCGCGAGTTCACCGCCGTGGTCGGCGAACCACCCGCACGGTACGCGCGCACTGCCGGCCCTGCCCGTGGCTGACCGCCCGATCCCTCATCGGGTCAGTGTCTCGATACCGAAGATCGGGTGCCTCGGTGCGATCGAGAGCAGCTCGGCGTCGGTCGAGTCCGGTCCGACGCCGTCGAAGAACGGGCCGACCTCCCACTTCCAGCGTCGTAGGTAGGCACGCAGCACGGCGATCACCAGGGCGTCGGCCTGCTCAGCGGCCCGCTCAGCGGTCTGCCCGGCGGTCCGCTGTGCGTTGTCCGAGCGGCCGGCTATCTCGGTCGCGGTGAAGGTTTCCACCCGCCGGCCGACGACAAGCTCGCCGGTGCCGGCAACCCGCAGATTGCGTACCCAATCGGTGCGCCCCCGCGGAGCCACGAGGTAACGCGCCCTGCCCAGGCTCAGCACATTCACCGGGTTGGCGCGGACCTGTCCGGTCACTCGGCCGCGGACCCGCAACACCCGCGAACCCGCGACGCTCAGCCCCATCCGGGTCAGTCGGGCGATTCCTCGGTTGAGCAGGTTCCGGGTCAACCATCCCGGCGGTTGGTAGTGCGCGGACTCTTCCATCGCACCCTCATATCTTCAGGCGAGAGCACCGCTCTCGAATAGGATCAGCATGCACGCTTTGCCGGGAATCAGCAAGAGCGGTGCTCTCGTTTGTAACCACTGGCCACCAGACACTGCGATCATGTGCTGATGGCAGCCATCCGTACGGCGCGGGAGCGAGCCCGCACCGAACTCACCACAGAGATCACCCGAGCCGCGCGTGACCAACTCGCCGAGCACGGAGCCGCGGGGCTGTCCCTGCGTGCGATCGCCCGGGAACTCGGCATGGTGTCCTCTGCGCTCTATCGCTACTTTCCCAGCCGGGACGAGCTGCTCACCGCGTTGATCCTCGAGGCATATAGCGCCCTGGCCGATGCCGGAGCGGCCGCCCAGGCTCGGGTGGGCCGGGCGGATCATCGGCGCCGCTGGCTGGTGACCTGTCGAGCCGTACGCCGTTGGGCGCTCGGGCATCCCCACGAGTACGCCTTGATCTATGGCTCGCCGGTCCCGGGTTATCTGGCGCCGAAGGAGACGATCGAGCCGGCGGCGCGGGTGATGCTGCTCTTCCTGGACGTGGTGCGCGACGCCGTCGACGCTGAAGCACTGATCGTTGGACCGGCGCAGCCCCGGCCACCGTTGGCATCCCGGCTGGATATGCAATTGCATTCGGTAGCAGACGAATTCGCGGCTGACGTTCCAGAGGAGGTGCTGGCCGTGATGTTCTACGGATTCAGCCAGTTGCTCGGCACCATCAGTCTGGAGTTGTACGGGCATTTCGTCGGGAGCCTCGATCCCACCGGACCGTTCTTCGACTTTGCGATGAGCAGGACCGCTGACCTGCTCGGCCTACCGGGAGCCTGAGTCAGCGCCGAACCGACACCACGATGGTGAGCCAGGCGCCGAGTGCGGCCTCCTTGTGCTCGCGTCGGCACGGCCCGCCAACACAGCGCGGTCCCCGCTTCCGCCGGAGCCGGACCCCTCCGTGCATCCATTCAAATATTCGTTATGGCACTGTGACTCGGATGACCGCGCCGCGTCGTACCAAGGCAGGTCAGCGGCGCCCGTACGACACCGATTCGCTGCTGGCCGTCGCGGTCGGCGTCTTCAACACGCGCGGGTACGACGGCACGACGATGGAACACCTGTCCGCAGCGGCGGGGATCGGCAAGTCCTCGATCTACCACCACGTGACGGGCAAGGAAGAGCTGTTGGAGAGGGCGCTGGACCGAGCGCTGACCGCGATATCCGGCATCCTCGACGGCGTCGATCCTCAGGACAGCGCGCTGGATCAGCTGGCCAGCGTCGTACGTAAGTCGGTCGAGACGCTGATGCGGGAACTGCCCTACGTCACTCTCCTCATCCGGGTCCGCGGCAATTCGCCCGTCGAACGTGCCGCGATGAAACGCCGTCGGGAGTTGGATGTTCGCGTGATCGAACTGGTAAGGCGGGCACTCGAGGAAAGATCGGCGACCAAGGCGCTGGACCCGCGGCTGACGACCAGGCTGATCTTCGGCTTGGTGAACTCGGTGAGCGAGTGGTACCGCCCCGAGCGAGCCATGGAAACGCCCGGCATCCCGGATGCCGTGGTGGCCCTGGTCATGCACGGACTCGTTCCGTCCGGATCACCCGCCGCTGCTGAGGTGCGCTGATGTTCGATCGGTTCGCAGAGTCGATGCCCGTCGAGGAACGCCGTTCCCTGCAGACCGGGCGATTGCGCTCACAGGTGCGGCGACTCAGAGGTGCCAATGACTTCTATGCTCGTCAATTGTCCGATGTGGACGATGACGTCTCCATCGACGATCTCGGGTCGATTCCGACGATCAGCAAGCCGGACCTGTGGGATCAGTACCCGCTCAAGGCGGTTGCCGTCCCGCGTTCAGAGCTACGTCGGATCCACGCTACCAGCGGCACCAGCGGACGGCCGACGATCGTCGCCTACACCGAGAACGACCTCGACGTCTTCCGGCAGGTCAACGCACGGGTGCTGGCCGGAGCGGGTGCGGGGCCGGGCACGATGGTCCACAACGGGTACGGGTACGGACTGTTTACCGGTGGGCTGGGCTTGCACGGTGGCGCGGAGGCGTTGGGCGCCAACGTCGTACCCATCTCTGGCGGGCAGACCGCCAGGCAGGTGCAGCTGATCATGGACCTCGAGCCGGAGATCCTGGTGTGCACACCGTCGTACGCCGCCACGATTGCCGATGCCCTAGCCGCTCTAGGCGTGGCACCGCAGGACAATCCACTGAAAGCCGGGATCTTCGGCGCGGAGCCGTGGAGTGAGTCGATGCGCACCCAGCTGTCGACGCGGCTCGGACTGACCGCACTGGACATCTACGGGCTGTGCGAAGTGGTCGGTCCCGGGGTCGCCTTCGAGACCGCGGAGTCCGATCACAAGCTGTACGTCAACGAGGACCACTTCTATGTCGAGTGTCTCGATCCCGAGACCGGGCGCGAGGTCGCCGACGGCGAGGTCGGCGAACTGGTTTTCACGACGCTGACCAAGGAGGCCCTGCCGGTTCTGCGCTACCGGACCGGGGACCTGGCCGCGCTCTACCGTGAGCCGGACGGGACCGGGCGGACGCTGGTCCGGATGTCGCGGATCCTGGGCCGCCGCGACGACATGATCGTCATCCGAGGCGTAAACGTCTACCCGTCCGAGATCGAGGCCGTACTGCTCGGGGACGAGGGCATCGGTACGTCGTACGCGATCGTGATCGACCAACGCGCCGAGATGCCCTCGGTGCTCGTCCTGGCCGAGCCGGCGGGCGACGAGCTGGGCCGGGAGCCGAGCGCGGGACTTGGCGGACCGGCGGCGGACGGACACCGCGGCGAGTCGGGCGAAGGGCTCGGCG
>JBPCOF010000115.1:0-10236 GCA_051000515.1 Geodermatophilaceae bacterium
GCAGTTGGCGGCACATGAACGGCTACAGCTCGCACACCTACATGTGGGTCAACGCAGCCGGAGCGAAGTACTGGGTCAAATATCATTTCAAGACCGACCAGGGTGTCGAGTTCTTCACCCAGGACGAGGGCGACCAGATGGCCGCGGTCGACACCGACTACCACCAGCGCGACCTGTACGAGCACATCCGGGACGGCGAATTCCCGAGCTGGACCCTGAAGGTGCAGATCATGCCCTTCGAGGATGCGAAGAACTACCGATTCAACCCGTTCGACCTGACGAAGGTGTGGCCGCACGGCGACTACCCGCTGATCGATGTGGGCCGGATGACGTTGGATCGCAACCCGACCGACTACCACACCGAGATCGAGCAGGCGGCCTTCCAGCCGAACAACCTGGTGCCCGGAATCGGCCCGAGCCCGGACAAGATGCTGCTGGCCCGGCTGTTCTCCTACGCCGACGCGCACCGCGCTCGGATGGGCGTGAACTACCAGCAGATTCCGGTCAACGCACCGCGGTCGCCCGTACACAGTTACAGCAAGGACGGCGTGATGCGGGTCAATAACGTGTCCGACCCGGTGTACGCACCGAACTCCTACGGCGGCCCCAAGGCCGACACCGCACGGTACGGCGAGCCGGCGGGGTGGTACGCCGACGGCGAGATCCAGCGGGCTGCCTACGTTCAGCACGCCGAGGACGACGACTGGGGCCAGGCCGGCACCATGGTCCGCGAGGTGCTGGACGACGCCTCGCGCGAGCGTCTGGTCAACAACATCGTCGGGCACCTGCTCAACGCCGTCTCCGAGCCGATCCTGCTGCGCGCGTTCGAGTACTGGCGCAATGTGGACAAGAGTCTGGGCGACAAGATCGAAGCCGGCGTACGCGCCAAGGCCGACGAGAAGGACCCCAAGGCGGCCGAGCAAGCCAACCCGGCCCGTGAGGCGATGCAGGCCAAGGCCTGAGCATGGCGGTCGCGGACCCCCGGCCGGGTGTGGACAGCCGGGGGCCGCGAACGCGGCGGGTCAGGCCCGCTGCCCCGTCGCGGCGGTGACCCCACCCAACGTGAGGAAGGCCAGACCGACGCCCACTCTGGCACGAGGTAGCGCTCGCGGGTGGCGACTGAGCAGACCACCGATCAGCCCGCCGGACAATCCGTAGCCGATATCCAGAATCGCACCGATGAGGACGAACAGGGCACCGAGCACCAGCACCTGGCCAGCGATGGGTCCAGCCTCGGCGTGCAGGAACTGCGGGAAGAAGGCCAGGAAGAAGAGGGCGACTTTCGGGTTGGTGATTCCGACGGCGAAGCCCTGCCGCCAGCTTCGCCACGCTCCGCCCGGCGCGTTTGTTCCCAGCGCCGGGGAGGCGGCGACCAGCGGTTCGTCTCGCGTGAGGATCGTGCGGATCCCCAGCCAGATCAGGTACCCGGCACCGACGTAGCGCACGAGTGCCAGCGCCGTACCGGACGCGGCAAGGACAGCAGTCAATCCGAGGGCGGTCGCCACCACGTAGACCGCACTGGCGGACTCGACGCCGAGGGCGGAAAAGACGCCGACCCGGCGGCCGCCGGCAATCCCCCGGGGCGAGCAGGAACAGCATCGCCGGACCAGGCAGCAGGATCAGCAGGACACTGGCGGCTGCGAAAGCAGCCAGGGCGGCACCGGAAGGCATGGCGGACCCCTACGTGCGTCGCGCCGGCCGCAGCAGGACGACCAAGGAGTCCAGGCGCGTGAGGTTCGCCGGAGAAAGCGGAGATCGGATCACCGTGGTCACGACCAGATCGGCGCGCGCCGCGAGTAACCGCAAGGTGTACGGGGTGTAGTGCCAGATGTGCTCGGCTGGTTTCAGGGTCCACCACCGCTGGCCCAGCAGCTGGCTCGGCAGGGAGGAGAAGTACGGAGTGGACAGTGCCACCGTCCCGTCGTCGGCGATCAGCTCACGAATACCGCGCAGCACCGCCAACGGGTCGGGGACGTGTTCGAGGGTGTCCCAGCCGCAGATCACGTCATACGGGCCGGTCAGTGACGCCTCCACCAACTGTCCACAGTAGACATCGAGGCCCTGTTTCGTGGACGCCTGTACGGCCGGTCGCGACAGCTCCACGCCCTCGACCTGGTAACCGCGATCCCGGGCTGCGGCCAGGAAAAGCCCGTAGCCGCTGCCGAATTCCAGCAAACGCTGACCCCCCACCGATCGTCTGCCGCGTGCCCTGGCGATCCGGTCGAGGCGGCCGACAGTCCAGACCCGCTGCAGCACCATGGCCGGAGAGAGTCGCGACTGGGCGCCGTAGACGCCGCCCTCGAAGTAGTCCACCTGGTCATAGAAGCGGGACAGCGCCGCACTCTTCAGCCGGGGTGAGACGAAGACCAGGGTGCAGTTGGAACACCTCCGGACGCCGTAGGGTGGCAGGTCGTAGACCGGCTTGCCGGCGTCCCCGCACAGGCAGCAGCGGACCTGTTCTGTGTCGGCGGCGGAGAACACTGGGGCTGAGTCGCTCACCCCGGCAGGCTAGTCGTCGACGTTGCCGACTCGACGGCCAAGCCGTACGTGTCCAGGACATCGAGCACGCGGGTGCGCAGGGCTTCCGAGGGCACCGGGCTGCCCCGGCTACCGGCCAGGACCACATACCGGTCCGGAGCGCGATCGGCACGGGAGACCAAGAGTCGCCGAAGATCCTCGAGTCGGGCATCGGTGTCGTCGAGCACCACCGTCAGGTGCGGTACGAGTTGCCCGCTTCCCCAGCGCAGCGCTCGCATCTGCTCAGCGGTGTCCACCTTGCCGGCCAGAGCGCTGCGGGCCTGCACGTCGTCGTGGAAGCCGTCACACACCACGATGCCGCCCCGGTCGAGGACTGGCCGAATCACCATGGTCACGTAGTCAGCGTGTGCCGCGGCGGCCAGCAGTGCTTGTGCTGCAGGGCTGCTCGGCCCCGACAGGTCCCTGGAAACGGTGTCAGCTGATCCTGACGACCGGTTGGCAGCGGCTTGGTCATCGGCGCTGTCGGTCAGCACGACGTCGTGACCCAGGGTGGCGAGCCAGTCGATCAGACCGGCAGCGACCCGCCGGCGCTCGGCGGGATCCGGACCCTCGACGACGAGGAGCAACCCGTGCTCGGGGGGTTCATCCACGGCCAGCGGGGCCGCGCCGAACAATTTTCGCACCGCTCCCTTGAGGATGCTGCGCCCCCCAGGGGCCAGCCGGCTGGCGACGTAGGAGCTGACCGCGACGGCAAGAACTCCAGCAATCAGCAGGGTCAGCCCCGGTCCGGTGAAGACCAGTTGGGTCTGACCGATCATGACGACGTGGGTGCCCAGAAATCCGGCCATCAGCGGCCCGACGGCGACCGTGAGCAAAAGGATGATCCGGACCGATGAGATGACAAAGGCAAAGGTCCGCCCACGCAGCCGGTCGACCACCTCGTACCCGATGAGGGTGTAGCCGACGATCCACGAAACTCCGGAGAAGAAGCCAACGGCGCCGGCCATCGCTGCGGCGAGAACGAACTCGCGCACGAACGACATCACGACGAGGATCAACCCGGCCAGACCGAGCGAGACACCGAAGATCCGCGGACGGGTAATGCCAGGGAGCAATCGCGGCCCGAGCAGCATGCCCAGGGCCAGGCCACTGAAGACCGTGCCGAACAAGATGCTGTAGCCGGCCGTACCCGCGTCGAGCGTGATGACCCATAGTTGGGCGACTCCGATCACGAAACCACCGGCAGCGAAGGCCCCGAGGATGCCGACGTACAGCGCCTTCATCAGCGCATTGGAGCGCAGGAAGCTGACGCCTTCCTTGATCAGCACCAGCAGGCTGGCGCCCTTCTCGCGGACCCCGGTGTAGGCCGGTATCACGTTCCGCGAGAAGAAGATCGTGCCCGCGCTGATCAGGAACGAGACGGCATTGAAGCCCAGCGCGATGACGATCGGAACACTCGGGTCATCCAAGGCCCGGGCCAGTTCGGGGTCGACATTGCTCGGATCGGCGAAGAATCGACTGGCGGTGTTGAGCAGGGCGAACAGCAGCGCCGCGACGGGGACCGCACCGTAGACCGACAGCAGGGAGAGCTGGTTGGCTACGGCCAGGCGCTTGCGCGGGACGATGTTGACCCACAACGCCTGCTTGGCCGGCATGGTGAACAGGCCGATCGCCTCGATCAGGAATTGCGCGAGGTAGAGCCAGAGCAGGTCGTACCCGATCGCGATCAAGAGATAGAGGGAGGCGGCGAGCAGCTCGCCGACGATGACCGTCGTACGGCGATCAAGCCGGTCGGCCAGCGCCCCAGCGAAGGCTCCGAGCACCAGATCCGGAAGCAGCCGGATCAAGACCACTCCGGAGATCGCCGTGCCCTGAACGGCCACCGACTCGTCAGCGGTCAGCTGCTGGGCCATCGCCGTCGTGGCCAACAGCCCGAGCCAGTCGCCGAGGCTGGACAACATGATCGCGGCCCAAACCCGGCGAAAGACCGGAATGCGAAGCAGCGCCACAACGGAGTTGTCCCGCGGTGGTCGGTTTCCAGCTTCCTCGATGGTTCGCACTCCTCGCTGCTTGCTGGTCGCCAAAGAAGAGTAGCGACGAGCTGCGGCGATCAGACCCGTTCGGAAGGCGGTATGTCGGGCCGGGGCGGCTCATCCTCGGAGTTGCCGGTACGGCCGGGTGGGTCAACGATCTCGCCCTCGAGCACCTGGTCGTCGCGTTCGACCGGATACGGCCCGCTCGCGGACACTGAGTTCGGGTCGGGGAACTCCAAGGGCACCCGCCGGAGATGGGTGCGCATCGAACGGCCGAGGAGGAACACCACGATCAGCAGGCTGAGAATCAGGAAGAGTCCGACCGGGCCGGCCTTGCCGATGTCCTCATCAGCGGCGAGGAGGCCGGTCATGCCGGCACCGACTCGCGCAGGCCGGCGAACAGGTCGTCCTCGGGCACCGGGGCGTCGACCAGGCTGCGGACCAGTTCGTAGTCCTCGGTGGGCCAGATCTCGCGTTGCAGGTCCAGCGGGATGGAGAACCAGCGACCCAGCGGGTCGACCTGGGTGGCATGTGCGATCAGGGCCTGGTCGCGGGTCTCGAACCAGTCCGCGCACGGGACGCGGGTGGTCACCCGCGCGGAATTGTCCTCGGCGGCGTCCCAATTCTCGAGCCATTCGGTGTACGGCGACTCCGCACCCCTGGCCAGCAACGCCTCGTGAATGGCCATCAGGCGAGCCCGGGTGAAGGTCATGTGGAAGTACAACTTGCTCGGCTGCCACGGGTCTCCCGTACCGGGATAACGCTCGGGGTCCCCGGCGGCATCAAAGGCGACCAACGAAACGTCGTGGGTCTTGATGTGATCAGGATGCGGATAGCCACCCTTCTCGTCGTAGGTCGTGATCACTTGCGGGCGAAAGGACCTGATCAGGGCCACCAATGGAGCCGCGGCCTCCTCAGTGGGTACCAGCGCGAAGCAACCTTCCGGAAGGTCGGGCAACGGGTCGCCTTCGGGCAGACCGGAATCGACGAAGCCCAGCCAGGCCTGCGAGACGCCGAGGATCTCCCGTGCCCGGTCCATCTCCGCCGCGCGGATGTTGGCGATGTCGGCCAGCACGTCGGGTCGGTCCATCGCCGGGTTGAGGATCGAGCCACGCTCGCCGCCCGTACAGGTCACGACCAGCACCTCCACACCTTCCCGGACGTACCGGGCCATCGTCGCGGCACCTTTGCTGGACTCGTCATCCGGATGTGCGTGTACGGCCATCATGCGCAGCAGCGTCTGACCATCAGGAGGAGGAGGAGGAAGAAGGCTCGAACTCACCCCCTTATCATGGCCAATGCGCTAATCCGCGGACGCGGCAGCCTCGGCCAAGACGCGGTAACGTCGCACTGCCTCCCTGCACCACCGCAAGCACAATCCCTTCCCACCAACCCTTCGCACGACCACGCACTCGAGGAGTCCCACCGTGTCCAGCGCCACCGCCCAGCCCACCTCCGAGCAAACCACCTGGTTGACCCAGGAGGCACATGACCGCCTGCGCGCCGAGCTCGACAAGCTGATCGCCGGGCGTCCCGCGATGAGTGCCGAGATCAACGCGCGCCGTGAGGAGGGCGATCTGAAGGAGAACGGTGGCTACCACGCGGCGAAGGAGGAGCAGGGCAAGGCGGAAGCTCGGATCCGGCAACTCAGCGATCTGTTGGACGGCGCCGAGGTGGGTGATCCGCCCGATCATGCCGAGGCGGCCGCGCTCGGGACGGTGGTGACGGTGCGCTTTGTCGGTGACGATGACACCGAGAAGTTCCTACTCGGCTCGCGCGAGATCGGCGGTACCACTGACCTGACCGTCTACTCCCCCGAGTCGGCTCTGGGCACCGCGATCATGGGCAAGAAGGTGGGCGAGACGGTGATCTACCCGGCGCCCAATGGCAAGGTCCAGGTGGAGATCGTCGACCTGGAGATCTTTCGGATCTAGGCGGCCGGACCAACGTAGGGATCGCGTGCGGGCAACGGGCTGGGCTTCTGGCTGAGCCAGGTCAACGCCTCCAGCGCCGCCGCGGCCCTGGCCTGCACCGCCCCTGCGTGTTCATGATGGCAGCCGGTCAGGTACCGATTCACGATCGTGGCCAGGTAGACCAGCCCCAGAACGTCCTGCTGGGTGGGGCGCACATACTCGCGGGCCGCCGGCAGTCCAAGCGCTCGTAGGATCGTCGGAGCGGAGAACCCTTCCGTTCGGGCCAGCGCGCTCAGCACGTAGTGGATTCGGTCCATGCCCACGGGTACGCCGGTTTCGAAGCGCTCCCAGTCCCAGAGTTGGACTTTTCCGCCTCGCCACGCCATGTTCCACGGAGACCAGTCCCCGTGCCAGGCCGCGTAGTCAAGAACGGTGTGCGGGTACCGCTGCGCAATCCGGTCCAGCGCATCCCGGTAGGTCGCTGCCGTCGCCGCGTCAGCGATCTCGGCGATGTCGGCCCGCAGTCTGGTCATCAGAGCGCTGGAGGCCACCAGCTGACTTCGCTCGGCGAAGGCTCGGGCGAACTCCCGCATGGGCTTGGCCGGTGGAAGCGCGACCGGGCGCCGGATCGCCGGCTTGGCGGGGACCGGCAGCGGCGACATGACGAGAACCTCGAAGCGCTGCCAGGCTCCGTCGTGGATCAGCTGCGGAACTGACAGCGACGACCATCGGATCTGTCCGATCCGGCGCAGCGCCTGCGCCTCGGCCCGGACCAGCTCGCGGGTGTGTTGGGTGTCGCCGATCTTGACAAAGGCCAGACATTTGCCGGAGGGCGAAAAGGCCTGCAACACCGGCTTCTGGGTGGCCCGGGTGAGCCCGATGCCCAGGCTGACCACGACCTCCTCCGCCAGGACCTCGGACAGATAGGTCTCGATCGAATCGGGAGCGGATTCGCGTTCGGCCAGCGTGATGCGATGCGCGAGCATCCGCTCGAGCCCCATGCGCATTCCGCCCGCGGCGATGACCCGGCGCAGTCGATCCTTGACCGGTAGGTAGTGGTTGAAGCGGCGTAGCGCGGCGGCGGAGGCTCGGCGATGACCGGCGGGCACCAGCAACCGAGGATCATCGGAGTTGGGCACGTAGATCAGTTGCTTACCGCCCGATCCTCGCCGGCCGGGGGCGATGGACACCCGCGCGGTGGGCCAGAGGCCGGCCACGGTGTCCAGAAGCGGATGTCCGGCCCAGTGGCCGGGTGCATCCGCTGTCATGGATGCACTTTGCCACGCAACCGCCGTCCACGGCCGATCGGAGTCATCGAGTCGCACGCAAGCATGCTGCCGGACCGCGCGCCCGACCGGTGCTCGGCGGCCTCAGCCTTCCCGGTTCGGCTCACTGGCTCGCCGGAGCAGCCCTCCGGTCCGGTAGCGAATGTGTGCGGTGAGCGCGATGTTGGTCGAGGTACGCACGATGTCCGGGTGCGCCACGAGTCGGTCGATGACCTGCTGCAGGTCCTGATGTGAGCGGGCGACGATCCTGGCCAGCATGTCCGCATCCCCGGTGATCGTGTGCACCTCTAGCACCTCGTCGATGCCGGCCAGGTGCGCAGCGACGATCTGGCCGCGTCCCTGCCGGATCTGCACCGTGGCGAAGGCCATCACGGTGAATCCGAGCGCCGCAGGGTCCACCTCCGGGCCGAAGCCGAGGATGACACCGGTCTGCTGCAGCCGGTCCAGCCGCGCCTGGACCGTCCCCCGGGCAACGCCGAGGCGGCGCGATGCCTCCAGGACCCCGATCCTGGGCTCCTCGGTGAGCAATCGGATCAACCGAGCGTCCAAGCCGTCGATACGAGGCGCAGAGATCATGGGAATCATCCTGACCGAGGCGCCGACATGTCGCAGCCTTGCCGAGGACACGCCGCGCGTGTCCCCTGCGAAGCTACGACATCAGGAAGCCAGGCGGACATCAGGAAGCCAGGCGGACATCAGGAAGCCAGGAGTGTGGTGCGTGGGTAGGGCTCAGCAGAACACGCCGTTTCGCTGTGGCCGGTGCGGCGCCGACGTCCCTGCCAGCACCGACGGGCACTACCGCAATCACTGCCCGTGTTGCTTATGGTCGCGGCACGTAGACGTCACACCCGGCGACCGCTCCGCTGACTGCGCCGGCCTGATGGAACCGACCGGACTGGTCGACAAGGGCGACAAGGGCTGGCAGATCGTGCACCGTTGCACGGTCTGCGGTCGACGCCAGCCCAACCGGGTGGTCCGCGAGGGCGAATCCCCCGACGACCTCGACCGGCTGCTCCATCTCCGCTGGCTCTGACCGCTCCGAGACCGGTTCTTCCCTAACGCGCAGCCCGGCCCAGCCCGGCCGCTCGACTCGGTGCTTACCGCCCGGCGGCCTTGACGTATTGCCTGATCGACAGCGGGACGAAGATCGCCAGGATGAGCCCGGCCCAGAGGAACGTGTAGAGCACCGGGTTCTGCAACGCCCACACGTCCGGGACCGGCAGCTCCGGGCTGGTGTTACCGAACAGTTCCCGTGCTGCCTGAGCCACTGATGAGACCGGATTCCAATCGGCGAACACCCGCAGGACGGTGGGGAAGCCCTCGGTCGGGACGAACGTGTTGGCGATGAAGGTGAGCGGAAAGATCACGATGAACCCGGCGTTGTTGACCACCTCAGGTGTCCTGACCAGCAAGCCGACCAGCGCGAACATCCAGGAGATGGCGAAGCCGAATACCAACAGCATGGCGAAGCCGGCCAGCGCCTCCAAGACCGAGGATCGGATCCGCCAGCCGACCAACAGGCCGGTCAGCGCCATCACCACAATCGTGATGACATTGGTGCCCAGATCCGCGAACGTTCGTCCGACCACGACCGCGGATCGAGCCATCGGCAAGGATCGAAATCTCTCGATCAGACCCTTCTGCAAGTCCTCGGCCAGGCTCGCACCGGTGATCGTGCTGCCGAAGATCACCGTCTGGACGAAGATTCCCGGAACCATGAACTCGGCATACCCGATGCCCTCGATCGGGATCGCGCTGCCGAAGACGTAAACGAACAACAACACGAACATGATCGGCGACAGGGTGGCGAACACGATCAGGTCGGGCACCCGCTTGACTTTGATCAGATTGCGCTTGGTGATGACGATGCTGTCCCCCACGACACGGATCAACGAGCTCATCGGACCGCCTCCTTCGACTTCGACTTCGACTTCGACTTCGACTTCGACTTCGATCCGCGACTGGAATCACCCGGGTCCTCATCGGAATCGGCCGACTCGGTTGCTTGCTCAGCGGCGTGCCCGGTCAGGGTCATGAACACGTCGTCGAGATCGGGCCGGCGCAGACCCACGTCCACGATCGTGACGCCGCTGCCCTCTAGCCGCTTGAGCGCCTCGCGCAGGACATCGGCACCGCCGCTGACCGGAACGGTCAGGCTGCGCGTCTGTTCGTTGAGCACCGGGTCGTCGACGGCCAGCGAAGCTAGCAGGTCCCGCAGTTCGGGCAGCTCTGCGGCGTGGCTGACCGTGAACTCCAGTCGTTCACCGCCGACCTGGGCCTTGAGTTCATCAGCGGTGCCGCGGGCGATCACCCTTCCCTCGTCTATCACGACGATGGAGTCGGCCAGCCGATCGGCCTCATCGAGGTACTGGGTGGTCAGCAGGATGGTGGTGCCCTCGCCGACCAGTTCCTCGATGAACTCCCACATCCCCAGCCGGCTGCGAGGGTCGAGACCGGTCGTCGGCTCGTCCAGGAACAGGACGCGGGGCTGCGCGATCAAGGAGGCCGCGACATCGAGCCGGCGGC
>JBPCOF010000160.1:0-4845 GCA_051000515.1 Geodermatophilaceae bacterium
TCGGTCAATGCGGCCGTACGGGTCCCGCCTCCCCAGGTCTCGGCCCGCTCGTAGACGACTACCTTCAGTCCGGCCGCGGCCATCCGCAGAGCCGCCGCGAGCCCGTTCGGCCCTGCGCCGACCACAACCGCGTCCAGGTCCGATGCCTTTCGTATGGGAGTACGACTAGTCATGACCGCGTCACAGCTGCTCGATCAGCGAATCAGCGGCGGCGTACGGGTCGATGTCGCCGTGGACCACGCGGGTGGCCAGCGTGCCCAGGGCCGCGCAACCGTGCACATCGCCCATCCGCTCCCGCAGCGCCGACACGGCGATCGCCTCGATCTCGGCCGCGGCCCGCTCCTGCTGGCGGCGCGCACGCTCTCCGGAATCGCCGAGCCACCGGCGATGCTTGTCCAAGGCGGCGACCACCTCGTCGATGCCTTCCCCGCGCGAGGCCACGGTCGCCACGATCGGTGGACGCCAGGCACCCGCCGCTGAATGCCGGCCGCCGAGGGAGAGCATGTAGCGCAGGTCCCGAACAGTCTGTGTAGCTCCGTCGCGATCGGCCTTGTTCACCACGTAGAGGTCGGCGACCTCGAGGATGCCGGCTTTGGCAGCCTGGATTCCGTCGCCCATGCCCGGAGCCAACAGAACCATCGTGGTGTCGGCGAGCTGGGCGATCTCGACCTCGGCCTGCCCGACGCCGACCGTCTCGATGAGGACGACGTCACAGCCGGCAGCATCCAGGACCCGCAGTGCTTGCGGTGTGGCCCAAGCCAATCCGCCGAGATGACCTCTGGAGGCCATCGACCGGATGAAGACGTCTGGATCGAGGGCGTGCTCCTGCATCCGGACCCGGTCACCCAGCAGGGCGCCACCGGAAAAGGGCGAGGACGGGTCGACGGCCAGCACGCCGACTCGCTTGCCGGCGGCACGGAAGGCCGTGACCAGGGCAGTTGTCGTCGTGGATTTCCCGACCCCGGGCGACCCGGTCAGACCGATGATCTGCGCGTGCCCGACGTGGCGAACCAAGGCTGCGGAGATCTCGCGCAGTTTCGGACTGGCGTCCTCGACCAGGGAGATCAGCCGAGCAACAGCCCTAGCCTGGCCGGCTCGCGCCCGCGCCACCAGATCTGTGACGTCGGCGTCCCGACGGGAGGTGTGTCGTCGCTGGTAGCGGGTGTCGGCCTGCTCGAGACTCACCCGCGGGCGGGAACCTTGAGGATCAGGGCATCACCCTGACCACCGCCGCCACACAAGGCGGCGGCACCCATCCCGCCGCCGTGGCGGCCGAGTTCCAGGGCCAGGTGCAGGACCAGACGGGCACCGCTCATCCCGATCGGGTGGCCCAGTGCGATCGCCCCGCCGTTCACGTTGACCTTCGACTCGTCCAGGCCGAGCTTGCGGGTGGAGACGATCCCCACGGCCGCGAAGGCCTCGTTGATCTCGACGAGGTCCAGCGACGTCGGCTCGAGACCTTCTCTGGCGCAGGCCGCCTTGATGGCATTGGCCGGCTGCTCGTGTAGCGAGGTATCCGGTCCGGCCACGACGCCGTGGGCGCCGATCTCGGCGATCGGGGTCAGCCCGAATTCTGCGGCCTTGGCCGCCGACATCACCACGACGGCACAGGCACCGTCGGAGATCTGCGAGGCCGATCCCGCAGTGATCGATCCCTCGTTGGAGAAGGCCGGGCGCAACTTGGCCAGGCTGACAGCGGTGGTGTCTGCCCGAATGCCTTCGTCGGTGCTGAACTCGATCGGATCCCCCTTGCGCTGCGGGATCTGCACCGGAACCACCTCGTCGTCGAAGAGGCCGTTCTTGGCTGCGAGTGCCGCCTTCTGGTGGCTGCCCGCGGCGAAGGCGTCCTGCTCCTCGCGGGTCAGGTTGTAGCGGGCGTTGTAGGACTCGGTGGAGGCGCCCATGGCGACCTGGTCGAAGGCACAGAACAGCCCATCGAAGGCCATCGAGTCCACCAGCGCGACGTCGCCGAATTTCGTCCCTTCCCGGGACTTCGGCAGCAGATGTGGAGCGTTGGTCATCGACTCCATCCCCCCAGCCACGACGATGTCGAACTCCCCGGCCCGGATCAGCTGGTCGGCAAGAGCGATCGCGTCCAGGCCGGACAGGCAGACCTTGTTGATGGTCAGCGCGGGAATCGTCAGCGGGATCCCGCCCTTCATGGCCGCCTGGCGGGCGGTGATCTGACCGGCGCCGGCCTGCAGGACCTGACCCATGATCACGTACTGGACCTGCTGGCCCGAAATGCCGGCGCGATCGAGGGCTCCCTTGATGGCTACCCCGCCGAGGTCGGAGCCCGAGAAGCCCTTGAGCGACCCGAGTAGGCGTCCCATCGGCGTACGAGCGCCTCCGACGATGACCGAACCCGACATGACCAGTCCTTTCGCGCGGTTAAGGCAGTGGCCGGGGACGACACGGCCCCGGCTAGCGGGCACCAGTCTACCGATGCGGATGCGAAGCGGCCTGGCGTGCAGAATCGAAGCTGTGTTCACCTCTGTCGACCACGTTGGCATCGCCGTTCCCGACCTCGATGCGGCCTTGGCCTTCTACGCCGAGACCTTCGACCTGCATTCGGTGCACGAGGAGGTCAACGAGGAACAGGGCGTTCGCGAGGCCATGCTGGTGATCGGGAACTCGGGCGCCCGTATCCAGCTGTTGGCCCCGTTGCGTGCGGACTCCGCGATCGGCAAGTTCCTCGAGCGATCGGGGCCGGGAATCCAGCAGCTGGCCTATCGGGTGACCGACATCGACGAGGTCTCCGCGACGTTGCGCGAACGCGGGCTGCGGTTGCTCTACGACTCGGCCAAGCGCGGCACGGCGAATTCCCGGGTCAACTTCATCCACCCCAAGGACGCCGGCGGGGTCCTGGTCGAACTCGTCGAGCCGGCCCCCGACCCGTCCCGCTGAGCGGGCACCCGGCCATGGCGCGTCCGCTGGCTGAGCTGATCGATCCGGGCTGGGCAGCCGGACTGGAACCGGTGGCCGATGTCGTCACCGCCATGGGCGGATTCCTGCGTGCCGAGATCGCCGCCGGACGCTCCTATCTTCCGGCCGGCAACCGCATCCTGCGGGCCTTCGAGCGGCCATTTGCCGACGTCCGGGTGCTGATCGTCGGCCAGGACCCGTATCCGACCCCGGGCCATGCGGTCGGGCTGTCGTTCTCGGTCGCGCCAGAGGTACGCCCGATCCCACGCAGCCTGCAAAACATCTACCGGGAGCTCTCGGCTGATCTCGGAGTCGAACCGGCTCCGCACGGGGATCTGTCGGCGTGGGCCGATCGCGGCATCCTGCTGCTCAACCGCTGCCTGACGGTGCAGCCCGGCAACTCCGGCGCGCATCGCGGCAAGGGCTGGGAGACGGTGACCGACCGAGCGATCGACGTACTCACCGCTCGAAACCAGCCGCTGGTCGCCATACTCTGGGGCAAGGACGCGCAGACGCTGCGCCCACGGCTCGGCACGGTTCCGGTGGTGGCCAGCGTCCACCCGAGTCCGATGTCGGCCGATCGCGGTTTCTTCGGCTCCCGCCCGTTCAGCCGGGTCAACGACCTGCTCGCCTCGCAGGGCGCCGGCCCGATCGACTGGAGTGTTTGAATGGCCCGAACAGCGCTGGTCACCGGGGCGAGCGGGTACGTCGGCGGCCGGCTCGTACCCGCCCTGCTGGAGGCTGGGTGGTCCGTACGGGCCATGGCGCGCAAGGCCTCCCGATTGCGGGACTATCCGTGGGCAGGCAACGTGACGGTCGTTGAAGGCGACGTCCTGGAGCCGGACGGCCTTGGGCCGGCTCTCGATGGGGTCGACGTCGCCTACTACCTGGTGCACGCGATCGGCTCGGGTGCGGACTTCGAGGCGACTGATCGCCGGGCTGCGGAGAATTTCGCGGCCGCGTCCCGCGCGGCGGGCGTGCACCGGATCGTCTATCTGGGCGGGATGACCCCTGACGGGGAGGAACTCTCACCGCATCTGCGCAGCCGTGAGGAGGTCGGTCAGATCCTGCTGGGCAGCGGCGTACCGACCGCGGTCCTCAAAGCGGCTGTCGTGCTCGGCAGCGGTAGCGCGAGTTTCGAGATGTTGCGGCACCTGACCGAACGCCTGCCGGTGATGGTCACGCCCAAGTGGGTCGAGGTGCGGATTCAGCCGATCGCCATCCGCGATGTGCTGCACTACCTCGTCGGGGCGGGAGACCTTCCGAGCGAGGTCAACCGCAGCTTCGACATCGGTGGTGCGGACGTCGTGTCCTATCGCGACATGATGCAGGGCTACGCCCGGGTGGCCGGGCTGCCGCAACGACGGATCTTCCGGGTCCCGGTTCTGAGCCCGACGCTCTCGGCGCACTGGGTCGGCTTGATCACCCCGGTACCGGGGAGCCTGGCAAAGCCGCTGGTCGAGAGCCTGAAGAACACCGTCGTCGCTCGGGAGCACGACATCGCAGAGTTCGTCCCGGATCCAGCGGAGGGGTTGCTCGGCTTCGACGCCGCTGTGCGCGCAGCGCTGGCCAGGATCCGCGATGCCGATGTCAGCACGCACTGGTCCAACGCCTCGGTCACCGGGGCATCCAGCGACCCGATGCCCACTGATCCCGACTGGGCCCGCGGGGACCTCTATGTCGATGACCGGAGCAGCGTCGTAGACGCACCGCCGCAGGCGCTGTGGGAGGTGATCGAAGGGATCGGCGGTACGGCCGGCTGGTACTCGTGGAAGCTGGCCTGGCGGATCCGTGGCATCCTCGACCGGCTCTGGGGCGGACCGGGACTTCGCCGCGGACGACGCAGTCCGCACGATCTGCAGATAGGTGACGTCGTGGACTGGTGGCGGGTCGAGGAGATCGTGGACGGCGAACTGCTCC
>JBPCOF010000254.1:0-6267 GCA_051000515.1 Geodermatophilaceae bacterium
GGAGCGGAGCGAGCACCGAGCCGGAACAATCAGACATTGTGTGGAGCACTACTGTCCCGGCTGTGCCTCCCTCTGAAATCGTCAGTGTCACCGGACATCTGATGGACACCGGCGCCCTGGCCCGCATCCTGGACGACGTCCTCGAGTACGGCGGCGACTACCGCATCGACTCCTTGGATCTCGGGCGCCAACACGAGGACGCCTCGACAGCGCACATCTCGATCAGCAGCGACGACGACGAATTACTCGCCCGCATCCTGATGCGACTGCAGGTGCACGGTGCCAACCAGGTCGATCCGGGTCTCGCCCTGCTTCGCCCGGCTCCGACCGATGGTGTGTTTCCCGACGACTTCTACTCCACGACGAACCTGGAGACCCAGGTCCGCCTCGACGACCAGTGGGTGGACGTCGAGCACCCGGAGATGGACTGCGGGCTGGTCGTTACCGACGGCCGGGTTCGTACGGTGCCGGTCTCCGACGTCGCGGCCGGCGATCAGGTCGTCTGCGGCGCCTCGGGTGTCCGCGTGGTCCTGCCGGTCTCTGAGGCCAAGAGCGCCGACGACTTCGGGTTCATGTCCTCCTCGGTTTCCAGCGAGAAACCCCAAGCCTTGCTGGTACGCCAGATTGCCGAGCAGATGCGTGAGGTGAAAGCAGCGGGTAAGCGAATCCTCTGGGTAGGCGGGCCCGCCATCGTGCACACCGGGGCGGCACCGGCCATGGTCAAGCTCGTCGAGGCCGGCTTCGTGGACGTGCTCTTCGCCGGCAATGCCCTGGCGACGCATGACATCGAGTCGGCAATCTTCGGCACGTCCCTGGGGGTGGATCTGAGCAAGGGCTCCGGTGTCCCGCACGGTCACGAGCACCACATCCGCGCGATCAACACGATCCGCCGGGCCGGCTCCATCGCCGCGGCCGTCGAGCTAGGGATTCTGACCGGCGGGGTGATGCACGCAATGGTCAAGGCAGACAGAGCGTTTGTGTTGGTCGGCTCGGTCCGTGACGACGGTCCACTGCCCGACGTCTACACCGACGTGATCGAGGGACAACGGGCGATGCGCGCCCAACTGCCGGATGTCGGCTTCGCCATCATGGTCGCCACGATGCTGCACTCGATCGCCACCGGCAATCTGCTTCCGGCCTCCATCCCCCTGGTCAGCGTCGACATCAACCCGGCCACGGTCACCAAGCTGGCCGATCGAGGCAGCGCCCAGGCAGTCGGCATCGTGACCGACACCGGTCTGTTCCTCGAACAGCTCAGCCGAGAACTTGTCGGCTAGCTCAGAGCGCGTTGACCGTCGCGCGCATCTGTTCTTCGGTCTGATCGCCCAGCTTCTCCAGGGCCCCCTTGAGAAAGGGTGTCACCAGGCGGGACAGACCTTGGAACTCGAAGCGCGCCTGGTAGCGGATCTCGGTCCCACCTTCGACCTCGCGGAAGTGCAGGTCGTCGGTTGACGTGACCGTCTTGTTCTTGCCGACGAAGGTAAGCCGGCTCGGCTCGGCCCTGGTGAGGGTGTACTCGAGTTGGGTCTTGCGGCCACGGAACTCCGAGATATTCCGCCAGCGTGCACCGATCTCGATCGGACCGTCTCCCACCCGCGTCGTCGTGACGGTCCCTGGGTCCCATCGTTCGGTGTTCGCGAAGTCCTTGAGGTAGGTCACCACCTTGTCGATCCGCTGGTTCACAGTGAAGGTTCGCTGCACATCGGTCACGCGAAAGACTCCAGGTCGGTTTGTTTCTGCCCCGCGCTCGCGGGACCTGCTCGGCCCAGCCTATGCGCTGCCTGCGAGGCCGGGTTCGCCCTTCCTCAGCCCAGCTTGTTGCGGGCCAGGTCGGCCGCGCCGATCATCCCCGCGTCGGCACCCAACTTGGCCTCGACGATCTCAGCCGCAGGCCGATATCCCCTGCCTGGTAGCACCGCGAGAAACCGCTCGCGGGCGGGCTCGAGCAGGAGGTCCCCGAGCGCGCCAACGCCGCCCCCGACGACCACGATGCTGGGGTCGATGATCATCGCGATCGTGACGATGCCCTCGCCGAGCCAGGTTCCGACCTCGCGCACCAACTCGGCGGCAGCGGGATCACCGGCAAGCGCGGCGGCGGTCACATCGGCACCGGTCAACCGGGAGCCGTCGCCGTCCACTGCGGCCAGTAGCGCGCTGGCTGCGGCCGGGGCGACGTCTATCAGCTCTCGACCGGCCCGTGCCAACGCCCGCCCGCTGGCGTACTGCTCCCAGCACCCGCGGTTTCCGCAGACGCAGCGCCGGCCATCCGGTACGACCCGGGTGTGTCCCCACTCCCCCGCAACCCCGAAAGCGCCCCGCTGAAGGCGACCGGCAGAGATCATGCCCCCGCCGATTCCGGTCCCCAGGGTGACGCAGGCTGCCGTGTCATGACCCCGCGCTGCACCGAATCGGTACTCCGCCCAGGCCGCGGCGTTCGCGTCGTTGTCGACCCACACCGGTAGGGACATCCGCTCGGCCAGTTCGGCCCGTAGTGGGGCGTTGCGCCAGGCCAAGTGCGGACTGAACAGCACCGTCGACCGATCGGTGCTCACCCAGCCGGCAGCGCCGATGCCGACGGCGACCGCATCACCGTACGAACTCGCGCGCGCCCGCTCAGCAAGCTCGTCGACCACGGAGACGATGGCGTTCTCGACCGCACCGATGTCGTGGCCGGGCGTCTCGCGGCGGACGCAGTCGACCACCAACCCCGAGCTGTCGACGAGCCCACCGGCGATCTTCGTGCCGCCGATGTCGATCCCGATCGTCAGGTCGCCGTCTCTCATCGGACGCCGTCTCTCAACTGAAGCTGTCTCTCACCGGACGTCGATGTTCTGCACCGGCCGGATCGGTGGATCCTCGAGTTGCGGTTCGGACTCGGGCTCAGGGGTGGGTGCTGGCGGGGCCGCTGATGACGGGGCCGGTGAAGGATCGGACGGGTGAGGATGATCGGTCAGCACGCCGAGAAAGGCCGCCCAGGCATCACCTAGTCGGGCCAGGACGTCGGGGCGCTGGCCACGCAGGGCGGCAACCAGCTGACAGACCGGACAGACGTCACACTCCGGTGCACCGGTAGCCAGGTGCTCGGTCGTGCCGAGCCGGGTGGAGGCCCAATCTCCCAGTGCCTCCACCAGCCGACGGGCTTCAGCCGCCGGACCGGCCACCGGCTCACCGGCAACGGGGCTCATGTCTGCTCCCGGTGGGCGCGCAACAGTTCCTCGGGCCAGCGCTCGGGATCGGGCTGGAACCGTACGGTCAGGTCGCCGTCGGCCAGTACCGCATCGATGATCCGGCATCGAGTGAGCAGTCCGGGCAGCGCGAAGAGGCGCCGATGCCCCCCGACGCTGATCGCCAGCTCGTCGCCAACGCGATTCAACGTCACCTCAGCCGATCGAACATGGGGAATGGCCAGGCTCAGCAGATAGTGACCACCCTCGGCTACGACCGGAATCAGACGTGGCGGCTCCGGACCGGCCAGCGGATCGATGCCCTCGGATAGGCCCCCGTAGAGCTGATCTGCCACCCCGTCCAAGGCGTTGGCTCCCACCGGCTCCTCCCCTCGGTGCTGGATCACCCGAATCGGCAGGCCAGGGAAACTGGACCCGACATCGGCGAGGACTCGACGTTGCGCGCCTGCCCAAGCCCGCAGCCAGGCCGGCACTCCTTCCAACTCGAGAGCACTGTCATCCACCACTCGGTTCACGATGACGCCGTCGAGGGTGTACCCGAACAACGACAGTGCCGTCGCCGCTCGGCGCGACTCGGCCAGGGCCAGCGACTCAGGGGTCAAGACGAGTCTGATCCGGGTGATCTCTGGATCGGTCAACAGCTTTCGAAGGCTCACCAGTCGCTCGTGCAGTCGTGAAACGACCAGCGCCAGCGCGTCACCGCCCCGAGTCGGTGACGGCCCTTCCTGGCCGAGCCGTCCGATGGATCGAAGCATCCGTTGATGGACCGGGTAGAGCCGCTCGATGAAGCGGTCGAGGACGTCAGGCAGGGCCAGCAGGCGAAGGGTCTGGCCGGTGGGTGCGCAGTCGACCACGACCGCGTCGTACAGGTCGGTGGCCACCTCTTCCTCGAGCGCCAGGATGGCCATCAGCTCGTCGAGGCCAGGCAGCATGGCCAGTTCCTCGGTCACGATCGGGTCCAGAGCACTGGCCGAGGCCGCCGCGCAAAGGCGCTCGGTGATCGCCGTCCAGCCGGCCTCGCCGGTCCACTGCTGCTGCATCCGGTCCAGTCCGTCCACCTGGCAGGCCATCAGCCCGGGCGCGATCTCCGCCGGTCGATCGCCGATCCGTGGGCCGCCGAGCGCATCGGCCAGGGAATGCGCCGGGTCTGCGGAGATGATCAGCGTCTTCTGTCCGCGTCTGGCCAGTCGCAGGGCTGTCGCGGCCGCGGCCGTCGTCTTACCGACGCCGCCCTTGCCGGTGAACAGGAGTATCCGCACGCTCCCGATCAGCCCTCTACGCGCTTCTTGAGTTCCTTGAGTGCGGTGTCCATGATGACCTTCTCCGCCTTGCGCTTGAACATTCCGAGCATGGGGATCGCGAGGTCCACGGTCAGGGTGTACGTGACGTTCGTGGTGTCACCGGTTTCGCGCAACACGTACGAGCCGACCTGAGACTTCTGCATCTGACCCCTGACCAGATGCCAATGAACCGCCGTGTCGTCGGTCCACTCGTAGGCCAGGACGTAGTCGTCCTTGACCACTCCGGCGTCGAGAACGAAGTGGACCTGCTTGGCCCAGCCCTGCTCGTCCTCCTCCAGCACTTCGGCGCTCTTGACCGCGCCGGTCCACTCCGGATAGGACTCGAAGTCACCGATGACCGACATGATGTCCGCCGCGGATGCGGTGATCTCGATGGATTGCTCGGACTGATCGGCCATGGCCAAAGACTACTGACGCCCCGGCCGTCACACGTTCAGGACGTAGGGCACCTTCGTACGAGCGAAATGCCCGACGTTGACACATTCCGTACGACCGATCCGGAACCGTCCGGCCAGCGGTTGATGGACGTGCCCGAAGAACGCCAGCGCCGGCTGGTGCTCCAGGATCGCCTCGCGCAGAGCCAGGCTGCCCCGTTCAAGTCGGCGGGCCACGACGTCGTAGGTCAGTTCCGGTACGGCGGGCGGGATGTGGGCGCACAGCACGTCCACCGGTCCGAGTGCGGCGACCTTGACCGCGTAGGCATCTTCGGAGATCTCGTACGGCGTCCGCATCGGTGTCTGCAGCCCGCCACCGACGAAACCGAACCGCAGACCGCCGATCTCGGTGACCTCACCGTCGAGGATCTGGACACCGGAATGCGCGTACTCGGCCCAACGGTCGGGGATGTCGACGTTTCCGTAGGTCGCGTACGTCGGTGTCGGCATGGCGGCGAACAAATCTGCGTACTGCCCGTCGATCGCCTCGTCCATCGCGGTCCTCGAGTCGGGAAGGCTGGCCCACAGCGAGCGGGACCAGGCCCGCGCCTCGTCGAAGTTGCCGGCGGTACGTAGCTCGACCAGCCGGGCGACAGCGTCCGGGCCGAACAACGTCCCGAAGACGCCGGCGTCGTGGTCGAAGTAGTCGATGAAGCAGAGCAGATCGCCGAGGCAGATCAGCGCGTCGGCACCCTGGCCGGCCCGTCGTAGCGGCTCGACGGCCCCATGCACATCGCTTACCAGGTGCAGCCTCATCCCCGTTCCACCGCACTTTCTCCGGAGAATGTGCGGTCTGCGGGCCGGCAGAAGTGACTTTCTCCGGAGAAAGTCCCCCTAGGTCTCACGGTTGCCCCGCCTTGCCCACTCGGCGAAGCCCCGCCTCCATCTCGTCCTTGAGGTTCCAGAGGTTGACCTTGTTGGCCCTGGCCCACCGTACGGATTCCGCGGTGGCGGCCCGCCCGGACAGCGGCGCCGGCTCGGTCGTCGAGCCGGCTGCGGTCGGGTCGGCGCGCAGGTAGAAGTGCAGCAGCACTCCGTCCATCGGCGGAACGTATGCCTCGAGCCAGATCTCCATGCTGCCGACCAGCGCGCCGGTGATGTTCCAGCGGATCCCGGCAGCACCGCGATCCATGAACACGACCGGGCGCAGTTCTGGCCACCACCGGACCCAGCGGCCCTCGTCGTGCACGACCGATGCGACCCGCTCGACCGGCGCACGAAGATAGCTCTCGTCGACCAGATCGACCGTCGGCACGCCCCCAGCCTGCCATCGACGAACCGCTGGCCGCGTGCGGCTACATTCGCTGACGTGCGCGAGCTTGCGATTCCAGCCCTGGTTTCGGTGCA